>WVXT01000031.1:750-50708 GCA_011773355.1 bacterium
GGGGTTCTCCTTTTTTTATTGCCCAAAAGATATAAAAGGTCAAGTAAAAGAAAAAAAGGACTCAAACAAAAGATATGGGGCTATAACGTGCACGGGAAAAGAAAGATGTGAGGGCAGTAGTAAGTTCTTTAAATAACTAAATATAGAAGAAGAAAAAAAGAAGAAGAAAAATAATTATTGTAAATAATAGAGTGAGTGGATTTTGGAATAATTGAATAAGGGTACATAACCACTCATTGCCAAAGATGAAAAAATCAAAGCTATAGAATACAGCATTAATGTAGTGATACGGTTATAGTAACCGCAGGTCTTTATTGTAGCAGTATTGATAAATAAGCATTTTTAAAAATAATAGGCTCGTGAGAAGTGAATTAGAAGTTATTAACGCTAAATGGATGGTGCCCTCTCTTTCATATTTCTGCCTTGACGAGAAAAGTTTGTACTTGACATGAAATACTTAAGGTTGTAAAATCTTCTGATTCTATAATGAAAAAGGAGGTATTCTTTATGAGAAGAATAACGTCGTTACTTATCGGGTGTACACTTGCATTATCCCTATTTTCACTGGGAAGAGCTGCAGAACTCACTTATCCCAAGGAAATTCCACCTGTTGTTTATGACATTTATGATTTGGTCATTAGGGATAATCCGCTTAAGTTTATTCCGGATGATCCAAATGATTATTGGCAAAGTCCAGCAGAAACTGAAGCTCGTGGTGGAGGAGATTCTGAAGATCTGGCCATCTGGGTTTACAAAAAGCTCTATGATCTGAAATATCAGGTAAGACTTATGACCTGTCGAATTCAGGTATGGGGAAGAGATGACTTTCATATGTGGGTACGGTTTAATACCCACGAGACTCTTGGGGGAGCGTTTGAAGTTTGGGATATTGATCTGACTACGAGAGAGAAAATTTTTCCCGGAAGAATCGCTTATGTGCCTCCTCCGGAATACGAAGCTAAGCTGAAAGAGGCTCTGGACAGGGATAAATAGATAGGTGGCGTTCTTTGTTACCACCTTTCCCATATAGAATTCTGAATGCCTGATCTGAAGTAATCTCCTTCGTTTTTTCCAAAACAATGGGAATTTTTGCTTCTTACGGGCCTTATTCTGCCCTTTGGCTACTTCCCACTGATTTGGCATTTATCTAAAATTGTAAATCCCCGACCGTCCGGCGGCTCCAGAATAATGGAATATGTGGCCGCATTGTCCACTTTTTGTGGATGATGCGGCTTTTTTATAAATGGGTTGAATTTTTGCGGGAATTGTGCTAAAATACTAAAGGAATTATGAGTAAAAAACTGATTAAATATTGCAATGTAATAATAGAATTTGGCTTGCCCATTTTGGCCTTCCTTATTGCTCTGTCTTTCTATCTAAAGACCTACGATTCCTGCCAGATAAAGATTACCCTTCTACAAATTGGTGCTACCATTATTGTAGCAGCGTGGATTGTGAAGGTAATCGAGAAAGGGAGGCTACTGGACAGTAGAGAACAGCGTCTCTACGCGATTCCTGCCCTATTTTTTCTTCTTTCCGGTATCGTTTCCTTCGTTATTTCTCCATTTAAATTTACCAGTTTCGAGGAACTCACCCGAAGAGTTCTGTATATAGCAACTTTTTTGATTGCTCTTGTGGAGTTTGACACTCCGGAAAAAGTAAATAGAATGTTCCGCTGGATACTGGCTGCTACGTTTATTGCTGTTTTCTATGGTTTAATTCAATTCATGGAGTTAGACCCCTTCATCTGGAAGGCGGCTTTTGGGGACAGAATATTTTCCACTTTTGGCAATCCCAACTTCTTTGCTGCATTCCTGGTCCTGGNNCTTTGGTTCTGGTGGCAACAATTGGCATCGTCTTCTGTTTTATGCAATTTTTGGGAAAAGAAGGGCTGATGCGCCTGGGAGGGCTGGGTACTCAAGCGTATATCTTCTTTGTGGAAAATAAGACATACGCTTTCTTCTTTTTGCTATTGCTTTCTTTATGCTTGATGGTGTTGGTGAAGATGAAGACCAAAAAGCTTCTGTCTCTCTTTCTGTTTATCCTGGTGATTAATCTCATCACCACCAGAACCAAAGCTGCTTATATTGGCTTTGCGGCGGGAGTCTCTTTCTTTGCTCTGGTAACTACGTTATTTATTGTTCCTGCTACAAAGAAACAGAAGAAGACTTTTCTGGCAATCTTCTTATCAGTCCTTATACTGGGCACTGCGAGTGCGGTGATTTTTCTTATAAGACAACGAATAGACTCGGTGCGTTTCCGAGTGTTCACCTGGATTTCCACTCTGGAAATGATTAGAGATTATCCCGAGGAAGGCACGGCAATTAAATCGACGCCGGGTAAAGAGCTAACGCACGCGTTTCTGGGGACAGGGATTGGCACTTTCAAGATAGTCTATCCTGCTTTCCGGCGTCCGGAGATATTTCATATTGAAGGAAAGCATAATACGGAAACAGACCATCCGGAGAATGAATTCATAGAAGTGTGGTATGATGAGGGGATAATTGGGTTCGGGATATTTCTCTGGTTTCTGACGATAATCTTTTTTACCGGAACGAAAAGGTTAGTGCAAGTTACTGGCTATTCGGCACAGCCCCCTCCGTCTGCCAGGAATTCCCGGTCGAATCCCCGTTCCAAGAAGGGTGGGGGACTCAAGATTGGCGCTCGCCTGGAGAAGTTGACCAGACGGCAATACCTACTCATTGGCCTACTCTCTGGGCTGTTTGGACTTATGGTGCATAATCTTATGTGTGTGAATATGAGATTTGTGTCTTCGGGTTTTGTCTTCTGGCTTTTCCTGGGACTACTTGGTGGTCAGATAGTGGGACATAAAGAGAAGACTAATCCCGGCCCGGAAGGTGAGAGTAGGTCTAGATTTCTAAGTAATAGGCGCTTACGAAGAGTAGTCCAGGCGCTAATNNGGTCTAGATACCTAAGTAATAGGCGCTTACGAAGAGTAGTCCAGGCGCTAATCATAGTTGTAACTCTGTTTCTGGTATTTTTCTTCAGGCGATTCTTCATAGCTGATATCCACCACAACATTGCTATTGCTTACTCCAAAGCGGGGATGTGGGAAAGCGCTTTGAAGGAGTATCAGACTGTTTTGAGAAATAATCCTTATTATGCGATGACTCACTACTTTATGGGCAATGTCTACAATGATAGATGGAATATGAAAGAAGTTTACGACCCTCGCTGGGACTCTGTAAAGCCAGAGCAAAAATATTTCTTTCCCCGCATTCATAAATTGATTTATGGGGCGGAAGAAGACCCAAGAAATGCCCGCACTGACGCTGACAGAGCGGTAGCGAAGTATGCTGACTTAAAAGAGCTAGCCCCTAACTACGTGCAGGTCCACTTCCAGGAAGGGAGTTTATATACTAAACTGAAAGATTGGGATAAGGCCATAGAAAGTTTCGAGAAGTATTTGGACCTTGACCCTGTGTACGCTCCTACCTACTTCAAGATGGGCTGGTGCTACGTTCAAAAGGAGGACTGGGCTAAGGCAGAGAAGGTTTATCTTAAGGCTGTAGAGTGGAATCCAAAATTGAATCAGGCATACATAAATTTAGGTAATGTCTATTTTATGCAAAAGAAGTTCGTGGAGGCTGAAAAGACTCTTAAGAAAGCAGTTGAACTGAACGATTCTGACATTGGCGCCCACAGGAGCCTTGCTACTTTCTACTGGAATATAAATAGACGCGATTTGGCATTGAAGGAATGGAAAAAGATATTGGAATTGAATCCTGAAGATAAACAGGCAAAATCTATAATTGAACAGATGAAAGCCACAAGGCCGGGTGTGAAAGATTAATATTTTCCTGTCGAGCGGCTTTTTTTATTATAAAATGGATTTCGATCGCTTAATAAAATATATCTTTTTTCTTATTTTTTTAATCTGCCCTCTAATCTTTCTTACCGATACTACTCGCAATCCCTATATAATCCAAAACGTGGTGTTGGCAATTGGTCTGTCTGTAATTTTGGCTATCTGGTTAATAAAGAGTAATCTCAAACGGCAGATTATTTTGCCCAGAACATACCTGGATAAACCTCTTTTTATCTTCTTTTTGGTCTCGCTTCTTTCAGTTGCCTATTCCTTCTATATCCATCCGAATTTTAAAATGGCTATCATTTCTTTTGGCGGCAGAAGACTGCTATTCTTATTACTCAATTGCCTGACGATATTTTACCTGACTGTCTATCTCCTTCAGGATGAAAAAAATCTCAAAAGGTTAATCTATATTGGTTTTGCCGTGGGAACGGTTGCCTCTTTGTACGCATTGCTTCAGTACGCGGGAATTGAACCGATATGGCCGATGAAGTTAGATCCTTTTGGCACGCGCAGCGTCTCCACCTTTGGCAACCCCAATTTTATGGCAAGTTTTCTAATGTTAATCTTGCCGCTGATAGCGGTTCTGGCTGTTTATGAAAAGGTTTCCCTTAAGAAACTCTTTTTAGGCGGACTTTTTGGAGCTAACTTCTTTGGACTCCTGGTGACCCGCACGCGCAGCGCCTGGCTGGGGCTTTTTGTGGCTTTGATTTTTGTTATCTTTTATCTCCTCGTCTACCAGCGCACTTTGATTTTGAGGAATAAAAGGTGGTTACTTCTTCTGGTGGCTCTTCTGTTTGTGGTGATGCTCTATCCTGTAAGGGCCGGCGGGGAAAGGAAAGTCAGGATGGTGAAAGTAGCCTGGGACAAGGTCAAGAGCGTTACTGATTTTAAACAGATGGCCTATGTTCAGAGATTCTTGATCTGGGAGGCTGCCTATTCTATGTTCAAGGAAAGTCCACTTTTGGGCCATGGCTGGGGAAATTTCGAGATTATCTATCCATTCCATCAAGGAAAATTTCTGAAAATAGAGCAGTATTCTCCTTTTCGCACGCACGCCAACAATGCTCACAATGAGATATTAGAGGTGGTCTCTCAGATAGGGATTGTGGGTCTGGGAATATATATCTGGTTCTTCATTCTCTTTTTTAAACTGGGAATAGATAATTACAGAAAGCTTACTGGCGAGTATGAAAAAGTAGTTGCTCTGGCACTTCTGGGAAGCATCTTGGGAATGCTCGTTGACAATTTATTGAATGTCTCTTTACATTTCCCGATGCCTGCTCTTCTTTTCTGGGTATGGATGGGATTGATCGTGGGAATATGCCAGAGATGGAACGTGTCAGAACGCAGGATTCCCATTAAAAAATTTGTAGTTTACCCATTAGGAATAATTCTCCTGGGAATTGTTATATTTAATATCAGATATTTCCGGGGAGAAGTCCATTATTTCAAGGGCTTCAAGTACGCAAAAAATAATGCCACGCTGGCAAGGGCAGCTCAGGAGTGCGAGCTATCCTATAAGATTTATCCTCTAAATGTGGATAATAATTATGAATTGGGTAACGCTTATGCTCGCCTGGGCGAGAAGGAGAAAGCTATTTGGGCTTACCTTAGGGCGATTGATGCAAATCCTGGATACGACGAGATATATTCAAATTTGGGAATTATGTACGGACAGACGAATAGAATACCAGAGGCGATTGAAGCTCTGATTAAATCGATTGAGATAAATCCTCTCTCCGTGCCTAATCGCTCCTACCTGGCGCAGGTATATATTGGAAAAAAGGAATGGGAGAAAGCTAGCGAGCAGTATCGAGAGATATTAGAGCTTGACCCGGAAAATGCAAAAGCTAAGACGAATCTTTCGTATATTCAGGCGCAGATGAAAAAGAAACCCCCTATCCCTGCGGCAACACAGGAAATCAACCTTCTTTTTGAGAAGGGAGAAGGATATGTAAAGAATAGAGATTGGAATAGGGCAGAAGAGACTTATCGGAAGATTGTAAAGCTTGTTCCGGGAAGCATAAAAGCGCACCTCTATTTGGGTAACATATACTTCAGCCAGGGTAAGATAAAAGAATCAATCAATCAATACCAGAAGATAATCGAACTCTCTCCCACGTTCAATACCGGGGCCCATAATAACCTTGGTCTTGCTTACCTGGAATTGAAAAAGGTCAATCTGGCAAGAGAAGAATTCCAGAAAGTTTTGAAAGCTGACCCTGGAAATGAATTGGCTACGAGAAAATTGAAAGAAATAGAATCGGGGTTTAAGGAAGAATAGAAATAGGACAACTTGACAAGATAGTTGAAATCTGTTAGGATTATCTGGATAAAATTGAACGACGGAAATTGCAAGGAAAAATAATTCATAAAGGAGAGGATAATGAAAAGGATGCCCTTTCCATTAATTTTATTGGTAGGATTGGTTATTACTTATATTTTAGCCATTTATTCCGTGTCGTCTGCAGGAGAAGTAATCGATTTGATCGACACCCCCACGCCTCAAATTACCGAACAGGGGGGATATAACGTGAACTTCCGCTTCTATAGTATGGAAAACGATGAAGGCAGTAATATTAGCGGACTTCTGGCGGGTCTATTCTTTGGGGTATTGGAACATATGAACCTGGGAGTTTATCTGGATACTGAAAATATGATAGGGAATGATGACATCAAGCTCAGACGACCTCGACTTTTTGTGAAATTTTACCTGTTCAGCGGGACCGAGTACTTTCCATCCATTGGTGTTGGTTACGATGATCAGGGTTATGGAGAATATAAGGATGGAAAGTACGAGCAGAGAGAAAGAGGTTTCTTTATAGTCCTGTGCAAGGAGAATTTCCTTCCTAATTTAGAAGTCTGCAGCGGGATTAACGGCTACGATTTTGATAAATTCAGGGTGAGGGGATTCGTTAGCCTATTCTCCAAAATGTATGAGAACATAATTCCCATGTTGGAATTCGATAATCTGGGCGGAGGCAGAGAGGTCAGGATAAACATAGGTTTACGTTATTTCATTACGCCAAGCTTAAACGTTGAAATAGACGGAAGAGATATCGCCCATACCCATGGTTTTGATCGCATCTTTCGCATTGGATATATGAGCGCATTTTAGAAATGTAGCTGTCCCGATAAATCGGGACTAGAGTAAGCAAAGCTTACGCTTTGCTGTTACAAGTAATGTCGCTACACCAAATCCCCTCGCATTAAGGGGATACGTCCTCGTTTTTTGACCAGAATTCCAATAGCTCTTCACAAACTATCTATTAATTGGTGGGAAAGGGAGGATATATTGGCAGAAATTGAAGGTTTGGATTTTGAGAAGCCGGTTGTGGAACTGGAAAAGAAGATTGAAGAGTTAAAAAGTCTCGGCACTGCCAACAAAGTTGACTTTTCCAAGGAGATAGCAGGTCTGGAGAAAAAATGCGATAAACTTAAGAAGGAAATCTTCGGGAATCTCACTCCTTGGCAAAAGGTTCAACTGGCCCGCCACCCTAAACGTCCCTACACTTTGGATTATATAAATGTCCTTATGAGTGATTTTGTGGAACTTCAAGGAGACAGAGGTTTTGCCGATGACCCGGCTATAGTGGCGGGAATGGCTAAGTTTAAGGGAGAAACGGTAGTAATTATTGGCCATCAGAAGGGCCGCACGCTCCAGGAAAACATGATTAGGAATTTCGGGATGTCCCATCCCGAAGGGTACCGCAAGGCATTGAGAATGATGAAGATGGCTGAGAAATTTTCAATTCCTGTTATTAGTTTCATAGATACTCCCGGGGCTTATCCAGGAATCGGTGCAGAAGAGAGGGGGCAGGCAGAGGCAATTGCCCGCAATTTGAAAGCAATGTCGGAACTGGAAGTCCCTATTATTGTGGTGGTGGTGGGAGAAGGTGGCAGTGGTGGAGCGCTGGGAATCGGCGTCGGCGATAAAGTGCTAATGTTAGAAAATGCTATCTATTCGGTTATCTCTCCTGAAGGTTGCGCCTCAATTCTGTGGAGGGATGCAGCGAAGGCTCCCGAGGCGGCTAAGGCACTGAAGTTGACCGCTCAGGATTTACTGGAATTGAAGGTGATTGACGAAATTATCAGTGAGCCTCTGGGTGGCGTCCATCGGGATATAGAGTTTGTCTGCAAGCAACTGGAAGAAAAAATAGAGAAAGATCTGGAGGAATTGAAAAAACTGCCTGTAGAGGAACTGTTGAAAAAAAGGTACCAGAAGTTTCGCCTGTTGGGTGAATTTGTGGAAGTAGAACCAGGCAAAAAAGCAAAAACAGAAGCAAAAGAAAAGAAGAAATGAAAAGGATTGCTATTAACACTGCTGGCGGAGATGCACCGGGGATGAATGCTTGTCTTAGAGCAGTAGTGCGCTCAGCAATCTACTATGGCTTAGAAGTGGTCGGATTTGAAGAAGGGTATTGGGGGCTGATTAAAGATAAGAAAAGAAGAATGGATTTGCGGTCGGTTAGCGGGATTATCAGTTGGGGCGGAACGGTACTGAAGACGAAAAGATGCGAACAGATGAAGACGAAAAAAGGAATACAGAAAGCAGGAGAAGTTTTGAAAAGGAACAGGATTGATGGGTTGATTACCATTGGCGGAGACGGTTCGTTTAAGGGAGGAATGGAACTCTATCGGGCAAGTAGAATACCTATTGTTGGTATACCGGCAAGTATTGACAATGATATTCCCGGCACGGAAGATACTATAGGTTTTGATACAGCGGTAAATACAGCATTAGAATCTATTCAGAAAATTCGTGATACTGCTTCTTCCCATGACAGAATCTTTATCATTGAAGTTATGGGTAGAGAGAGGGGATTTATCGCCTTAGCAGTGGGATTGGCTTCTGGGGCGGAGATAATTTTAGTGCCCGAAGTAAGATATAATCTTAGTAAAATCTCTCAGGAATTGGAACAAGGTAGAAAGACTGGTAAGAAGAGTAGCATTATTGTTATGGCTGAGGGAGCAGGAGCTGCCTATGCCATAGCCCATCAGATAAGAGATGTTACTGGCTATGAAGTTAGAGTTAGTGTCGTTGGTTATATTCAACGTGGCGGTTCACCAACTGCCCGCAGCGTAAATTTAGCCAATCTTTTTGGACATCAGGCAGTGAAGACTCTGATGAGAGCGAGATCGGCAAGGATGGTGGGATGGGAAAAAGGGGAAGTTGTAGTTCATCCTTTGGATTATGTAACAAGACAGAAAAAAGAGATAGATAGAAATCTTTACAGATTGGCGCATATATTGGCAATATAAGGAGGAGGAAGGGATAGTTTTCGGAGTCGCTCGGTTAGAACCTCGCTCTAAAATCCGTCCCGATGCATCGGGACGGATTTGAAGCTCCTGTAACTATCCCTTCATCCTCAGGGTGTTAAAAGGTTGGGATAGGTTTCGGAGACACAATGTTTACGGAGAGAAGAAGATAAAGGAAGGAGAGTAAAAATTACGATGAGAATTGGAGTATTGAGTGGTGGAGGAGATGTGCCAGGTTTAAATCCGGCAATTCGTGGATGTGTGATGCGGGCAATAGATTTCGGCTGGGAAGTAGTAGGGATTAGCGAGGGATGGAGGGGATTGATTGAGGGTTTGACTCAACCTTTGGAAATTTCCCAGGTGGAAGATTTGATGGATAAGGGAGGGACGATACTGGGCACTTCCCGCACCAGTCCATATAAGGTGGAGAAGGGCGTAGAGAAATGTTTACAGAATGTGAGAAAACTTAAACTTGATGCAATAGTGGCTATGGGTGGGGAAGATACTCTGGGAGTAGCCAATAAACTATATAAAGAACACAAGATGAAAGTTGTTGGTGTTCCCAAAACTATGGACAACGACCTTTCCTCCACAGATTACACTTTTGGTTTCGATACCTCGGTTACTCTGGCGATGAATGCATTGGAAGTTTTAAAGGATACGGGAAAATCGCATAGAAGGATTATGGTTTTAGAGGTAATGGGCAGGCACGCCGGCTGGGTGGCACTATTTACCGCCATTGGCGGTGGTGCAGACTGGGTTCTGCTTCCCGAGGAAAAAGTGGACGTGGATTCTATGTGCAAACATTTGAAAAAGGTTTATGAAAGGAAAAAGGTAGCCACAGTGGTAGTCTCTGAGGGTATCGAAGTTCCGGGAAAGAAAGTAGCTAAAGAGAAGCTGGATCAGTTTGGCCATATGCTGTTGAAAGAGAGAGGGGTGGGAGAAGGTATTGCTGAGATTATAAAGGATAGACTGGGAATTGATACCAGGGCGAGCGTTATTGGTCATATGCAGCGGGGAGGAGCTCCCACTCTATTCGACCGGATGCTGGGAGTGAGGGCTGGAGTAAAAGCAGCGGAACTGATTAAGGAAGGAAAGTTTGGTCAGATGGTCTCGTTACGGGGAACAGAGATGGTGGGGGTTAGTTTAGAAGAAGCTGTGGGTAAATTAAAGACTGTTTCCCGCGAATGGATTGACTTTGCGCATACTCTTTTTAAATAAGGAATTAAAAGATGTCATTGCCAGGCGAAGCCTGTCGTCCCGATGAATGGGGACTGCACTTTGTTCGCAATGAGAAGGCTTTGTTGCTAAGCAAACAAATCGTTTGCAGGAATGAGGGGAAATGAGGATTTCTTATAATTGGCTAAAGGAATATGTAGATTTTTCTCTGTCTCCTCCGGAACTGGCTAAACGTCTCACCATGGCCGGTCTGGAAGTAAGCGATATTGTCTATTTGGGGTCAGAGGTGGAGAACGTAGTCGTTGGTGAAATTCTTTCTCTGAAGCCTATTCCCCAGGCGGATAAATTAAGTCTTTGCCAGGTTTCCGACGGAAAGCAAATCTTTTCTATAGTTTGTGGAGCAAGTAACATAAAGGTCAAAGATCTGGTTCCTCTGGCCAGAGTGGGAGCGAAACTTCCTGGAGGCAGAAGAATAAGTAAAGCGAAAATAAGAGGGCAGACTTCTTACGGAATGCTCTGTTCTGAGAAAGAATTGGGCGTTGGAGAAGATGCCAGCGGCATTCGTATTCTTCCCCCTGGGTCTAAATTAGGTGCTGACATTAAGAAAGCTTTAACGTTGGAAGAAGTAGTGCTGGAAGTAGAACTGACTACTAATCGGTCCGATTGCGCCAGCATATTTGGGATGGCGCGTGAAGTTTCCGCTATTTTGGGTGGTAATTTGAAGCCGCCCAGGATTGAGTTGAAAGAAAACGGAATTTCTGTTTCTGATTTGGCGAAAGTGGAGATTCTCGCTCCCCAGGCGTGCAGGCGTTATACCGCCAGAATTATTCGCGACCTGAAAGTCGGTCCTTCTCCTTCCTGGCTAGTTAAGAAATTGGAAACAGTAGGGCTCAGGCCGATTAATAATGTAGTGGATGTGACCAATTATGTTCTGATTGAACTTGGCCATCCTCTTCACGCCTTCGATTATGATAAATTGTCTGAGCATAAAATTGTCGTGCGCTTTGCTACCCCTGGCGAGAAACTTTTGACTTTGGATAATGAACAGAGAAAATTTACAGAAAAGAATCTACTTATTGCTGATGCCAGTCGCCCGGTGGCTTTGGCGGGAATCATAGGAGGGGTAGAGACCAGCGTTGAAGAATCTACTAGAAATGTACTTCTGGAAAGCGCTTATTTTGCTCCTCAGGTAGTAAGAAGCACAGCCCGCCAGTTGGGCATTGATACGGAATCATCCTACCGGTTTGAACGCGGCGTTGATGTGGAAAACGTCATTGTCGCCTCCAATAGAGCTTGCCAGTTGATTAAGGAACTGGCCGGAGGAAAAATTGCCTCGGGAGTAATCGACGTTTACCCTCAGCCATTCTCTCCAGTAGAGATAGATTTTTCCCCGGAAAAGGCCAACCATATTCTGGGCTCTAATATATCCACTAAAGAAATGAGTGAAATTTTAACCCGCCTGCGATTTAATGTCTCCCAAAAAGATGGAGAGAAGAGCTTGGGGGTCAAAGTGCCTTCCTATAGGAATGATATCTCCCGCCCCATCGACCTGGTGGAAGAAATTGCCCGACTGTATGGATATGATAAGATTCCCTCAGGTATGCCGAAAATAGAGGTTAGCGGTGCAGTTGATGACAAGGTTTTGACGTTAGAAGACTTTGTAAGAGATGTTTTAACTAGATTGGGATTATGCGAAGTTGTCAGCCGTTCTCTGGTTAGTCCGGAATATTATAATGAACTGGACATCGCTATTCCCTCCGAGTTTAAAGGAACTGTGGAGATTACTAATCCTTTGTCTCGAGAACAGAGTCTTTTACGCACTTCCCTTCTGCCGGGTCTATTAGCGGTCCTGAAATGGAATTTAAACCATGGTGTGCCTGGTATGAAAATATTCGAAATAGGACGTGTCTTTTTTCCGGGAAAAGATGTGCCGCAGGAGAAAAGGGTTTTGGCGGGTGTGCTGGTTGGTAGTCAGGAAGAGCGATATTGGGAAGATTCTTCAAAAGCTATCGATTTTTACTATGTTAAAGGTATTGTGGATTCCCTGTTAGGAGAGCTAGGTGTTATTCCCGAACGTCGGGGAGAATCCGGGATAGAGAAAAGCAGCCATTTTCTTCTGGAACAGGGAATTTCAAATAAGATAATGGTAAACAATGAACATCTGGGCGATTTAGGGGAATTAGTTAGTAAGGTCTCCCGGAAAATGGAATTTAGAGACAAGGTATACATTTTTGAGTTAGATTTTGACAAATTGTGTGCACTCATGGAGATTAAGAAAAAATATGAGAGAACGTCGAGGTTTCCCTGGGTTTCCAGGGATATTGCTTTGGTAGTTCCTCAAGGCTTGACATTTGGAGAGATTTTTGTTAAAATAAAAAAGGCTGGAGGTGAACTGGTTGGGGACATAAAACTTTTCGATGTCTATTTCGGAAAACAGATTGAGCCCGGGAAGAAGGGGCTAGCTTGTAAAATTATTTATCAATCTATGGAAAAGACTTTGAAGGATGAAGAAGTAAATAGTTTGCATACGAAAATAGTGGAAACATTGGAAAGAGATTTAAAAGTAAAAGTGAGAAAACAGAACTTGCTCGGGAAATAAGAGGAAAATGAAAGGGTATAATGTTGTCAGGAAAAAGATAGAGGACATTGTTGTATTAGTCAATTCGCTGAAACAGGAAAAAGCAAAGTTACTGGAAGAGATTGAAAGACAAAAAGAAGATATCAAATCTATGGAAGGAGAGAATAAAACAGCAAAGAAAATAGTCGCTGAAGCAGAGCGCTTGGAAAAAGAAAAAAAAGCAGTTAAGGAAAGACTCCGGGTTTTGCTTGATCGATTAGAGAAAATGAAAGTGTAATCCTGGCACAGGTACGAGGGTTAGATGCTCAAGAAAGATGAGGATAAGATTCCAGTAAAGATATATAACCGTGAATTCGTAATCGAAGGGGGCAATTGGGACCCTTTATATGTTTCGGCGTTGGCGAAATACGTTGATGATCAGATGAACAGAATAGCTAACACATCAAACATTGTAGATACAAGCCGAGTAGCAGTTTTGGCTGCTTTAAATATTGCTGATGAATTGTTCAGGTTGAGAGAGAGTAAGGATACCAGTGGCCAGGAAATATCAAAAAGATCTGATGAATTAATCAAGCTGCTCGATCAAGCGTTAAAAAAATAGTTTCTATATTATTTAAATATGGTAGGTTTTTGTGGTCCCTGCGATGTGCGTGATGTGTTGACTATTTTAAGCCGACAAGTATAATTCAGGGAATCCGGAGTCTCTGGTAATCGTGGTTATCGGAGCAGGATACCCACTTTGAGTTGGGCCTTTAAAACAGTCAGACACACGGCAGAGCGGGGACTTTTTTTAATATAAGTCGAGGTAGGGAATGGAACTTTTTGCCAAGCAAGAATTAGAAACTATTAGAGATGTGCCTTTGGCTTTGAAGATGTCTCCCAGGAGACTTTCCCAGTTTGTGGGGCAGGAGCACATTTTAGGCAAGGGTAAACTACTCAGGCGAGCTATTGAGGCGGATAGAATTGTCTCTCTCATTTTCTATGGCCCATCAGGATGTGGTAAATCGGCACTGGCCAGAATAATCGCTGAACGGACGAAAGCGCACTTTGAAGAGCTAAATGCGGTGACTTCCGGGGTTGCTGATTTGAGAAAGATAATTGAGAGAGCCTGGCAAAAAATAAAGTTTTCTGGTCAGAAAACAATTCTACTAATCGATGAACTGCACCATTTTAACCGAAGCCAGCAAGACGCCCTGTTGCCAGACGTGGAGAAAGGGACAGTTACCCTGATTGGCATCACTACGGAGAATCCTTATTTTTATATTAATTCCCGGTTGCTTTCCCGTTCCCAGATTTTCGAATTTAAACCTCTGAGTAATGAGGAGCTAAAAGTTATTCTGAACAGGGCAATCGAGGACAGAGAGAACGGCCTGGGAAAGACGAGAATAAAAATTACTCCCCAGGCGCTAGACCATCTGATAAAAACTGCAAATGGCGACGCCAGGAGAGCGTTGAATGCGCTGGAAGTGGGAGTGATGACTACAAAACCGGGCCGAAGTGGAGAGATTAACTTTACCTTATCAGTTGCTGAAGAATCGATCCAGAAAAAGGCTGTGGTCTACGACAAGAAAGGGGATGAACATTACGATACGATATCGGCTTTTATTAAAAGCATGAGAGGTTCTGACCCGGATGCAACTTTATACTGGTTAGCAAAGATGATATACGCTGGTGAAGACCCACGGTTTATTGCCAGAAGGATTGTGATTTGTGCCAGTGAAGATGTAGGCAATGCAGACCCGCAAGCCCTGGTAGTAGCCAGTGCAGCTCTGGAAGCTTGCGAATTCTTGGGAATGCCCGAAGCCAAGATACCACTTGCTCAGGCGGCAATATATATTGCTTGCGCCCCGAAGTCTAATGCGGCTTACAAAGGAATAGATAAGGCTTTGACCGATATAGAAGAGAAGAAAGTTCTTAAGCCTCCGAAATATTTGACTAAGGTTGGACAGAAAGATTATAAATATCCTCACAGTTACGCAAAAGGATGGGTGAAACAGGACTATTTGCCCGTGAAACGCAGGTACTATTTTCCCACAGAAGAAGGCTATGAGGCGAAGATTAAGAAGAGGATGGAGGAACTGGAATCCCGGATTGCCAGGAGTGATAAGCCCTCCCAGAGGCAGAAGACAGGCCATTACGAGAAAAAAGCGAGCGGGCAAGGAAAGAGGGATAAAGGCAGAACTTCTTGAAAAATGGAGGAGAAAAAAAGAAAGCTCAGGAAAGAATTCCTGAAGAAGAGAGATAACCTCTCCCGTGAGGAAATAGAATCTAACAGCGGGAAAATCGAAAAGAGGCTCTTTGCCTTACCTGAGTTCCATCGGGCAAAGACGGTTATGTTTTATGTGTCTTTTCGCAGCGAAGTGGCAACAGGGAAAATGATGAGAAATGCAATGAAATTGAAAAAGAGGATAGCAGTACCTGTGGTGCATGGAGAAAAGATAGTGGCATGCGAGATTAGAAATCCAAGAAAAGAACTCACCAAGGGAAGTTTTGGAATAAGAGAGCCGAAGAAAGAGTTCAGAAGGAGGGTGAATAGAAAAGAGATTGATGTGGTAGTTGTTCCTGGAGTAGTCTTTGATAACAGGGGAGGTCGCCTGGGGTATGGGAGAGGATACTATGATCGATTTTTGGGAAGTAAATCGACAAAAGTGACGATGAATCGCTCTCATAAATGCGCGCTGATTGGACTCGCTTTCGATTTGCAGATTGCCAGGAAAATTCCTCTCAAAAAGAAAGATGTGAAGGTTAATAAAATAATTACTGAAAGTAGGATAATAAACTGCAAGAATCGGCCATAAGCAAATTCTAATAGTCGTATCATCGAATTTCTCGTATCTCCAATAAGAACAACTTGAGCATGGTGATTTTCCGCAGATGTATATAGGGAGGAGGAAATGAATAATCTAATCTTGATTGGTGCGGGTTGCCTTCTATTGGGAATATTGGTAGGATATATTTTGAGATTTATTTATGCGAGACTTCAGGCATCATCGGTTGAAGCACAGTCGAAAAGGATAATCGATTCCGCCCGGAGAGACGCAGAATCGAAAAAGAAAGAAGGCATCCTGGAAGTAAAAGATGAGATGCACAGAGCAAGGATTAAATTTGAAGAAGAGACGAGAAGTCGACGGAAAGAATTAGAAGGTCTGGAAAATCGGTTAGCACAGAAGGATGAAAATCTAGACCGTAAAGTTGAGATCCTGGAGAAGAAAGAAAGAGAAATTACCAAGAAGGAGAGATACGTTTTAGGAAAGGAGAAACATTGCGAAGATGAGGCAAAGAGATTAGCTGAAGCAAGAGAGGAACAGAAAAGGGTATTGGAAAGGTTAGCCAGGATGACCCCCGAAGAAGCAAAGAAAGTTCTCTTGGCCAGTATGGAGGAAGAAGCTAAGAAAGAATCGGCGACGATTATTAGACGGATGGAGCAAGAAGCTGTAGAAACTGCAACAAGAAAAGCTAAAGGGATTTTGAGTCAGGCTATCCAGCGTTGTGCTGTGGAGCACACTGCGGATATCACCGTCTCCACAGTTTCCTTGCCTGATGACGAAATGAAAGGCCGGGTGATAGGACGGGAAGGCAGGAATATTCGGGCTTTCGAGAACGCTACGGGAGTTGATTTGATAATTGACGACACTCCTGAAGCAATTGCACTTTCTGCCTTTGATGGGGTGAGAAGGGAAATTGCCCGGGTTGCTCTGGAGAGACTAATTGCCGATGGCAGGATTCACCCGGCAAGGATTGAAGAAATTGTAGAAAAAGTAAAGAAAGAGATGGAAGCACATCTAAAGTCAGTGGGAGAACAAGCGGCATTTGATGTCGGCGTTCAAGGTCTCCACTCGGAAATAATCAGGTTGATAGGCAGGCTTAAATATCGGACCAGTTATGGTCAGAATGTTCTACAGCATTCTTTAGAGGTAGCTCACGTAGCCTCTGTATTGGCTGGCGAATTAGGCCTGGATGGGAAATTTGCCAGACGGGCGGGATTGATACATGATATAGGTAAATCGATCGATCGCGACGTCGAGGGAACGCATGCCCAGATTGGTGCAGATTTGGCAAGAAAACATAACGAATCCTCGAAAATGATCAATGCCATTGCTGCTCATCACGAAGACTGCCAGGCTCAGAGCATAGAAGCAGTCTTGCTGCAAGCTGCTGATGCAGTCTCTGCTTCCCGGCCAGGTTCTCGGAGAGAATCGCTGGAATACTATTTAAAGAGACTGGAAAAGTTAGAAAATGTAGCCAATTCTTTTCGAGGAGTAGAGAAAGCTTATGCCATTCAGGCAGGACGAGAAGTAAGGATTATTGTGGAACCGGAAGAGGTGGAGGACAGTATGGTGCAAACTCTGGCCAGGGAAATAGCCAAGAAAATCGAGAAAGAAATAGAATATCCCGGCCAGATAAAAGTCACGGTTGTCAGAGAAACGAGAGCCATAGAGACGGCAAAATAGGGAAGTAGCTCGGGATTTGGTCGCTGGCTACACCAAATGCCTGGCGATAAGATGAAGGAGAAAAGGTGAAAATATTATTTATTGCTGATATTATTGGTAAGCCGGGTAGGGAAGTAGTGAAAAATATTCTTCCAAAAGTGATGAGGGAGGAAAAGGTCCAGTTTGTGATTGCCAATTGTGAAAATGCAGCAGGCGGTTTCGGTCTCACCCCTAAGATTTCCCGTGAGATATCTTCAGCGGGAGTGGATGTAATTACTATGGGCAATCACGTATGGGCAAGGAAGGAGATTTCAGAAATAATTGAAGAAGAGAATATCTTGAGGCCGGCAAATTTTCCCCCCGAAGTCCCGGGAAAAGGGTGGACGATTATTCAAGCGGGCGATGGAACAAAAGTTGGCATCGTAAATCTTATGGGCAGGGTTTATATGTCCACTTTAGAGTGTCCCTTCCGTACAGCTGATGGGATTATAGAAGGAATCAGTAAACAGACAAAGATAATAGTTGTAGATATGCATGCGGAAATTACTTCAGAAAAAGTTGCAATGGGTTGGTACCTGGATGGTAAAGTGAGCGCAGTAATAGGCACTCATACTCACGTTCCTACTGCCGATGAACGAGTTCTTCCGCAGGGCACAGCTTATATCACCGATATAGGAATGACCGGGCCCCTCGATTCGGTCATTGGCATAAAAAAGGAGATTATACTGAAGAAGTATTTGACCCAGATGCCCATGAGGTTTGAAGTGGCAAAAGATGATTTAGTTTTTGCCGGAGTAGTGATGGAAATCGAGGAGAAAACAGGAAAGGCTAAAAGCATAAGGAGAATTGCTAAGCCATTTGAAGGAAGAATAGAAGAGAGTAAGGAGTGAAAGGTGGAAGAGCCAAGAAAAATCTATAAAGTGTCGGAGATAAACAAAATAGCCAAGAATCTCCTGGAAGGAGAATTTCCGGATATTTGGCTTGAAGGAGAGATATCTAATCTTACCCTCCACTCTTCAGGTCATCTCTATTTTAGTTTGAAGGACGAAGAAGCTCAGATAAATGCCATAATGTATAAGTGGCAGGCTGGACAATTGGAGTTTATGCCCGAAAGTGGAATGAAAGTAATTGCCCAGGGGAAGATAAGTGTTTTCGTAAAGGGTGGAAGATACCAGATTATTGTATATGACCTTAAACCTATAGGCATAGGCGCTTTGCAGCAAGCGTTCGAACAATTAAAGCGGAAACTGGATAAAGAAGGCCTATTCGATAAAGCGCGCAAAAGACCAATACCTATGTTACCTCAAAAGATCGGCATAGTTACATCGCCTACGGGAGCAGCAATCCGTGATATATTGAATATAATTGAGCGCAGATTTGCCAATGTACACATTTTGATCAATCCGGTCAGAGTTCAGGGTGACCAGGCGGCCGGGGAGATTGCCGATGCAATAACCTATATTAACGAACATTTTCCCTCCCTGGATGTGCTAATCGTGGGAAGGGGTGGCGGATCGCTAGAGGACCTTTGGTCTTTTAATAGGGAAATTGTTGCCCGGGCCATCTATGACTCCAGGATTCCTGTGATTTCCGCTGTCGGTCATGAAATCGATTATACTATCGCTGATTTCGTTGCCGACCTTCGTGCACCCACGCCATCAGCTGCGGCCGAATTGGTAGTCGCCAATAAAATCGAGCTGGAAAAGAGAATGCTGCTCCTGACTTCTAAGATTAAATCGTCCATGACGCACGAATTGGATGAACTGACCAGCCAGTACAGACGTCTTGCGGACAGTAGAATCTTTATTCATCCTGAAGAACTATACTCGCAATTTCAGCAGGATATAGATTACTATTTGGAAAAAATAATTTCCCACTGTAGGCATTTTTTTGATTTCCAGAGCGAGAGGTTAAATTCACTTATGGGAAAGTTAGATGTTCTTTCCCCACTGCATATTTTAGCCAGGGGGTACAGCATCACCTATAAATTGCCGGGAAATGAGATTTTAAAGAGCATATCTCAAGTTACAATGAAGGATAAGGTAAAAGTTAAGCTACATCGGGGCGAAATAATCTGCACGGTAGAAGAGACAGACATGCCAGTGGAGAAAGAAACAGAAAAAAGAGGGGTGAAAGGAGAGTAGAATGGAGGAGATGAAGTTTGAAGAGGCGATAGGTAGATTGGAAAAGATAGTGCAACAGCTGGAGGAAGGAGAAAAGTCTCTTGAGGATTCTTTGAAATTATTTGAAGAAGGGATAAAATTATCAAAATTTTGTTCAGGGAAACTGGAAGAAGCGAAAAAGAAAATTGAGATTTTGACCAAATCTGATAAGGGAGAGGCAGTAACAAAACCTTTCAATCTGGAAGAAGAGATAGAAGAGGAAGAGACTGATTCTTGAGAAAGCGAAACCTACGAAATAGAATTGTTCCTATGAGGTTTTCAATCGAAAAATACTTGAAAGAAAAAAGAACTGCTATTGATTCTACTTTAAATAGGCTCCTTCATTCTCCCAGGAAGTATCCACCAATAATCCATCAGGCTATGCGCTATGCTGTCTTTGGAAAGGGAAAACGCCTGAGACCTATCCTGCTTATTGCTGCAGCAGAAGCATGTGGAGGAAAAGCTTCTGATGTCCTGCCCGCTGCCTGCGCCATAGAAATGATCCATACTTATTCTCTTATTCACGATGACCTCCCGGCGATTGACGACGATGACTATCGCCGAGGCAAATTATCTTGCCACAGGAAATTTGGAGAAGCTATGGCTATTTTGGCTGGAGATGCATTGTTGACTAGAGCCTTTGAAGTTTTATCGCAAATGAAAGCCTCTAAAAATGGAGCGTTGCAGGCAGAGGTGATTTCCCATGTCGCTCGAGCCATAGGAACAGAGGGGATGCTGGGAGGGCAGGTGGAGGATATTCGATTTCTCAGTTCGCCAGGGCAAGCACAAAGGAAAAAGAGAGTAGCTTACATCCACTCCCACAAGACCGGTGCTCTAATTAACGTAGCGTTAAAAGTGGGAGCGATATTAGTGGGTGCTTCTCGTGGAGAATTGAAAGCGCTGGATAAATATGGCACAAGTTTTGGATTAGCGTTTCAAATTACTGACGATATTCTGGATAAGAAAGAAAAGCGAGAGATAACCTATCCTCGAATTTATGGCTTGAAAGGTTCCAGGGAAAAGGTGAAGAGCCTGGTTAGAAATGCCAAAACAGAGTTGAACATATTTGGCCAAAAAGGAAGACTCCTTAAAGAATTAATTGATTATTTTGTCCAATCCAGAATATAATATAGAATAATAGCCTAGTAGTCGCTCCTATTCATGGCAGCGTTCGAATTGGCAGCCTGAAGGTGGCGACTACATTCATGGGAGTGTTTTTTGAGGGATTTATGGAAGAAGTAAATATAAAATTATCATATGGAAGAAAAGGTTTAGATATCACCCTTCCGGAAGAAGGCCTTACGATTATTGAACCGGAATTCGTGCCGGGGCTTTCTGACGAGAGAAAAGCTTTCATAGATTCCTTAGACCACCCCATAGGAAGTCCGCCACTCAAGGAATTGATTAAAGCCAAAGATACTGTAGCTATTGTCTTTTCGGATATAACCAGACCTGTACCTAATAGAAAGATTATTCCCTGGCTTTTAGAAGTATTAAGTGGTGTCAGCAAAGATAGAATAATTTTGATCAATGCCACGGGAATGCATCGCGCCAATACAACCGAAGAACTTGCGGAGATGCTGGGTGAAAAAGTTGTTAGAAATTATAGAATTATTAACCATGATGCCCAGAAGGAAGAGGAAATGGTCTATCTGGGAAAAACAAAAGCCGGAGGGGATATATGGGTAAATGGTAATTATATTCGAGCTGATGTTAAAATTCTGACTGGATTTATCGAACCCCACTTCTTCGCCGGATTTTCCGGAGGCCCGAAATCAGTACTTCCTGGTATCTGTGGTGAACAGACGATAATGCATAATCATGGCGCCAATATGTTGAACAATCCAAAGGCAGACTGGGGAATTACCCGGGGAAATCCTCTCTGGGAAGAGATTCGAGAAGTAGCTCTTATGACTGGACCCACTTTCATAATAAATGTTACATTGAATAAGGAAAAGGAGATAAGCGGTGTCTTCTCGGGAAATATGGATTCTGCACATCAGAAGGGCGTGGAATTCGCCCGGAAGAGCGCGATGCGCGCTGTACCTCATCTATTCGATTTAGTCATTACCACCAATAGCGGTTATCCCCTCGATTTAAATCTATACCAGACAGTAAAAGGAATGTCTGCGGCAAGCCAGATTGTAAAGAAAGGCGGAGCAATTATCTGCGTGTCCGAATGCTCAGATGGCATTCCCGAACATGGCAATTATCGCCGTATTCTCCAGATGGGCAAGAATCCAGCGGAGATACTGAAGATAGTCTCATCTCCCGGGTTTTCTATGTTTGATCAGTGGGAAGCCCAGATACAGGCTGAGATTCAGACTAAGGCACGAGTCTATCTATATTCGGAGCTTCCAGAAAAAGAAGTAGTATCCTGCCACCTTGAGCCCATCAAGAACATAGAAGACACAGTGGCAAGAATAAAAAAAGAGCTGGGGAATAGTCCCAGAATAGCAGTTCTCCCGGAAGGACCTATGACCATTCCTTACCTGAGTCAGATTTCTTAGAATCTTGGAGGATACAGAAAATATGGCAGTCCTGGAATTGATTGACCGACCAAGTGATCTCAGGCTGATCAGGAAAAAATTACTCCCACAACTTGCGCAAGAGATCAGAGAGAAAATAGTTAAGGTGACATCCCAGAAAGGAGGCCATCTTGCCAGTAGTCTGGGGACGGTCGAATTGACCATAGCTTTACACTATGTATTTGACTGCCCGCATGATAGGATTATTTGGGATGTTGGTCATCAGGCCTATGCCCATAAGATTATAACAGGCAGGAGGGACAGTTTTTCTACTCTACGCCAGCACGGAGGAATAAGTGGTTTTCCTGCTCCCGATGAGAGTGAATATGACGCCTTTGGCGTGGGACACAGCTCTACTGCAATCTCAGCGGCTCTGGGAATGGCCTGCGGCCGCGATTTATCCGGCAATAATAACTGCAAGGTGGTAGCGGTGATAGGAGATGGTTCGATGACCGGAGGAATGGCTTTCGAAGCTCTCAATAATGCCGGGCACCTTGGTAAAGACCTTCTGGTAATTCTAAATGACAATGAGATGTTCATTTCCCACAGGGTGGGCGCCCTAGCAGGGTATCTGACAAAATTGATGACTTTAGGTCTGGTTAAGAAACTGGAGAGGAAAGTAAAAAAGTTTTTGACCAGAGTCTCCTTCTGGGGCGTTGCAATTCTCAGAGTAGCTCGGCGATTTAAAGTACTCCTCTTTCCCGGGATGCTTTTTGAGGAAATGGGTTTTTCTTATCTGGGCCCTATCGATGGACATAATGTTCACTATTTAATCGAAATTTTTCAGAAAGTGAAAGATATGAAAGGTCCGGTCCTGATTCACGTAGT
Organism: bacterium; assembly: GCA_011773355.1. Lineage (GTDB taxonomy): Bacteria > UBA6262 > WVXT01 > WVXT01 > WVXT01 > WVXT01. The sequence continues at coordinate 23,550 of WVXT01000031.1, forward strand.
TACCAAAAAAGGTAAAGGATATCAGCCGGCGGAGCGAGAACCCATAAAGTTTCACGGGACATCGCCATTTAATATTTTGACTGGAGAGATGGAAAAAAGTAAAATACCTTCATATACAAAAGTCTTTGGTCGCACTCTCATAGACTTGGCTAAATTGAATGAAAAGATTATTGCCATTACTGCGGCAATGCCTCAGGGTACAGGGTTGGACGAATTTGAAAAGGAGTTTCCCAGGAGATACTTCGATGTGGGAATTGCTGAACAACATGCGGTTACTTTTGCCGCAGGGTTGGCTAAAGCCGGGTACAAGCCTGTTTGTGCCATATATTCCACGTTTCTTCAAAGAGCATTTGACCAGATAATAGATGATGTTTGTCTGCAGAACCTCCCGGTAGTCTTTGCTATAGATAGAGCCGGTATAGTAGGTGAAGATGGACCAACTCATCAGGGAACGTTTGACCTTTCGTATCTTAGATTAATTCCCAATATGGTGGTAATGGCCCCCAAGGATGAGAATGAGTTAGTGCACATGCTCAATAGTGCTCTCTCATGGAATTTTCCCTGTGCCATTCGCTTTCCTCGAGGAGAAGGCATCGGGGTTAAATTGGACAGGCAATATAAAGTACTTCCCCTGGGAAAGGCAGAGGTGCTTGCAGAGGGGAATGACGTAGCTATGCTGGCGATAGGGAATACTGTCCACCCTTGTCTGTTAGCTCAGCAGAGACTGGAAGCAGAAGAAATAAAAGCAACTTTAGTTAATATGAGATTTGTTAAACCTCTGGATGAGGAGCTAATAAATAAGATAATCAAGAAAGTTCATAAAATTGTCACTGTAGAGGAGAACACCCTTTCCGGAGGTTTCGGCTCCGGTATCAAGGATTTACTGGCGACTGATAATGTGCGTATTTTAAGTATTGGACTTCCCGATAGGTTTATTGAACATGGTAGTAGGGAAAAATTAAGAGAGAAGTATGGACTGACCGCCGGCAAGATTGCCCAGAGCGTCAGTGAATTCATAAAGGGATGAAGGGATAGTTATCGGAGTCGCTCGGCTAGAGCCTCACTCTAAAATCCGTCCCGATGCATCGGGACCGATTTGAAGCTCCTGCAACTATCCCTTCATCCATAGACACGGATACTGTGAAAATAAAAAAGAGAAAAGAGAGATTGGATAAGCTTCTCGTGGAAAGAGGTCTGGCGTCGAGCCGCGAGAAAGCAAAGAGATTGATAATGGCTGGCTGTGTGTGGGTGGGGGAGCGAAGAGTTACTAAGGTAGGTGCTGAGTTCCCTGCCGACATGGAGGTAGAAGTAAAAGAATCTCCTTTACGAAAATATGTCTCCCGGGGAGGATTGAAGCTAGAAGCAGCCATAAAGGATTTCGGGCTTAGCATTAAAGGAAAAGTCTGTCTTGACGTTGGCGCATCAACGGGAGGGTTTACGGATTGTCTTCTCCAGAATGGGGCGAAAAAGGTTTACGCCCTGGATGTAGGTTATGGCCAGCTTGATTGGAAATTGCGGAACGACCCCAGGGTGGTCACCATTGAGAAAACGAACATAAGATACTTTAACGGAAAAGAGATTAAAAACCCGGTCGATTTGGCTACTATCGATGTCTCTTTTATTTCCCTGGATAAAGTCTTGCCGAAGGTTAAGGAGTTAATTGGGAAAAAGGGCGAGATAGTCTCTTTAATTAAGCCACAATTTGAAGCAGGGAGAGAAAAAGTACAGAGAGGTGGTGTGGTTAAGGACAAAAAGGTTCACCAGGAAGTTATCGATAAAATAAAAATTCTATCTGGAGAGTTGGGATTAGAAGTAAAAGGATTGACTACTTCGCCAATCAAAGGTCCTTCGGGGAATATTGAGTATTTTATCTACTTAAGGAAAAAAGAGTAGACAAAACAGAATCAAGAAGTAAGGCTATTAAGGGCGCATTAAGCATGGAGAAAATCTATAATTTTAAAAAGATTGAAAAGAAATGGCAGAAGAAATGGGAAAAGCGTGGAACTTTTAAAATCTCTGAACACGGGGGAAAGAAAAAATTCTATCTTTTGGAGATGTTCCCTTATCCTTCGGGAGAGCTGCACATGGGACACATGCGCAATTATGCTATTGGCGATACCGTGGCCCGCTTCCTCAGAATGAGAGGGCTTAATGTCCTTTATCCTATGGGTTATGATGCACTGGGATTGCCAGCAGAGAACGCTGCAATAGAGAAAAAGATTCACCCTTCTTCCTGGACGAATAGATGTATTGATATGATGAAAGAGCAGCAAAAGAAAATGGGATTGAGTTACGATTGGGGAAGGCTGGTAATTACTGCTGATCCAGAATATTATCGCTGGAACCAGTGGATTTTTCTTAAGTTTTATGAGAAGGGCCTCGCCTATAGGAAAAAAGCGCCTATCAATTGGTGTCCCCGGTGCGAGACAGTCCTGGCCAATGAGCAGGTGGTAAATGGAAAATGCTGGAGGTGCGAGGCTTTTGTTGAGATTAAAAGCCTGGAGCAATGGTTCTTTAAAATCACCGAGTATGTTGAGGAACTTCTGGAAGATTTAAAAAAACTGAAGGACTGGCCAGATAGGGTCAGACTTATGCAGGAGAACTGGATTGGCAAAAGTTACGGAACGCTGGTCAATTTCAGATTGAAGGATTCTGACGGTCTGATTCCAGTATTTACCACTCGACCGGATACCCTTTACGGCGCCACTTTTATGACCTTCGCTCCCGAACATCCCAGGGTTCTAGAGTTTATCGCTGGAACAGAATATGAAAAGAAGGTAAAAGAATTTATCAATAGGGTCGTAATTGAAGATAGATTCACTCGCACGGGAGAGAACAAAGAAAAAGAAGGGATGTTTATTGGCAGGTATGCGATAAATCCTTTAAATGGGAATGAGATTCCCATCTATGTAGCCAACTTCGTGTTGATGGAGTACGGGACAGGAGCAATAATGGCTGTGCCAGCTCACGACCAGAGAGATTTCGAGTTCGCTAAAAAGTACGATATCCCCGTAAAACAGGTAATCGTTCCTTCTCCAGAGGGAACTTCTACAGGGAAAGATATGAAAGAAGCTTACGAAGGTGAAGGAATTATGGTCAATTCAGCCCAGTTTGACGGTCTCTCTTCCCCACAGGGAAGGGAAAAGATTACGCAATATCTGGCCCAGAAAGGATGGGGAAGAAAGACGCTTCAATACAGATTGCGCGATTGGCTAATTTCCCGACAGAGATACTGGGGTACGCCTATTCCCATAATTTACTGTGATAAGTGCAAGATTGTGCCTGTGCCGGAAAAAGATTTACCGGTAAAACTGCCTACGAGAGTCGAGTTTACGGGAAGGGGAAATCCTTTAGCTAAAAGTAGTGAGTTCGTAAACTGTAAATGTCCCAAGTGCGGTGGTCCGGCAAGAAGAGAAACCGATACTATGGATACATTCGTTGATTCCTCCTGGTATTTTGCCCGTTATTGCAGCCCGCATTTTAAGAAGTTACCTTTTGACAAGAAGAAAGTTAAGTACTGGATGCCGGTTGACCAATACATAGGAGGGATTGAACATGCGATTATGCATCTCCTATATGCCCGTTTCTTTACCAAGGCCTTGAGGGATATAGGCTTGTACAGTATCGACGAGCCTTTTACAAGACTCTTGTGTCAAGGAATGGTAGTTAAAGATGGTGCAAAGATGTCAAAATCGAAAGGGAATGTAGTTAGCGTGGATGAGATAACTCAGAGATATGGCGCTGACACAGCGAGGTTATTCATTCTCTTTGCCTCACCTCCGGAAAAAGATTTAGAATGGAGTGATAAAGGCGTTCGTGGCTGCTACAGGTTCTTGAACAGAGTTTGGAATCTGGTTAGGGAAATAGGAAAAAAGCGTAAAGGAACCGCTCTTAAGACTTACGACCAAGAAGAAAAAAGGCTAAACAGAATTACCCACTCGGCTATTAAGAAAGTCACTGAAGACATAGAAAGTTTTCATTTTAATACTGCTATTGCCGCCATTATGGAACTTTGTAATGGAATATATGATTACTTAAAGAAGAAAGGCACTAATTCCCACTTACGGGCAAGTATAGAAAAGTTAATACTTTTGCTATGCCCTTTTGCGCCGCATATCTGTGAAGAATTATGGGAGGTGCTGGGACATCGGGGAAGCGTGATTAAAAAATCCTGGCCAGAATATGACCAGGAAGTAATCAAAAAAGAGGAGATGCTTATTGTTATTGAAGTGAATGGCAAAGTGAGAAGCAAAGTAGAAGTTCCCGTAAATTTGGAGGAAGAAGAGATAAAGAGAAGAGCACAGATGGATGAGAGAGTTAGAAAGTATATTGATAATAAAAAAATTAAACAGATAATCTATGTCCCCAAACGGCTGGTGAATATTGTAGTAAAAGAATAAAAGAGAGGAGGAATTTATGAGAAAGTCTATTTTCGTTATTATTGGGTTGGGAGTGTTTCTATTATTTGGTTGTGCTTATACGCCTGTGGAAATTTTGCCTAAGCACATTAAGACAATAGCCGTGCCCACATTTATCAACAGAACCGCTCACTACGGTATTGAGTCTAAACTTACCGATGCTGTAATAGAAGAATTCATTAGAGATGGCCATCTCTCCATTGCCAAGAAGAACGAGGCTAATGCTCTATTAACTGGGGAGATTATTACTTACGTTTTAGAACCCCTCTCTTACGATGCTACAGAGGTAGTTGAGCAGTATAAACTCTGGGTCATAGTTAATCTCTCTTTTCGAGATTTAGCTACAGGAGAGGTTCTCTGGGAAGAGAAGAGGGAGAGCATAGAAGGGAACCTTATTGGAGGAATTGAAGGAGATGTAAGGTACTATGTAACTCCCCGAGCGGGTAGAACCGTGGAGACAGAGGAGGAAGCGCAGGAGCGCTTGGTCGTTGAACTCGCCGACCATATTGTGCGACGCACAGTCTATGGATGGGGAAGCCAGATTGAAATCCAGAGTGGAAGATGAGGATGAAGGGATAGTTATCGGAGTCGCTCGGTCAGTAAAACCTCGCTCTAAAATCCGCCAGCGCTGGGGTGATACCTAGCGGATTTGAAGCTCCTGCAACTATCCCTTCATCCTCAGGGTGTTGAGAGGTAGGGATAGTTATCGGAGTCGCTCGGTTGATAATTTAAAAGATAGTTTGCTCATCCGTAAGGAATTTTTTAACGCCAAAAAACTTCAGACTCTGCACAGCGCAAATCAAAACTTCTCGCTTCGCTCGTCAAACAATGATTTGCTTCCAAGGAAAAGGGTCGTCCTCGTTTTTTGGCTAAAATTCCTAAAGTCTTCGCAAATTATCTTTCAAAAATTAAGATATTAAGAATTCGGGAGAGGTTGCTGAGAGGCTTTCATTATGGGAACGATGATGAAGTATAAAGAATTAATTACAAAGTTGAAGAAGAAAGAAATTGCCAATTGCTACTTTTTCTGTGGGGAGGAGGATTATCTAAAACAGGAAGCAATTCTATCATTGAAGAAGATGCTAATCAAGCCCGAGGCACAGGACTTTGACTTTGGGCTTCTCTATGCTGAAGATATTTCTGCCAAAGAAGTAATTTCGCTTGCCGAGACCTATCCTTTTATGTCGAAAAGGAGATTGGTGGTGGTTAAAGGCATAGATAAGTTCACGGAGAGTGAGTTGAAGGAGATTGTCAAGTACTTGAAAAACCCTATTTCCTCCACATGTCTTGTTCTGGAGAGTGCAAAAGTCAAAAAAGAGGGATTAGCTAGAGGAATATATAAAACAATTTCTTCCCTTTGTGAGACGGTTATTTTCTGGAGGCTTTTTGATACGGAGATTCCGGGTTGGATTGAGAATAAGATATCAAGAGAGGGAAAGACTATCTCGCCACAAGCGGCACATTATCTGTTTGTAGAAGCGGGAAACAATCTATTAGACTTGTCCGGAGAGATTGAAAAATTGTTAATCTATACTAGAGATAGAAAAAAGGTCATCCTTGATGATGTGGAGCAATTGATAGGTCGTTCTATGTCTGATTCTATTTTCGACCTTTTGCGAGCGATTACCCGGAAAAACTTAACACGTTCTCTGGAAATCCTGGCAAAGTTGACCGAGGCGGGAGAAAAGCCAGTAGGGATTTTAGCAAGAATAGCAAAGAGGATTCGACAAATAATTTACGCTAAGGAACTTATGCGCCAGAGAGAAAAACCAGCCAATATAATTGAGGAAGTGGGGCTACATCCTTTTTTTGACAAAGATTTCCCATCACAGATTCAAAACTTCAGTCGCAAAGAACTATTGAACAATTTTCATCAATTACTTCGGGCAGACTGGGAAATTAAGGTAGGCAGGAAACCAGCTCAGCTTGTGCTGGAGCTTCTAATCATGAATTTGTGCGGTGAGAAAACAGCATCAGCTTATTCAGGTTAATCTACTTTTTTGCTTTTAAGGAATTGATTCTTTTTGCCAATCTTGACTTTTTTCTGGAGGCTCTTGCTTTAGGTATGATTCTCTTACTGGCAGCCTTATCTAACTCTTTCATTGCTTGCAAGAAGATTTTTTTTGCTTCTTCGGGTTTACCCTGAACGACTGCCTTCTCTACTTTTTTAGCTATTGTCCTGATTTTTGCTTTGACGGCGACATTCCTTAGATGCCTTTTCTTATCCTGCCTTTGCGATTTAAGTGCTTGAGTGTGTCGTCCAGATTTTAGTTTGACCATCAGGGATATCTCCTTGCCGGCAGCTTGAGAGCAATAGCTTTGCAGGCGGAAAGGCAAAGCTTACGCTGTGCTGCTACAGAAAATGATTTATGGGTGAAAAGTCTATCTTGTCGTCTAAAATAACATATTGAGAAGGGAAAGTCAAGAATAATCTTTATTTCGGGGAAGCATATTGCAAAAGGAAGGGAAGATTACCAGATCAGTTGCTGGTGTTAGCGTTTCTACCCTGGCATCTCGGATTCTCGGATATCTGAGAGACATGCTTATTGCTAATTTTTTCGGTGCTGGTTTGGTAGCCGATGCCTTCTTTGTCGCTTATCGCATTCCCAATCTTCTTCGTCGGCTTCTTGGAGAAGGGGCACTCTCCGCATCGTTTATTCCGGTGTTTACGGAATATTTAACTACCAAGCCTAAGGAAGAAGCACAGAGACTGGCGAGAATTTCGGGTTTGCTGCTTTTGACCGTCTTATCTATTTTGACGGTTCTGGGAATTATTTTTTCTCCCATGATTGTCCGCGTAATTGCTCCGGGATTCATTAAGAATCCGGAAAAACTTGCCTTAACCATTACTCTTACGCGTATCCTTTTTCCTTTCATGATTGCCATAGGTATGGCAGCTTTAGCTCTGGGAGTATTGAACTCTCTCCACAGGTTTATTATTCCCGCCCTAGCCCCCAGCCTCCTCAGTATTTCTGAAATCTTATTTGTCTTGTTTATTTGTCCATTAATGGAACGACCAATAATTGGACTTGTTTTAGGGGTTCTGGTTGGGGGGTTTGCCCAGTTCTTCTTTCAGGTGCCCTCTTTAGTAAGAAGAGGTTTTGTTGTGCCAGCAGGGAAGATTTCCCATAATCCCCGGTTAAAGCTCATGGACTATCCCCAAAATCTCTTGAAAAACTCGATTGTCCTGGGGAAGAAATGGGTTTCCATTCTAAATCATCCTGGGGTGAAAAGAATAGGGCTGTTGATGCTCCCGGCGACTCTGGGGTTATCTGTATCACAGATAAATACCTTTGTAGACACAATATGCGCTTCGTTACTTAGAGAAGGAAGTGTTACGGCCCTGTATTATGCAAATCGTCTAATGCAACTTCCTCTGGCTTTATTTGGAACAGCAATAGCAACTGTTGCCTTGCCCATGATGTCTCGCTCAGCGGCAGCTACCAACATAGAAGAACTAAAAGATACTCTATCCTTGGCACTAAGAATGATACTATTCACTATTGTTCCTGCTTCACTGGGACTTATTATTTTAGGAAGCCCCATAGTCTCTCTTCTGTTTGAAAGGGGGAGATTTACAGCTCAAGCTACCCAGGCCACCAGCTGGGCGCTCCTATTCTATTCAACCGGGATAGTGGCCTATGCGGGAGTAAAAGTAGTGGCATCTGCATTTTATTCCATGCAGGATACCCGGACCCCGGTGAGAATAGCCTCCATTGCTATGGTGGCAAACATAGTTCTCAATCTCATCTTAATGCGCATTCTGGACGTAGGCGGGCTTGCTTTCGCTACCGCCATTGCTTCTTTTATTAATCTGTCGATGCTCTTATTATATCTGAGGAAAAGGATTGGCAGGTTGGGAGGAAAGAAAGTATTGTTTTCACTTGCTAAGATTCTACTTGCCACTTCAGCTATGGGAATAGCCTGCGTATATTTCTCCCGATTATTAGGCCAGATTAACAAATTGACACAAGTGGCTGGCACTATCCTCATCTGTGTAATTATCTACATTTTGGTAACGCATCTTTTGCGCAGCGATGAGATTAAATATGTATGGAAGATAATCACGCGAAAGGAATCGACAGATGAAGTTTGAGGAAAAACTTGCTTCCCTGCCCGATGCGCCAGGGGTATATATGATGAAGGACATTACCGGGAGAGTTATCTATGTGGGCAAAGCAAAATCGATTAGAAAGAGAGTCCCGTCATATTTTCAATCCCCAAGTACTTACGCTCCCAGGACTTTTGCTCTGGTTTCCAATGTGCGAGACCTGCAATACATTGTAACCAGAAACGAAAAAGAAGCCCTAGTCTTAGAGAACGAGTTAATAAAATATTTCCATCCCAAATATAATATAGCGTTAAGAGACGATAAAACATATCCCCACCTAAAGTTGACCGTTGACGAGGATTTTCCTAAATTGGTAATGACACGAATCTCAAAAAAGGAGAGGATGAAGCACAGAACACCCGGGATAAAATACTTTGGTCCTTATCCGGATGTTTCTTCGCTAAAGAGGACACTCAAGACAATCCAGAGGATATTCCCTCTGGTTAAATGTAATAAAGGTTTCTTTCTGGCTCGACGAAAGGAAGGTAGCCCCAATAGTTGCCTAGATTTTCATCTGGGGCAGTGCCTGGCACCTTGTGTGGGGAGGATAAGTAAGGAAGATTATGGAAAAATAGTGGAGAAAGTCGTTCTGTTCTTATCGGGAAAGGGAGAGCGCCTGTTGAAAAAACTGAATGAAGAGATGAAAAAGGCATCCCGGGGGCTCGAGTTTGAAAAGGCAAAAAATTTGAGAGACCAGATACAGGCAATACAGTCCATTTCCCAAAGGGTTAATTTGCGACAGGTGGAGAAACAGAAGTTAAAAGCTGCTGGCAAGGGTCAGGTTCTAATTGAACTTCAAAAAGCAATAGAATTAGAAAGCTTACCGGAAAGGATAGAAGCGTTTGATATATCTGAGATTTACGGAGACTCGGCTGTGGGGTCTATGGTCGTGTTTTCTGGCGGCAAGCCTGAAAATGAGTCTTATAGGAAGTTTAAGATAAAAACGGTTCCGGGAATTGATGACGTAGGTATGATGAAAGAGGTAATCCGCCGGAGATATACAAGGTTGTTAGGAGAAAAAGGATTGTTGCCAGATTTGATTCTGGTTGATGGGGGAAAGGGGCAAGTGAATGGCGCTAAAGTAGTTCTTAAAGAACTTGGCCTGGATAGAATTCCCGTTGCCGGACTGGCAAAAGGAGAAGAGTTGATATTTATACCTCAACGGTCCCGTCCCATTCATCTTCCTTCCAGTTCACCTGCTCTGCATCTAATCCAGCACGTACGCGACGAAGCCCACCGCTTTGCTATCAGGTATCATAGGTTACTGCAAAAGAAAAAACTCATCGGAAAGTAGTCAAGCTCGAATAAATAGAACAATACCAATTAGGAAAAGTGAGTTGTCCATGAAAGAGCAAAATAATGCAATGACATCTAACCGGTGGCAGAAAAATGAAAAAGTAATTCTGGTTATAGTAGGAATTCCTGCATTGCTTCTTTCATAAATACTTTTAAAAATTCACTTATCCGGGATGATACGGGACGCATTGTAGAAAATGGGTATATAAGACGATTAGATAATCTCCCTGTGTTTTTTAGAGTTATTAGCCCTTGTAAAACAAGTCTGTTGACAAACTATCGGTTTTATGGTAATTTTAGTTGAAGTAAAATAAATGAGAGGGGGTTAATTTGAGACTGTTAGAAATCCTGATAGGTCTTTTATTACTGATAATCAGTGTCGGGTATCTCTACCGGCCAACAATTATAATAAGATTTAACGACTGGGGGCGAAAGTATCTATTTAACGACCAATTGTTAATAACCCACCGCAAGAAGATAGGGGTAGTCCTTTTAATCATTGCCATCATTTTCCTCTACGGGGGATTTGTAAGATAATAATGTTTTAATCTTTAAGTAAGAAGGATTTGATGTGGACTATTTAAAAATAGGCAAGGACATAATCGAGCGAGTTTCCCGTTCAAAGGGAGAAGAAGCTGAAGTTTATATAAGAATATTTCGGGCAATCAATGTAGATATTTCCCAGCAGAAACTAGAAAATTTTAATACTCCTGAAAGTTCTGGAATTGGCTTGAGAATATTTTCTAAAAATAGGATGGGTTTTGCCTATACTACTGGTTTTGACCGGGAAAGTATTGACAGGTTAATTCAGCATACTAAGAGTAATACCTTAAGTGGTACTCCCGATGAGTGGAATTCTTTGCCGCAAGTCAGCAGGCAAGAAAAATCGAATAAGTTTTTACGTGAAGATTTGTATGATGAACAGTTAACTAAGATTTCCGTGGGAATAAAAATTGACAAGCTTATAGAGATGGAGAAGAAGGCCCTTGCTTTCGATAAGAGAATAAAAAGAGTTTTCAGGACAACCTATGGTGATAGCCAGCATGAAATATTTATCTTGAATTCAAAAGGACTGGAAACAGGTTATACAGGTACTCATTGTTCTTGTGGCCTTATTGCTGTGGCTGAGGGCAAAATGTTTCTGAAGAAAGGAAGTAAAGAGATTCAGCTTGGCTCCGATTTTGCTGTAAAGAGAAAATTCAGAGAGCTCCATTTCAATGGTCTTGCTGAAAATGCAGCCCGTCGAGCTGTCTCCCTTTTGGGAGCAAAGAGGGTAAGAACTCAGAGAGCAACTATCGTTTTCGAGCCCCTTGTGGTCTCAAGTTTTCTCAACTTTATTTCCAGAGGTCTTGGTGCCGACTCTGTGCAGAAGAAAAAGTCCCCATTTGCAGGAAAGAAAGGAAAGAGAATTGCCAACAAGATTGTTAATATTGTTGATGACGGCACATTGAGAGGAGGAGTAGCTACATCTCCCATCGATGATGAAGGCATACCGAAAAGAAGGACAGTATTAGTTAAGGATGGCATACTTTCTACCTTTCTTTACGATTCCCACACTGCGAGGAAGGATAAAGTCTCCTCAACGGGTAATGCTATCAGGAGTTCTTTCAAGGCTCTACCCTCCGTGGGTATTACCAACTTCTTTCTGGAGAAAGGAAAGACCAGAAAGGAGGAATTGATTGCCAATACAGATAAGGGGCTTTATGCAATGGAGATTATGGGGATGCATACGGCCGATCCTGTGTCTGGAGACTTTTCTGTGGGAGTTAGTGGATTATGGATAGAAAGAGGAAAGTTTTCCTTTCCGGTCCATGGGATTACTATAGCAGGCAATGTTCTTGACCTTTTGAATTCAATCGACGCCATTGGCGATGACTTAGAATTTTATGGAAGTCTGGGTTCTCCTACAATAAGAATATCCAATCTTCTTATTAGCGGTGAGTAGAGGTGAAACCATCAGGTTCTACAAAAATTGTGAGATTGATTGGCTATCCGGTGGAGCATTCGAAAAGCCCGCTTATGCATAATGCAGCTTTCCAATCCCTGGGGCTCGATTTTGTATATAACCTTTTTTCGGTAAAGCCCTCGGATTTGAAGGAAGCGATAACAGGTTTAAGGGCCCCGAATGTCGCGGGGGCGAATGTAACCATACCCTATAAAGAAGAAGTTATGAAATACCTGGATGAAATCTCTCCGGAGGCTGAATTTATTGGTGCTGTAAACACGATTCATAATCGCCAGGGAAGACTTGGAGGTTATAATACGGATGGTCAGGGCTTCATCACATCTTTACTCACAGAGGGCAGAATAAAACTTGAAGGCCAGAAGGCTTTACTGCTCGGCGCAGGAGGGGCGGGAAAAGCAGTAGCCGTGAAATTGACTGAGAGAGGAGTAGAAAGACTGGCCATTACTGATAAGATAGCCGCAAAGGGTGAAGACTTAGTAGGCAGACTTCGAGAAAATATTCCTGATTGTCCAGTCTATGCTGTGGCTATGAGTAGCAAGGAATTTGCGGAGACCGTATTTGAAAGCACACTTCTGGTTAATGCCACGCCAGTGGGTATGAAAGAGGGAGACCCTTGTGTAATTGATCCCGAGTATCTACATAAAGACCTTTTCATTTATGATGTTATTTATAACAGAGAGACTCCATTGGTTGCAGAAGCAAAAAAAAGAGGACTAAAAGCTCTGGGCGGGATAGGAATGTTGATATATCAGGGAGCAGCATCATTTGAAATCTGGACAGGCCAGAGAGCACCTGTAGAAGTAATGAGAAAAAAGATTCTTGAAGAGCTATCCAGTGCCAGTATATAGCTAGAGAGCGAAGCTCCACTTTTGGGGACACAGATAAGATGTTAAAGGTAAAATGTTATTCCGATTATAAGGCTAACCAAAGACCCGTTAGTTTTAGCATTAATCATAAAGAATTTCTAATCAAGGAAATAATTGATCAATGGTATAGCCCTGGCTGTCTCTATTTCAAAGTGAGAGACAAGGATAACCACATCTATATTTTGAAATATGACCAGGAAAGGGACTTGTGGGACCTCGAATTCTTTAAAAAAGAGAAGGAATAGATAAAAATTTTTTAACGGANNTTAGAATTGAGCGAAGACGAGATTAATAAAGAACTTGCCCGGCGACAGAGAGGCTTTGGCCGGGGCGAGCGAATGCAAAAGATTGAGAAAGATAGAGTGGAAATTACTTCTGGCTTACGCTGGGGAGAGACTATCGGTAGTCCCATTACTATGACCATAATTAACAAAGACTGGGAAAACTGGAAAAAATTGATGTCTATTTATGCCACAGATAAAGAGGTGGAAGGGAAGATGGTTCGTCCCCGACCGGGTCATGCCGACCTGGCTGGGGCCCTAAAGTATGGCCGTGAAGATTTAAGAGATATCCTGGAGAGGGCTTCTGCCAGGGAGACTGCTGCCAGGGTAGCAGTGGGAGCTGTTTGCAAAAGGCTTTTGGCCGAGTTCGCGATCAAAGTGGTGAGTATGACTGAAGAAATCGGGGGTGTCCAGGCTATAATTTCAAAGTTAAATGCAGAAGAGATAGAAAAAGAGAGTGAGTCATCTCCCGTTCGTTGCCCGGATAAGAATGCGGAAAAGAAGATGATGGAGGCAATTAACAAGGCAGAAAAATCAGGAGATACTCTGGGCGGAGTGTTCAGCGTGCTAGTTATTAATCCTCCACCAGGGTTGGGGAGCCATACGCAGTGGCATTTAAGGCTTGATGGCCGACTGGCTCAGGCATTGATGTCCATCCCCGCAGTAAAGGGAGTAGAAATTGGGGAAGGATTTGTCATGGCCAGAAAGCCCGGCTCCAAGGTACACGATGAGATTTTCTATGAAACAGGTAAGGGCTACTATCGAAAGACTAATAACTCTGGTGGGATTGAAGGTGGAATAAGTAACGGAGAAAATATAATTACGCGGGTGGCGATGAAGCCACTCTCTTCATTGAAGAAACCCCTCAAGTCGATAGATATGATTACAAAGAAAGAGGTTTCTGCTGAGGTCGTTAGAGCCGATATCTGCGCTGTTCCCTCAGCCGGCGTAATTGGAGAGGCAGCAGTGGCTATGGAGATAGTGCGGGCAATGAGAGAGAAGTTTGGCGGTGATTCTCTCAAAGAGATGAAGGCGAACTTTAACCATTATATGGAAGAGATTAAAAATCGTTAATCTTTTAAACCAAAATGGCATACAGATACTATCAACAACCTTTATTTTCCCGTCGATGGGGCAGGGCGATAAAATGGTTAATAATCGCCAATGTTTCTGTATACATAATCCAGATGTTTGTAGGAAGAAATTTTCTGTTCATTTTTGGCTTAGTTCCCGCGCGGGTGGTAAGGAATTTGTGGCTGTGGCAAATATTCACCCATATGTTTCTTCACGGGGGGCTATTCCACCTGCTGATAAATCTATTTGTCCTGTGGATGTTTGGAAAACCGATAGAAAGAGAATGGGGAACCAGTTCCTTCCTTAAGTACTATTTTACCTGCGGGGTAGGGGCTAGCATTTTTGTCCTCCTCACTTCACTGAATTCGAGAATACCTGTCGTAGGAGCCTCAGGAGCAATCTACGGAATCCTTGTTGCATTTGCCATGCTATATCCCGACTCCATAATCTATCTATACTTTCTTTTTCCCATCAAAGCGAAACATTTTGCCATCCTGATTGGAGCTGTTGCTTTCCTGGGCGGTATTTCAGGGGGAAGGTCTAACATTGCCCATTTTGGCCATCTTGGCGGTTTATTAGTGGGCTATGTATATTTAAAGTTTCCCCTCTGGAAATATCGTTTCCATCCGGAAAGATTACTTACGTTTTTACGGCTACCAAAGATCAGTTTAAAGAGAAGAAAAAAATACAAAACCAAAGCTTACAAAATTGAGGAGAGAGTCAATCAGATTCTTGACAAGATACTGCTCCATGGCGTTGACAGTCTAACAGCAGAAGAAAAAAGAATTATGGATGAATACTCACGAAAAGAAAAGCAGTAAATTATCCTCGTTTAACCCATCTATGAGCCCTCCATAAAAATTACCCGTCTCTTTTTCGTGTCTCTTTTTTCGTTCTCTTTTAAAAATGTACTTGACAAATGCCGTGAACTGGTATAAGATTAAACCAAAAGGTCGAATTATCGACCAAATAGTCCATTCCCGGAGGGACTAATGGAGAGAGAAGAAAGGAAAGAGAAAGAGAAGGTTGCCAGAATAGAAGGCATTCTATCCGCAGCCAAGAGAGTCTTTTCTCGTAAAGGATATGAAGCAGCTACTATGGAGGATATTGCTTCAGAAGCAGGCTTTGGGAAGGCCAGCCTATATTTCTATTTTAAAGGAAAAGAGGAAGTCTTCTTGAGGCTCATTAAAGACGGGCTGGAAGGACAAAGAAGGTTGCTGGAACAGGTAATGAATAGCCAAGTATCAGGTGTGGAAAAATTGGAAGCAGTCCTCTCCAAATTTTTTGAACACGTTGGAGAAAATAGAGATTTCATGCGCATCGTGCATTCCGAGTCGCAAAAGCTATACGCCACTACTCTGAGGGAAGTTCGTTCTTATATTATGAAGGAGCACAGGAAGACGACGGAAGGAATAGCCTCGATAGTTCGAGAAGGAATAAAATCCGGGGAGTTCAGGAAAGTTGAGCCAACCCTGGCAGCAGCCTCTTTTATGGGAATAGTCAGGTCAGTGATCTTCAACTGGTTCGTCAGGTATGATAAGAACATTCTGGATACATATAAGCCTATGGTTATGGACATCTTTCTCAAAGGGATTAGCAAATGATTCGCATTCGGGTTAAAGTGATTTTGAGTATCATTATTTTTCTGGCCTCTGTTTCATCATTGCCTTGCCTGGCCGAGGAGACAAAAGAATTAACTCTGGAGAAAAGCATTGAAATTGCTTTTGAGAGGAATAGACAGATTTTGGCGGCAAAAGAGAGGCTGGGAATAGCTAAGGGAGAATTGATTGTGGCCAGAGCTGGATTCTTACCTGCACTCTCTCTGGGAGCCAACTATCTTCGGCTGGGTGAAGGACAGAAAATATCAGTGGGAGGAGGAAGTGAAGTTGTCGTTAGGGGGCAGGATACGTATACGGCTACGGCAACGATTGAACAGCCCATTTTCACCTGGGGAAGAATCAAGAATAGCTATAGGCAGGCTAGTTCAAATCAGAGGATTAGCGAGGAAGATTACAGAAAAGAAAGGAATCTCTTAAGGTTCAAGGTAACCGAGTCTTTTTATAATCTTATCCTGGCAGGAGAACTTTTGAATCTGTCCCGGGAATCCTACGCTCAGATGGAAAGGCATCTACAGCAGGTGGAGAAGCGTTATGAGGATGGGTTAGCTTCTAAATTTGACCTGTTGCGGGCCAGGGTTGAACTTGCTAACCTGAAACCTGAGTTAATCAGGTCAAGGAATGGTCTCACTCTGGCTGAAAACCGTTTCAAGTCATTGCTGGGATTCCTTTCTCAGAGAGAAGTGAGACTTCGAGGCGAACTCAAATACGAACCAACGGAGATAGAACTTTCCCAGGCCATAAAAGAAGCCCTAAAAAATAGGCCGGAAGTAATATCCTTGAAAGAACAGGAAAATATCGCTCTCGCCCAGGCCCGGCTGGCGAGTGCTTCCAATAAGCCACTACTTTCAGCCATTTATAATTACCAGTTTCAAAGGCCTTACCACTGGAAGGAGGAGTGGGGGAAGGAGTGGAATGCCATGGTAGTTCTGGAGTTTCCCATTTTCAGCGGATTCTCCACGAGGGGAAAAGTACTCCAGTCTTTGTCGCAACTGAGAGAGGTCAAGTATGACCTGGAAGACAAGAATGAAGAGATTGAACTTGAGGTAAGAGAAACATATCTTAGTCTTCGCCAGGAAGAAGAGACAATTATTTCTCAGCGTGAGAATGTAACTCAGGCTGAAGAAGCAATGAGCATTGCTGAAAAGAGGTATACTAGCGGACTGATAACTAATTTAGAGTTCATGGATACTCAACTTGCAGTAACTCAAGCCAAAACTGCTCATTTACAGGCCCTGGCGAACTATCTGATAGCAAAGGCAAAACTTATAGAAGCAATGGGCAGGTGAACTTAAATTAAAAATAGTGGAACATTAGGGAGGATTAGATGCGAAAGAAAGTTGTCTGGATAGTAGTGATTATTCTTATCATTGGAATAGGCTATCGAGTAATAACAAGGAAAGGAAAAGTAGATAGAAACGCCACGGGCGTTGGTGAAGGCCTTGTCCCGGTGGCTATCCAGGAGGTGAAGTCTGGAGATTTAGAACTGATCCTCTCCTTTGTTGGCGATATTAAGGGAGAAGACCAGGTGACCGTCTATTCTGAAGCCACGGGAAGGCTTTCTCGATATTTGGTAGAGGAAGGGAGCTGGGTAAAAAAGGATCAAGTCATAGCTCTGGTCGACCGGGCAGTAACTGGTATGGAGTTTGAGGAAGCAAAAGTTAAGTCGCCTTTGAGCGGAACTGTGGGACGTCTCTATCTGGATAAAGGGAGTACAATCGGCCTGGAAACTCCGGTAGCACTAATTGCCAGGATGGACAGGATTAAAGTAGAATTTAGTATCCCTGAAAAGGATATGGTGAAAGTCTCTAAAAATCAAGAAGCGAGGATTAAAGTTGACGCTTATCCTGATAGAATCTTTAATGGCAAGGTTATGCGCCTCAGCCCTGTTGTAGACCCCATCACGCGAAGTGCCTACGCCGAAGTTTTTCTTCCCAACCCTGATCACAGGCTGAAGCCAGGAATGTTTGCAGAGATAGATATCGTGGTGGTATCCTCAAAAGGGGCTGTGGTAGTACCCAAGGAGGCGATACTGGAGGAAGTCGGTTCAAGGAATTCCTTCGTTTTTGTTGTTGAAGGCGGCAGTGCTGTGAAGAGAGTCATAGAAACAGGAATTTCTCAGGAAGAAAAGGTGGAAGTAAGATCAGGCCTTTCCCCTGGCGAAAAGATGGTTATTGCTGGTCATCACTACCTTAAAGGCGGGGAGAAAGTGGAGGTTGTGGAAGAATGAGTCTTTTCGAATCAGCGATTAAAAGAGCTATAACGTATACAATGGTGTTCATCGCCATTGGCGTCTTCGGCATAGTTTCTCTTTTAAGGTTAAAGCCGGAACTTTTGCCTGATATCACCTTCCCCACGGCAGCGGTCATAATCAGATATAGTGGGGTGGGGCCAGAGGATATGGAGACCTTAATCGTCCGCCCAGTAGAGGAATCTGTGGCCACAATAAACCGGGTAAAAGAGGTACGCTCAACCTGCCGCGAGGGAATTGGTACAACAATCATAGATTTTGAATGGGGCACAGATATGGACGTGGCTGTTTCTGATATAAGGGAGAGGGTAAGCCTTGTCAAACATCACCTTCCTGAGGACGCGGAGGAGGCCATAATATTCAAATTTGACCCGTCGATGATGCCCATCCTTTTTGTTGGACTCTCGGGAGATTTGAGCTCTGACCAGATGAGGGAAATTGCTGAGGATAAAGTCGAGCCCAGATTGGAAAGAATAGACGGAGTGGCCTTGGCTGATACGCACGGCGGGCTGGAAAGGGAGATTCAGGTTCGGCTCGACCGCAGGCGAATGGAGGCCTTCGGGCTTTCCATTGAAAAGGTAGTAAGTGCTGTCAGGGACGAAAACCTGAATCTGCCTGGTGGTGACATAAAAGAGAAGCGCAGCGAATATCTAATAAGAACGCTGGGTGAGTTTCGTTCGGTAGACGAAATTGAAAATATTGTTGTGGCTACAAGAGAAACCACGCCGATCTATCTCCGTGACGTGGCTGTGGTTGAGGATAGCTTCAAGGAAAGAGAAAGAGAAATGAGGTTGAACGGCAAGCCTTCTGTACTGATTCTTATCCAGAAGCGCACCCAGGCTAATACAGTGGAGACTGCGGATAGGGTGAAAGAAGAGATAAAACGCTTGAATAGGGAGCTTCCCCGAGGGCTGCGCATTGAAATAATTATGGATCAGTCTGAGTTTATCAAGAAGTCAATAATAAATTTGTCAAATGTTGCCGTTCAGGGCGGAATTCTTGCAGTGCTTGTATTGCTCTTTTTCCTCAGGTCTTTGAGGACGACCATAATTATCGCTCTTTCTATTCCCTTTTCCATAGTTGCCTGTTTTGTTGCTCTCGATTTTGCCGGGTTGACCCTCAATATGATGTCTCTGGGAGGATTGGCACTAGCAGTGGGATTGCTCGTGGACAATTCTATCGTTGTTCTGGAGAACATCTTCCGGCACCGGCAAGAAGGAGAGCCGGCAAAAGAGGGTGCCGTATGGGGAACCAGAGAAGTGGCTATGCCTATTGTAGCATCCACGCTAACCACAATTGCTGTATTTCTTCCCATATTTTTCGTTCCCGGGATTGCCGGCGTGCTGTTTAGAGAACAGGCTCTCACTGTTACTCTTTCTCTCACGGTCTCATTATTTGTCGCCTTGACTCTGATTCCGCTTCTTGCCTCCAGACTTATTGTCGTCAGAGCCAATAATCCATCCGGAAAAATGACGTCTAAAATTTACCGGCTGGTCGGTAACTGGTTCGGCTGGCTGCAGAATAGATACGAGGAGCTACTGAACTGGTGTCTGGACCATAGAAAGTTGACGATAATGGCTGTGGGAGGGCTTTTTCTTATCAGTCTTACGCTTGTATGGCCTCTGCGCCTTGTGGGGACAGAATTTATGCCCAAACTTGACCAGGGAAGAATAGAAATGAATCTGGAGCTTCCNNGGCGGTGAACGTGCTGGTGCCCATACAGCCCAGATTGCCGTGGAACTGGTTGATTTGAAAAAGAGAAAAAGGTCACAGTGGGAAATTATGGCTATGCTGAGAGAGAAACTGAAGAGCATTCCCGGAGCAAAGATGAATCTTGGCGGGGGCCGCGGCGGTAGGATGATGATGGGCTTGACGGGTAGCCCGATTTCCGTAGAAATATATGGATACGATTTCGCAAAAGCTAAAGAGCTTTCCCAGCAGGTCAAGGGAATTGTGCAAGGCACACCTGGTGCAGTCGATGTGGAGACTGACTTTGAGGAAGCAAAACCGGAATTCCAGATATACGTAGACCGAAAACGGGCCTCAGCTCTGGGACTGAACGTTTCCTCTATCGCTAATACCATACAGTCCAGTATCTATGGCGAAGTGGCAACTCAATTTCGGCAGCGCGGGGAAGAGTACCCGATTCTGGTAAGATTTAGGGAAAGTGACAGAAAAGACATAGAAGACATTAAGAATATACCAATCTTTACTTCTCAGGGTAAAAGGATTCCCCTGGGCACTCTGGTGGAAATGAGACCGGCAAAGGGACCGGTAACGATAAACAGGAAAATGCAAGAGCGGCTAATAACCGTGAGTGCGGACTATGAAGGAAGAGACCTGGGAGCTGTCGTCAGGGATATTAGCGGGAAATTGAAAAACATTGTGGTTCCCCGGGACTTTTCCATAGTAATGGCAGGCGAAGCAAAGGAGCAGAGGGAATCTTTTATGTGGTTGGGGATAGCTCTGCTGGGAGCTATCTTCCTGGTGTACATGGTTATGGCCAGCCAATTTGAATCTTTGCTCGACCCTTTTATCGTTATGTTCACTTTTCCTCTTGCGACAATTGGCGTGATATGGCTTCTTTTCTTCTCCCACACCACCTTTAACATTATTGCCTTTATCGGGGTAATCATGCTTTCGGGCATCGCTGTCAATAACGGCATCGTGCTTGTGGATTATATCAATCTCCTCAGGGCAAGGGGACTGGAACTCAGAGAGGCAATAATTGAGGGAGGGAGGACCAGGATTCGCCCTGTTTTGATGACTGCGTTAACTACTATTCTGGCAATGACCCCTATGGCTTTGGGNNTGGCTTTGGGAATCGGTGAGGGCGCTGAACTCCGTTTTCCTTTAGCCAGGGCTGTAGTGGGGGGACTTATGGTGGCAACATTTTTTACATTATTGTTTATACCGGTTCTATATTCTATTTTTGAGACTCGCATCGCCAGAACGAGGAAAGTAAGGAGCAAGCGATGAAACTCATCTTTCTAGTCTATAATGTTGTAATTGAAAGCAAAGTGATGGAGGAGTTGGAAAAAGTAAAGGTCAAATCATACACTAAACTACCTTCCATACATGGCGCTGGTACTCATTCCGCTCCACACCTGGATACTCACGTCTGGCCGGAGGTGAATCACGGGCTATTTATTGCTGTTGAAGAAGAAAAGAAAGATGAGGTATTAAACAGAATGAAGGAGCTGAAATCTATATACAAAAAAGAGGGACTAAAGGTATTTGTCCTTCCCCTGGAAGAGGCTATCTAGACAGGCCTATTCCGGGCAAAGCCTCTTTTCCGCCTGACAGGGAGGGAAAAGAGATATCCTACCGGTTCTCCTCATCGCTAAGTTAAAAGACAATTCCTCTGTCCATTGCTACATTTTTCTTGACTTTTTGGTTCAAAAAGCATTAATATACATATCTGAATATTGATGATGGCTAGATTTTAAAGGCAGAAGTAGATTAGCCTATTAATCTTCAATTCTTTTCTGGTGGAAAGCGTGAAAAGAAATTTTCAGTCTTTGTGTAAATTTGCCAAAAAATTGGGAGCGGTTAGTGCCAAAGTAATCTCCGTTGACACTGTTGTCACTGCTCCCTGGGTAAGACTGAAGTGCCAGTACGGATGTGATGGTTACGGAGAATGTCTTACCTGCCCTCCCTATTCGCCAACGCCAGAAAAGACCAGGGAAGTATTGAAACAATTCAGGAAGGCCATTTTAGTCCACGGCGATGACTATACGGATATTAGAGGAATAGTATCCAGGCTGGAGAGAGAAGCATTTCTCTCAGGATATTATAAAGCCTATGGCATGGGCGCAGGTCCATGCGACCTCTGTAATACCTGTAACGTTAATAAACCCTGCAGGAAACCATATGAGGCAAGGCCTTCTATGGAAGCGTCCGGGATAGATGTTTTCCAGACTGCCAGAAACAATGGTTACAGGATAGAAGTGCTCAAAAGCCCCGACTGTAAAGGCAACTATTTCGGGCTTGTGTTGATACGTTGAAAGTAAATAATGTGGTGTAAAGCGTTGCCATAAGTTGGAAACTCCATAAGTTCCCTCTCCCTTTGGGCAGAGGGTCAGGGTGAGGAGGCATATATTTCGAGTATTACGAAACTAGCTTTGATTGGGGCCTTAATCTTTCCCTATAATTTTGGATACGCTTTTGAGCCCACTTTGAGTGGGTTCTTGGAAGCGGGGAACAAAAGCACAATAGAAGCTATTGAGGCAGAAAGCACATTGGCCTATGATTATGCGAAATATTATCTGAGATATAGATACCCAATCAGAAAACCGCTCAACCTGACTCTGGTATACAATGCCTACACTAAAAAATATAAAGACAGGAAAGACTTAAATAATAATACAATATCGATTAGGAATTATTGGGATTACTCTCTTTTTACCAGAAAGGATTCCAGCTTAAAATTGGACGTCGATTTAGGCTGGCGGGAGAAGAGATTCAAAGAAAAAGATATATATACCAATACCCAATGGCTGTTAAAGTTAAAGTCTACTTACAAAATAGAAGATTTATGGAGTCTTTCAGGAGAGCTGGGTTATAAGGACTATGACTACTTTTTGACTGAAGGCAAAGACAGAATGGAATTCTCCGAAAAAATGGAGGGGAAGAGATATTTCTCCAATAAGAAGCTTCAGTTTCTCGCTCTTCTCAATTTTCGTCAGACAGACTTCGATTCTAAATCAGATACAAATCATTTTATATACAGGTTGGGAGTTGAGATGAGACCGGAATTTAGCTTCTTATCAGAGGTGGCAGGGAGGATTGAAGAAGGAAAGAAGTATACGGATGAGGATATGGAAGAAGAGGAACAGGAAGGTGACTACTATTTTGCGTACCGCAGGTGGTGGTGGAAAACTGAGCATCCTGTCATGGAAAGAATGTATATGGTTCTAAAATATACCGATTATGATAAAGATTATACGAGCGCTGATTATGACTACAGGTGGTACGAGATAGAGAATCAGTGGAGATATCTATTCTCAAAAGACCATACCAGGAGGTCATCTCTTGTCTTCGGTTATCTCCATCGAGAAACAGACTATTCCCAAAGGAAGATTTCCAGTTATGATAAAGATTCAATAGAAATACGAGCCCAATATTCCTGGAGGAATAACTGGAAGGCCTTGCTAAACTTCGGCGTAGGCTTTTACAACTATACTATCGGAAGAGAAAGGGATAAGACTAATTATTCCCTGGGCATTCAGTTTGAAAAGGAAATTATCACCCGTAAATTAGCTTTGGCAACGGAATATAAATGGAAATTGAAAGATTATGAATTAAAGCCTAATGTAACCCAGAACGCAGGAAGAGTCTCCGTGGGTTATAAATTTTAGGTAGTGATTGAACCTATGGAACTGGCTACTGGAAAGGATAAATCTTTAAAGGGAGGTGGAAATGAAAGCAACTGTTGACAAGGAATTGTGTACTGGCTGTGGCGTCTGTGCTGACACCTGTCCGGAAGTGTTCGTGCTCGATGATGATACTGCCCGCGTAATTGTGAACGAAGTTCCTGAAGGAGCAAAAGAATCCTGCAAGGAAGCTGCTGAAAGCTGTCCTGTTGATGCCATAACCGTAGAGGAATAGATAAACAGCTATTTTAGGACTTTGCAGGGATGGTCTAGATAGATTGAATGTATACCTACAAGTATCTGCAGGTCCAGGTGATTCGGGACAGACTGGGAGGTATGATTATTATGAAATCCTATACGGAGTATCTTTGGTTTAATACAAAAAATAGACGAGAGTTCATAAACATAACTGCACAAGTTGAAGAAGTGGTGAAAAAAAGCAGGGTAAAAGAAGGTCTTTGCCTTGTTAATGCCATGCACATTACAGCAAGCGTATTTATTAACGACGACGAAAGTGGTTTACATCAGGATTTCAGTGAATGGCTGGAAAAATTTGCGCCCTACGGAAAAGAAAAGTATAAACACAATTTGACTGGAGAAGACAACGGGGATGCTCATTTGAAACGGACTATTATGGGCAGGGAAGTAGTAGTGGCCATAACCAGGGGCAGATTGGATTTCGGACCGTGGGAGCAGATTTTTTATGGTGAATTTGACGGTCAGAGAAGAAAAAGGGCTCTAATCAAGGTTATAGGCGAGTAAGATTAAGAGGAAAGTATATGGAAATTGAAGTTACCTGCCCAAATTGCAAAGAGAAGATATTGGTGCCGGATAATAAGAAATACGTAGAATGCCCCTATTGCGGGGAGGAATTCAGTCTTCCCGTTGAGAGTGAATGAACGATATGCCAGGTAGAATTCGGGACATCCGCATAGAATATTACAGGAGTCGGGGACCGGGCGGCCAAAGGAAGAATAAGAAGGAAACAGCAGTCCGCATCCGACATATCCCCACAGGGATAACAGTAATTGCCACGGAGTTCCGTTCCCAGGCAAGAAACCGAGAGCTTGCCTTGAAAAGACTTAAGGAGAGATTGGAACGGTTAAAGAGGAAAAAGAAACGGAGAATTCCTACGAAAATATCAGTTTCAGCAAAGGAGCGAATCCTCAAAAAGAAGAGATTGAGGTCAGAAAAAAAGAGACTGAGGCAAAAAGTAGTAGAATGGTAAATTAACCGGGAGGAAAGCTATGTGGTTTGTTCTCTGGGTGGGGTTAGCAGTTCTGATTGGCTATTATTATAAGCAAAGGGGTTTAAATAGCGTTCTTGGCTTCTTACTTAGCCTTTTCGCCAGCCCTCTTATTGCCTTTATTATCGGGGCACTGATTTCTCCAGAAGCGAGGATTTTCCAGAAATCTAAGAAATGTCCACAATGTGCAGAG
Source organism: bacterium (assembly GCA_011773355.1). Classification (GTDB taxonomy): domain Bacteria; phylum UBA6262; class WVXT01; order WVXT01; family WVXT01; genus WVXT01. The sequence continues at coordinate 48,243 of WVXT01000031.1, forward strand.
TTTGTCAAAGCTGAAGCGAAGATCTGCCGATTCTGTAGTTACCAGTTTAAAGCAGAAGAGATGAAACCCGAAAGGCCATTGACTGAAGAGGAATGGATAGAACAGAAGAAGAGGAAAGAGAAACAGAGGAAGTTAAATCTTTTCTTCTTTGGCATTGCCGTTCTGGGGACCATAATTGCATCCATTTTAATATGGGCCTTTATCAATCGCCAGGTAGAGAATACCAGGAAAACTGATGTTATGAGAGGAAAAATAGAAGAGAGGAGGTAAGGGAGAAAAACGGAAATGGCTTACGTTTTGACTTTTATTCCCATATTCGTGGCAGTCGACGTTCTGGGAATTATACCAATTTTCTTGTCACTGGTGGAACCGCTTGAATCTTCGGAAAGAAGGAGAGTTATCTCTCAGTCTGTGTTAACGGCTTCTGTTGTGGGGCTCGGTTTTATGTTCCTGGGTAAGGCGGTATTTCTTATTATCGGGCTTCTGGTAGCCGATTTCAAGATTGCTGGCGGGCTTGTCCTCCTGGTGCTATCCTTGATCGATTTACTAAGCCCGGAGAAGAGTAGACGGCAACCTACTACCTCCATGGGCGTAGTTCCTCTCGGTACTCCGCTGATTGTGGGACCGGCTGTATTGACTACTATTATTATGCTTATCGATATTTACGGTATTGTTCCCACTATTACCTCCTTCATAGCAAATATGATAATAGTTTGGTTTGCGTTTGTTAACTCAGATTATATAATCAAGATTCTGGGAGACGCCGGGTCTAAGGCTATTTCCAAAGTGGCAAGTCTGATTCTGGCGTCGATTGGCGTGATGATGGTAAGAAGAGGCATAATGGATATAATAGCACTGGAGGTTAGATAATAAGATAATAACTAATTGAGAAAGAACCAGCCAGGAACAGATGAGTGAGCGACAGGTAATTGTCCATTTTTCCCGGGGGATTTGATGCAAATCCCTTTATTCATATTAATAATCCTCTTAATCTTGCTTTTCCTCCTCATTCCTGCCTTTAGACTAAGAAGCAGATTGATAGAGAAAGAGACTTTTGTGGTAATTGACGGGAGTAGTTTCTGGTCTTCTCGCTGGGGAAAAGTAAAGATTGATGGAGTAGAATCGCCCCAGAAGGGAGAGCCAGAATATGGGGAGGCAAAGAGATTTCTATCGGATATGCTAAAATTGAGGCCAATAACAATAACACCTATAAGGAAAAACAGGAGGGCAGGAATAGTTGCCAGGGTTATTGTAAGGGGAGAGGACCTGGCAGAGAAAATAAAAAAGATAAAAAGCCCTTAAAATTATTCATTTGACTTTTTTTTCAAGATTTGATATATTCAATTCAATATTTCTTCTCTGTGTCGGAAAAAGGGGTAGATTAAGGGTGAATATCGGGAGGTATTTTGTGAAATCTGATATTTTAGTGATAGCAAGGTAGGGAAGATACAAATGGATTTGGGTTCTCGGTTGAGAGATTTGAGGCGGCGCCAGAAAATGACTCTGGAAGAATTGGCTAAGCGAACGGGTCTCACTAGCAGTTTTCTTTCCCAGGTAGAGAGAAATATTACTTCTCCTTCTGTCAAGTCCTTAAGAGAGATTGCTACTGCATTAAATAAAAAAGTTGGCTGTTTTTTTGAAGAAGAAAGAAGTAGAGATTTCATATTTATCAAGAAAGACAATAGGAAAAGGGTTGTTAACGATGGATTAAAATCATTTTATGAAGTGTTAGCTTCGGACCTCCTGGGTATAAGGATGGAACCTTCCCTCCTCGTTCTTAAAACTGGAGGCATGATGGAGAAACAGCCAGGTTCTCTTGACGGTGAAGAGTTTGCTTTCGTTCTCAAGGGTAAAGTTGAGCTGCTTCGCGGCGCGGAAAAGTTTATTATGGAGAAGGGAGATAGTATTTATTTCAAGGGTATAAAATCATATAAAATAATGAATGTAGGTGGTAATGAAGCAAATATTTTGTGGGTCGTTTCCTCGTAGGTAGAGAAAAAATTTTTTATGAGAATAAAGTTTTCCTTAATCCATTTAAATAATGGTTAAAAAAGTCACCTCAGGTGGTCAGAATGGAGGAATTGAAAATTTTACCTAACATTTTGGTAGTTGACGATGAAGTGAACGTAATTGAATCTTTCCAGCAACTTCTGGAAGATGATTATAAGGTATTAACCGCCACCAACGGCGAAGAGGCGTTAGAAAAAGTTGCAAAGGAGAATCTGGATATAGTTCTTTTGGATATCAGGATGCCCGGAATGGACGGCATAGAGGTTTTGCGCAGGATTGAAGAAATGAGAGAGAATGTAGACGTTATAATGGTGTCTGCGGTTAACACGATGAAGACGGCTATTGAAGCTATGAAATTGGGTGCCTACGACTATATTACAAAACCTTTTGAGGCGGAGGAAGTAGTAGTCTCCATAGGTAAAGCTCTAGAAAAACGACGCTTGGCCAGAGAAGTCT
>WVXT01000031.1:50727-67404 GCA_011773355.1 bacterium
AGCAAAAACGACGCTACAGTGTTGATTTTTGGGGAAAGTGGAACGGGAAAGGAACTGATTGCCAGGGCTATCCATTTCAATGGATTGAGAAAGGATAATCCTTTCATTGCCGTAGATTGTGCGTCAATTTCTGAAAGCTTATTGGAGAGTGAATTATTTGGCCATGAAAAAGGGGCATTTACTGATGCCACTTCACAAAAGCTGGGAAGATTTGAACTGGCGAACCATGGGACGCTCTTTCTGGATGAAATCGGTAATTTAAAACTGGACATGCAGGGAAAAATTTTGAGAGCGCTCCAGGAAAGAGAGATTCAGAGAGTAGGAGGAGTAAAAACTATAAAGATTGATGTGAGAATAATTTCAGCTACTAATATTGATCTGAAGAAGGCAATAGAGGAAGGGAGATTTAGAGAGGACTTATATTATCGGTTAAATGTAGTGCCCATAGAACTCCCTCCCTTGCGCCAGAGAAGAGAAGATATACCCCTATTGGTGAGGTACTTTCTGGAGATTTTCAACCGGGAATTCGGTAAAGAAATAAAGGATATAACTCCTGAGGCTATGGAGTCTTTAGTGAACTATAGATGGCCGGGAAATGTGAGAGAGTTGCGGAACGTCATAGAGAGATTAGTGGCTCTGACAAAAGAAGGAATTATTTCTCACAAAAGGCTTCCTTTAGACATCCTGTTAGCGGTCACAACAGGGGAGTCTAATATGGGAGAGGAAGGATTGCTTCTTAAAGAAGCGCGGGAACAGTTTGAAAAACAGTTTATTCTTGGGGTATTAGAAAAAGTGGAGTGGAATCAGACAGAAGCAGCAAAAATACTGGGTGTACATCGTAATACGTTGATAATGAAGATACAAAATCTGGGCATTAAAAGGGTATAAATATTCATTAAGGTGCACAGTATTTTGTGCAAATTATACAAGAATTATAGTGCTATGGAATTACTAGTATTTTTGGCAATACCGTTTTTTTTTGTGCTGTTTCCCATGGTTTTGCCCAAGAAATTGGCAATTGGAAAGGAGAAAGTGATAAATCCTTAAAAATTTATAAATAAGACATAATCTTAGAAGTGCTATTTTTTAAAAGTCATCCGGGAAACCTGGATGACTTTTTTTATTTTTTAGGTAAGTTGGAATAATAATTGCTATATCAAGGTTTAAGGAACTTAATTCTATGACTGAAGGAGAATAATTGTTAGAAAGAAGGAAACAGATAGTGAAACTCTCTCTAATTATACAGGATAGAGGATGAGACAGCGGGTAGTAATCACAGGGTTGGGAGTAATAGCTCCCAATGGAATTGGCAAAGATAATTATTGGCTGGCTATAAGAGAAGGAAAATCTGGCATCGCCCGAGTTACCAGATTTGACGTTTCTCAATATCCGACGCAGATAGCAGGTGAAGTTAGCCAGTTTGATCCAGCAAAGTATATGAGTAAAAAAAAGGCTAAGTTCATGAGTAGATTTACCCAGTTTGCTCTGGCTTCTGCCAAGATGGCCATAGAGGATGCTCGATTGGAGCTTTCCCAAGAAGACAGGTACAGAGTGGGGATCGCCCTGGGAACAGCTATTGGAGGCCTGCAAATAGTAGAAGAACAGTGTGAGATTTTTCATGAGAAGGGGGTGGAGGAGGTTAGTTCTTATTCTGCTATGGCTATGAATCCGAACGCTGGCGTGGGCGTAATTGCCGTTGATTTAAGATTGGGGGGACCCAATATAACTATCTCTACAGCTTGTTCGGCCGGGCTTAATGCTATTGGGTATGCTTTTGACACTATACGTAACGGTCAAGCAGATATAATGATTGCTGTGGGCGCAGAAGCTCCTCTTTTTCCAGTTACTTTTGATTCTTTCTGTGCCGCACAAGTCCTGAGCAGGCGTAATAGAGATCCCGGAAAAGCCAGCCGCCCTTTTGAAAGATTCCGAGATGGATATGTGCTTTCAGAAGGGGCAGGCGCAGTCATTCTGGAGAAGATGGAACACGCTGTGGAAAGGGGAGCAAAGATTTATGGAGAGGTGGCTGGTTACGGGATAACCAATGATAGATATAGCATGCATAAAATGGAACCCACGGGCAGAGAAGTGGCCAGGACTATGAGAATTGCTCTGGATAATGCTGGTCTTGCTCCGGAAGATGTAAATTACATAAATGCTCACGGTAGCTCTTCTCTGGTAGCGGATAAGAGGGAAACAAAGGCTATTAAACGTGCGTTTGGCAATTATGCGTATAAAATACCCATAAGTTCCATAAAATCAATGATAGGTCAACCGCTGGCAGCCACAGGAAGTATTCAGTTTATTACTGCTGCTTTGGCCATTGAGAATAACTGCTTGCCTCCTACAATAAACTATGAGGAGCCTGACCCTGACTGCGACCTCGATTATGTTCCTAATCAGGCCCGTGCACATGAAGTGAGAGCAGCAATGGTTAATTCTTTTGGTCAGGGAGGGAATAACATCTCTTTGATTCTGAAACGATATGAGGTCGTTTAGAAATGAAAATATTATTGATTCAACCCCCCATTAGCCCAGTCGATTTCGCAGCTGGAAGGCTGGTGCTTAATGAACCTTTAGCTCTGGAAATAATAGCTGCCTGTGTTCCCAATCATGAAGTTAGAATTCTCGATATGAGATTAGATGATGACCTGGAAAGGGAAATGGAGACACTCCAGCCTGATATTGTGGCTACTACAAGTTATACTGCTGGTGTCTACGCAGCATTAGCTACAATTAAGAAGGTCAAGACGTATAATCCAAATGTTCTAACAGTTGTTGGTGGACACCATGCAACCCTGATGCCTCAGGACTTTAATAGAGAATTTATTGATGTTATTGTCATGGGAGAGGGCGAAATTACTTTTCCAGAATTAGTAGAGGTATACGAGGGGAAAAGTGACCTCAGTAAAGTTAAAGGTTTGGCACTTCCCCGAAAGGGGAAGTTAGTTTTCACCTCGCCTCGAGAAATAATGGCAAACCTGGATGTTGCGCCTTTTCCAGCCAGGCATTTAACTAAAAAGTATCGCCGTGGTTACTTCAGGGGAACATGGCAACCTATGGCCTCTCTGTACACCTCCCGGGGGTGCCCCTACAGATGCGATTTTTGTGCTATGTGGAAAGTTGCCAGAGGGAAGTACAGGGCGCGAGACCCTGTACGTATTGCTGATGAACTGGCCGGTATCGAAGAGGAGTACATTGACGTTGTTGATGATAACACTTTTCATGATGTGAGAAGAGCGGAAAGAATGTATCAGGCTATAAAAGAAAGAGGCATTAGAAAAAAATATAAACTCTATGCTCGCTCAGACACTATAGTGAAGCAACCTGAAATAATTGAGAAGTGGCGAGAAATCGGTTTGGAACTTATCCTCATCGGTTTTGAGTCCTTCAGGGACGAAGAATTGCGGGCGCACAAAAAGCAGAACACCATCCAGAATAATGAAGAAGCAATTCGTATTTTGCATGGCCAGGGAATTGAAATTGCAGCATACTTCCTGATAGACCCCGATTATACAGTCTCGGATTTTCTTGCCCTGGGAGACTATGTTGACAGACTAAACCTTACCCATCCTGTGTTTACTATATTAACTCCATTTCCAGGAACTGAACTTTTCCAGAAAAGATATACTGAATTGACAGATTGGAATTACGAACTATTCGATTTTTGCCATTCGCTGTTACCCACAAAACTGCCAATAAAGATATTCCATGAATGTTTGGCTAATCTATATTGGAGATGCTATGGTACAGATAAGGATCGCCAGGGGAGAAAATCTGTTATTTCCAAAGCAACCGGTCAGCACTTTTATCGGGGTTTTCGGGAAGGCTCTAAAGATTATGGAAAAATTAGTAGTTTCCAGTTTTGATTTATTATTCTAAACCTATGGGAGAGCAGAAGCCATGACGCGAAGTCTCTTAATAAACTATTCTGGATATCCTGCAGTAATGCGCAGTTTAGCCTTAGATAATGGCCTGGCTAATCTGGCAGGGTCACTGATAGACAAGGGTCACGAGACTACAATACTGGATTATGCGACAGTGGATACGATAAAAAGGCTGTTTCCGCATGAATATAGTGATCAGTTAAGCTATTTAACCAGAAAGATTATATGTTCTCTGGAGCTGGGTTTTCCACCTCAAAAGAGCGACCTGAAAGACTTTCAGGAGTTAGATAGACAGATAAATGAACTGCAAAAGAAAAAAGTACAGCAGATTGCCCGGGAGATCAGCCAATATGCTAAAGCACATAAGGTAGACTTTGTGGGGTTAAAATTATGGTCGGGGGATGGGTTTGAAGGATCAATAACTATTGCTGAGAAGCTTAAACAGGATAATCCCGGGCTTCCCATATTTGCTGGAGGTCCCCACGTTGATTCTTTTAAGGAGAATATATTTGACGTATGTAATATCTTTGATGCACTTGTCTATGGAGAAGGAGAAGAGACAATAACCATGCTGGCAGATTATGTCTCGGGTAAGAGAAGATTAGAGGATATACCCAATCTAATCTATAAAAATAATGGGAGAATCATTTCTACTCCCATAAGAAGAATAAAGAACCTGGACTCTCTTACCTTCCCGGTTTATGATGAAGATGTATATTTAGCGATGAAGGGCAATCAGAAAATAAAGATGGTGTTTATTGACGAAAGCAGAGGTTGCCCCAACCATTGTAGTTACTGTATCCACCCTATCAAAAGTGGAAATAGATGGCGGGAGAGGACGCCGGAAGCAGTAGTGAAGCAAATGGAACAGATGAATAGAAAATATGGGTTTACCACCTTCAGGTTTGCTGGCTCGAATCCCCCACCTTTTTTGAAAAGAAGAATTGCAAATGAAATATTAAATAGAGGGTTGAAAGTTACCTATAGCGCTTTTGGACATATAAAGGACGGGTTGATTGTCGATTTTAGATTATTGAGAAAGTCGGGCTGTTATTCCCTATTTTTCGGGATAGAATCGGGTAGTCAGAAAATACTTGACCAGAGTATGAACAAAGGAGTAAAAATTGATGAGATAACAGAAACCATAGACGCCTGTAAGAGGGCAGGTTTATATGTAGTGGGCAGTGTGATTATTCCTGCTCCTCACGAAACTGAGGAGACAAAGAAAGAAAGCTTCGATTTATTATTGAGGATGAGACCTGATTCGGTTGTAGTCTGGTTCCCAGCTCTTATGTTAGGTACAGATTGGGAGAAAAATAGCCAGAAGTACGGCTTTGACATACCGGACCACAAGAGTTATTTAAAAGAGGCAATGGTATATAAGATAAAATCATTCTATCCACCGAGCCTATGGGGATCCTCTTCTGAGTATAACCTCAACGGAAAGTCATTTAAAGAAATTACAAAAGAGACCGGGAATTTCATTTGCTTGTTAGAAAAGAGTAAAATATTAACTCAGGTTACCAGCGAAACAGCCCTGATAGCAAAATATGCAACGATGTCGCCAAGAGATTTCAGAGACAAAGCAAGAAAATATCTTTTCAGCGGGGACCACAGAAGTATAGAGGAATTGGTGAGTAAAATAAATCAAGAAATTATGAAAGGGTCTAGCTGTCTTGTCTGATACTGTATTTTTGATTATCATTGCAGCAATAGTAGTTCAGCGACTGATTGAGTCGTACTTGCCAAATTCCAAAAAGGTAAAAGGCATAAAGATGGCGAAATGGACATGGATTGCCTTTTCCATAACTTATCCTTTTCTCATTTTCGGGAGCGTAGGGGAATATTTTTTGTTTCCCAGAACGATCAATTTGTGGATAAGTGATATAGGGATAGTAATAGTGGCTATCCGTATCTGGCTAAAATGGTGGGCTATGCTTACCCTGGGTGAGTACTGGAGCGTGCAGATTGAGATTAGAGAATCACACAGATTGGCAAGAGACGGACCTTACCGCTATCTTAGACATCCGGCCTATTTGAGTAACCTAATGGAATATATCGGGGTTCCCCTTATTATTAATGCCTATTATACTCTAGTAGGAGTGCTGCTTATATATCTTCCGTTGAATCTTATCAGGTTGCATCTGGAAGAGAGAGAACTTATAAGAAAGTTTGGAGAAGAATATGAGGATTATAGGAATAACGTACCCGCATTATTTCCTATAAGGAGGCAGATTCTATTTCCCAGGAAAAAATAGGTGGCTCTTTTAAGGAGTTTGGGTAATGAGATTAGAGCTAATTTCGCCAAAGAACAATTCCAGCGAGGGCAGTAGAGAACTCTGGGATGGCAAATTTTATTCCCTTGTATACGGCGTAAATAAGTATAGCACTGCTCCTTTGGCTCTGCCGACCATTGCTGCATTAACTCCAGAAGATATTGAAGTGAATATAACTGACGAGAATGTTGAACAGATAGATTTTGATAAACATGTCGACCTTGTGGGAGTCACCTGTAGTACCTGGCTGGCGCCCCGGGCCTATGAGATAGCTGACGAATTTCGCCAGAGAGGGGTTACTGTGGTACTAGGAGGGATTCATCCTACTATGTTACCCGATGAAGCCATTGAACATGCAGACGCAGTGGTTATTGGAGAGGCCGAGAATGTGTGGAGAAAGCTTGTTAATGATTTCAGGGAGAATAGGCTTAGGCCATTTTATAAATCTTCCGAATTTCCAAAACTTGCAAATTTACCAGTACCCCGCTGGGCTCTGTTGAAGAACAGAAGATATTTCTACCACACAATCCAGACTACCAGAGGGTGTCCATACGATTGCGAGTTCTGTACTGTAAAAGCCATGTCAGGAGGAAGGTATCGCTATAAACCGGTAAAAGACATAATGCAGGAGATGAAAACATTACTGGATATAGAGAAGAAACTTATTTTCTTCGTTGACGATAACTTTATTGGGGATAGGAGGCACGCGAAAGAGCTCTTGCGTGAGCTTATTCCTCTCAAAATAGTCTATTTTGCCCAGGTCTCGTTAAATTTGGCAAAAGATGAAGAATTGCTTTCTCTCCTTGCAGAAAGCGGCTGCAGGAAGGTAATAATCGGGTTTGAATCTTTAATCAGTGCCAATCTAAGACAGATGGGAAAAGATAGATACTACAAGGTAGAACAGTATGCAAAAGATATTATGAAGATACAATCTTTTGGAATTGAAATTCAAGGCTTTTTCATTTTTGGCCACGATTTCGATGATAATAGTGTCTTTGAAAAGACGGTGAATTTCGTCAATAGTACCGATTTGGCAATACCTATATTAAGTATTCTCACGCCTCTCCCGGGCACCCGCCTGTTTCGAAGGTTTGACAGGGAAGGTCGATTATTATATAATGACTGGAAAAGATATGATGGAAGACATGTCTGCTTCAGACCTAAATTGATGTCCCCGAAGACCTTACAAAACGGATATAATTGGGCTATGCAGCAAGTAAACGCCTATGAATCGATTTTTGAAAGGCTAAGGCGAATCTGGAATTTATGGAACAGGAATAATGTACGATTGCAGGACAGAATCTCTCCCATAATAGTAAATCTCGCAATCAACGATATTGCAAAGTCCCTCCCTGAAGCCCCGCACCCTGAAAATTTTGGAGAAAGTATGATTCAAAACGTCTCACAAGTTAAAAGATGAATATACATTCCTTTCCCCCTCTTTTTGGCGGTATAGCCAACCCTACCCTGGGTGTTCTGGTCTTCTTGAGAAGAAAGAGTGAGGTCAATAGAATCTTTATGTTGCTTTGCCTTACAATAGGTGTCTGGAATATCCATGAATTCGGATTATATATTGCTCCTGATGCACTATTTGCAGTGTATTGGGCAAGGATATTTGGGTTGGGACTGATGTTGATCCCTCCGGTTTTTCTGCACTTTGTGATGACTTTTGTTGGAGATAATACCCGCAGGGCAAAATTGATAGTTTCTGGAAGTTACTTGATTGGACTCACTTTTGTTATCCTTTTCTGGACGGGGCTTCTGGTGAACGACTATTTTTATGTTATTTCTCAATATTTTCCCCGACCAACAAAAATATATAATATATACATCATGTTCTTTATGCTTGCTACGGGTTATGGCATCTTGAAGATATTCGTTAAATACCAAAAAACTGTCCAGAATTTGCAGCGGATTCAATACAGATTTTTTTTGATTGCTATCCTTTTGGCTGTGGGTATTGGGATGACAAACTTTCTTTTGTCTTGGGGAGTAAGAATGTATCCCATAGGACACTTGGGCGGCATAACTTTTACCAGCATTATGGCCTGGATACTTGTAAAGTATTATCAGGATCTCTCTTTTAGGAGGAAAAAATGAGTCTTAATACTCTTCCGGTAATAATTAGCGCTGTAGGAAATCTCGCACTGGGTCTTTTTGTCTATACCAGGAATAAGAAAAATGAGTTATATAGAGCATTTCTATTCTTATGTCTTATTCTTACAGTCTGGAATATTAACATCCTGGGCTTGATTATTGCTCCCACTAAAGTTTTTGCCTGGTATTGGGCAAAAATATTTGCTATTGGGCTGGTGTTAGTTCCTCCCGCTGCGCTTCGACTGATACTGGCTTTTACAGAATATAGGGGTAAATTCGAAAAACAGATGCTTTACGTTTCTTATGGGTTTGCTCTATTCTTTTCTATTCTTAATTTGTCGGGTCTTTTCGTAAGTGAATTTTTCAAAGTTGGTAACCAGTATTTTCCCCGCGCAGGGCTAATGTTCCAGCTTTATATATTGAATTTCATACTTTTTATTGGTTATTCTATGCTACTCGTATTTCGAAAGTATAACCAGACGATTTCGGGAATCAAGCGGAATCAGATATCATATTTTCTTATGGCAGCCTTGTTTACTGCGCTGGTTGGTTCAACCAATTTTCTTCCTTCGTTCGAGGTAAAGATTTATCCCCTGGGGAATATGGCTACTATTATCTTTACCAGTATTGTTGCTTATGCTATTGTAAAGCATCGGTTGATGGACATCGAAGTTGTCATAAGAAAAAGCGTTGTCTATGCATCACTGACTGTTTCCATAACAGCTATCTACGCCGTAATTGTGGGAGTCTTTCATGGAGTTTTTGGGATTGCACGTTTTGCTCAAGGTTCGCTCTTGGTAAACGCGCTGGCAGCTATGATTATTGCACTCAGCTTTCAGCCTTTGAGGAATAGAATTCAAAGGACAGTAGATAAGTTATTCTTCAAAGATAAGTACGACTACCACAAAACACTCAAGGACTTCAGTGGGGCAATGACTTCCATTCTCTCGCTGGATAGGTTACTCAACCTGATTGTTAATAAGGTAACCGAAGTCATACACATAGGGAGAGGTTGCCTTATGTTATGGGACGAAGAAACAGAACAATTCCGGATTAAGGCAGGACAGGGCTTAAGAAAAGAGAGTTTTGATAAAATTTATTTTACAAAAAGCAACTATCTCGTTGACTGGTTAGAAAGAGAGAAAAGAATATTTAATAGGGAAGAGGTCGAACTTTTCCACGAGGGTAAAGAATCTTCTGGAATGCATAGTGAACAACAGAAAGAGTTTAACGAGACGTTGGATAAATTGAAAGAACTGGGGTCGATGCTCTGTATTCCATTGATGGTGAAGGGTAGGCTGATTGGTATTTTCAGTTTGGACACTAAGATGTCCGGGGAAAAGTTTACTACCGAAGATCTAGAGCTACTTTCTACTGTAGCTAATCAAGCAGCCATAGCTATGGAAAATGCTAAGCTATACGAAGAAATGAGAGAGATAGAAAAGAATTTGCACCGTGCCGATAAGTTAACCGCTTTGGGAACACTTGCCTCGAGTATAGCCCACGAGATAAGAAATCCTTTAGTTTCTATCAAGACATTTACTCAGCTGGCACCCAGGAAATTTAATAGTCAGGACTTTTTAGATAAATTCCAAACTATTGTTCCCGAGGAATTGCAAAGAATGGAAACTATCCTGAATCAACTTCTGAATTTTAGCCGTCCTTCGCAACCAGAATTCTACTCCGTAAGTGTTGAGGAAGTTATTGACAGTATTCTGAGTTTGATGAATACGGAGCTGTCCAGATCCAATATCGAAGTCATCAAATTATATGATAAAGATGTCCCGCAGATTAGGGCAGATGGTGAGCAGTTAAGACAGGTTTTTATGAACATAATTATGAATGCTATCCAGGCTATGCCTGAAGGCGGAGAACTGAAGATTATCACAGGTCTCGAACAGGAGTTCGTGGACACCAATACTTCAGCCTTTGTTGCTATAAGATTTGAAGATACTGGTTGTGGGATTGCCGAAGAGAATTTATACAATTTATTTAATCCTTTCTTCACCACCAAGAACGGAGGGTCAGGATTGGGATTATCTATTAGTCGTAGAATAATCAAAGAGCACAATGGTGATATCAATGTAGAAAGCAGGCAGGGAGAGGGAACAACCTTTACTGTTAAGTTGCCACTAAATTGACTGAGATAAACAGAGAAAAAATCTTACACGAAACAGAAAAATCCAATGGAGAGAATAAAATGAGCGCGAAACAAGAATGTAAAATTTTGCCTTTAGACGTAGAAATCCTCATCAAAGATGTTACAGAAGAGATGTTGAAAAGAGGAGCTCGTCTCCGGGAAGCGAATAAGAATTTTGAAGTGGCGCTTATGGTTCTGATTCTAAGGAGATTCACCGGAGATGGAAGAAAAGCGGCCAGACTTCTGGGAATGGACAGCAGAGAATTTCTTAGTAGATTAAGCGTGGGGAAAATAGGAGAGAATTGGTGGAGATGGAACGTGTAAAGGGGAGAGATTCTGACCGGGGAGAAAGAAGGAAATTCCCTCGGGTCAAGGATAACATCTTTATTTTCTGCAAATTGCAGGGCGATTACAAGGTAATAGAAGGGATTACCAAAGATATTAGTGAGATGGGATTGGGTTTTGTAAGTGATAAATTCCTTGCTCCTTCAAATGTTATGGAAATGGAAATATATCAACCTCTCGATTATCTTCAAAGCAAGATAGTTTCCATTTACCTGTTGGCGAAAGTTGTTTGGGTTAAGGAAATAAGAAAAAGGAGAAGATGCAAGGGGAGTAATAAATATATGGCAGGGGTGAAATTTNNACAGGGGTATAATCACCAATTATATAAAGGCAAGGCTTAAGAAGAAACCTTAGTTCCGGTGACCTTACACTATACTGTCTGCTTGACACTCTCTTAATTTTTTATTAAAATATCAACAACCCTTTTGCCCATAAGAACCGGATGGGGGAAGATAAAAGCAACAAACTTTCTGATAGGTTTGCTTAGATCAAACCGAAATTTTTTGCATATATTTTTAGTGCTACTTCGAAACGGTTCAATAAATTAAGGCCACTTGAATTTTTGCTCAGAAGAATTGGCAATGGATGAGGGGGCTTTCGCACTTTTCCTTAAGGAAAGAAATGAACTTGGGAAATGAGCATAGACAAATAAGACTAAAACAACTTCCACAAACAAAGCAAATATTGAAGTTAATCGGAAGGATTAAGCTAGCAGACCTTATGGAACTTAGCGAAAATGAGTTCGCTAAAATAATCAAAGAAATCGAGAACGACCCTCTATTTAAGAAATTATTTTCCCCTTCTAACCGGCAAGAAAAGGTAGTTAGTTATATTCGCTTCCCTGAAAGCAGGCTAGCAAGAAGTTTTTACGAACTTAAGGAAGATATAGCAGTCGATAGAAGTTCTCCCAATATTGAATCTTTTCTACATAGCCGGAAACAAGTAGTCCCTCTTATTAAGCGGTTGGGAATAGATAAATTCAAAAAATATTTTCTATATAACGATGGACAATTGTCCTATAAAGATATTTCTTTAGCCTGCAATTTGGGTGAAAAAGAGGTAAGGAAAATAATGACTCTCACAGATGATTTCTCCATTCAAAGCGAATTTTTCAATCCTTCAACGATTAATGTAGATAGGAATATATCTTATTCAAAGGTTGCCAAGATAGAAAAGTACGATTCTGGAGACTTTGTTATTAGTTTTTTCTCTCCCCATCTGGTTAAGGGTCGATATTGGATCAACTATGAAAAGTTAGCAGAGTTGAAGAATAGAGCTCTTAGTCATACTGAATTGAGAAAAATAAATAAACTTGTTCATACCTTGAAAGCAATTAATGCACGAAAATCTATAATTTACCAAATTATCAGGAAGGTTTTGAAAAAACAATCTATCTATTTTGCTACTAGTAATTCTAAGAATCTCGTCTCGCTATCCCAAAGGGAATTAGCCAAAGATATGAATGTTAATCCCAGTATAATCAGCCGGGCAATTGCGCGCCGCAGTATAGAGACTCCCTGGGGAGAGGAATACCCTATCAAGTATTTCCTGCCCAACAGGAAAAGAATAATAAAAAAATTAATTACTGATATTATTAACGACGGAAAATGCATACGTACCGATGAGGGAATTAGAGAAAAGTTAAGAAAAGACTTTAATATAGATATCTCTCGGCGTTCGGTAGCCAGTTATCGACAGGAACTGAAAATTCCGAGATATTCGGATAGGGCAAGGTCTTGTAAGGTAAAATGAGATCGTGTAAGCCCTTTTTCATGGTTTGTCCATTTATCTCTGCCAGAGATAAATCTCCGAAAGGGGAAGGAAGTAGAATTGGACTTGAACAAACAGAACTCGAACTGAGACTGCAAAGCAAAGAAGAAGAAAATAATCTACTCAAAAAGCAAATAACAGAATTGGAAGAACAAGTTCGAGTAGAAAGAGAAAAGAAAGTTCAAGAGATACAAGAATTAAGGAAGACGCTGGAAGAAATTCCCCGAGGGCAAGAATCAATTTAGGTTTTTACCTCTCCAAATTTCGCCACATAAGACTCATTTTGGCGACCGCCTGATTGAATTTGTTGCTCCCGCAGTATTACTCTCCTCACACTTTCCAGCCATAGCAAAATGATGTTTCTAAATTCATAATGGGAATTTTTACACTTGTCTTATTCCTAAAAAATTTGTATACTTGATTTTCGTAATTAGAAAATAGGACAGCATTTATTTCTGTGTAATTTTTTAAGTTAAATTGGGGTGCTGGATGAATGTTGTTTTGACAGGAATGATGGGAACTGGCAAGACTGTTGTAGGCAAAAAGTTAGCCCAGAAATTGAATATGAAATATATCAGTACTGATGAGATGATTGAGAAAGATGTTGGGATGTCCATACCTAAGATTTTCAAGAGAAAAGGTGAGCCTTATTTCCGGGACGTGGAAACAAAAGCTATTAAGTGTGTGGCAATGCTGGATAACTATGTCATAGACACCGGTGGGGGAGTGGTCCAGAGAAATGAAAACATGGAAGAGCTGGAAAGAAACGGGGCGATTATATGTTTAACTGCTTCCCCGGAAGTGATTTTGGGACGGACAAGGAAGACGAATTATCGGCCACTGCTAAACGTTGATAACCCTGTAAGCGCAATAAAGAAACTTTTAAAGAAGAGAGAACGATTTTATAAGAGATGTAGCAGGATGATTGATACTTCTAATAAAGGGATACAAGAAGTCGTGGATGAAATTATGAAATTTTTGTCCGAGAGAGAGAAGAAATGAAAACAGTGAAAGTGGGACTGCGTGAAAAGAGTTACGATATTCTTATAGGTTATCCCCTGGATGAGATTGGTGGAATCCTTAAGAAACACACAAAAGGGATTAAGAGCTTAATTGTTACTAATCCTACGGTTGCAGGATACTACCTGGAGACGGTAGAGAGGAGCTTGCAGAAGGCTGGGTTTCAAGTCTTTGTTGCCCAGGTTCCTGATGGCGAGGAGCATAAATCCCAGGCGGAGGCAAGTAAACTCTATGCCAAGTGCCTGGAATACAGGTTGGAGAGGGAATCTATTATTGTGGGATTGGGGGGTGGGGTGATTGGTGATCTGGCCGGCTACGTGGCGGCTACCTTTATGCGCGGTCTCCCCATAGTTCAGGTACCCACTACCCTGGTGGCTCAGGTGGACAGTTCCGTTGGGGGTAAAGTAGCAGTCAATCTTCCGGAAGGTAAGAATCTGGTAGGTTCTTTCTATCAGCCATTTCTGGTCTATATCGACCTTGCTGTTTTGAAGACACTACCAGTTGAGGAGATAGAAGTAGGGATGGCTGAGGTGATTAAATATGGCATTATTCTTGATAAGAAATTCCTTGAATATCTGGAAAAGAAGATTGAAAAGTTGAGAGAACTCGATATGCAGGTGCTAGAGAGGGTTGTGGCTCGCTGTTGCCAGCTTAAAGCAGGAGTTGTGAAAAAGGACGAGAGAGAAAAAGGGCTAAGGGCGATTCTCAATTTTGGTCATACACTGGGCCATGCGCTTGAAGCTCTTACCGACTATAAAAAGTACAAGCACGGTGAGGCTGTGGCGATTGGCATGGTTGGTGCGTGCAGAATTGCCGAGAAGATGAACATGTTTAAAAAAGAGGCAAGAGATAGAGTTGAACATTTGATTGAAAAAGCTGGTTTGCCGGCAAGAATAGGAGCAGAGTTAAGTGTAGATAGTATCGTACAAGTCCTCTCTCTGGACAAGAAGGTGCGTGCAGGAAGGGTCAGGTTCGTTTTACCAGAGAGGATGGGAAAGGTTGTAGTGAGGAATGATGTACCAGAAGACATAGTGAGAGACGTAGTTACAGGGCTGATGGAGTAATCTTCGGATGAATAAGGAACCTTTGTGGAAGGGGCGCCGGTCCCGATGCAATCGGGACGAGCGAGCGAAGCTAGGGAAAGGCGCGGGCGCGAGACGGTGAGCGCCCCGGGAAACAGAGAGTCCCGATATATCGGGAAGCACGGGTCCGACAGGACTCCCAATCCCGATGGAGGCGTCGGACTCCTTCGGAGCAGATTCACATAGGAGGGGAAATGAAGATTTTAGTGATTAATGGTCCCAATCTTGACCTTTTGGGTAAGAGGCAGCCCGAGGTATATGGCAGATTGACTCTAAAAGAAATTAACGAGAAAATGGTTGCATTAGCTAAAGAACTGCAATGTGAGATTGAGTTCTTCCAATCTAACCATGAAGGCGAGATTGTGGATACTATTGGAAAAGCCAAGGGTAAATTTGACTGTTTGATCATCAATCCTGCTGCTTACACCCATACCAGTGTGGCTGTCAGGGACGCTATTGTGGCTACGGGGATTCCCACTATTGAGGTTCATCTATCAAATATCTATGCACGCGAGGAGTTTCGTCGGAAGTCTTTAATTGCGCCGGTGGCTGTTGGCCAGATTTGTGGTTTCGGTCCGGATGGCTATCTTATGGCATTGAGAGCGGCAGTGGGGATGAAGGGATAGTTATGGGAGTTGCTCGGTCAACAAAACCTCGCTCAAATTCCGCCAGCGCCAGGGCGAAACCCGGCGGAATTAAAGCTCCTGCAACTATCCCTTCATCATTTAGGATGGCGAAAAGAGAAATGGTTGAGAGACTGGAAAGGTTAAGAGAGATTCTTAAACAGAAGAAGTTGGGGGGATTCTTAATTACTGTGCCTTCTAACCTTTTCTATGTGAGTGGTTTTAGAACGGAAGGTAGCTTGGCCTTGGTGACCGGGAGAAAGGCGAGGATGTTCCTTCCCCAGTTATTATACGAGCAGGGTAAGAAGATAGTGAGAAACTTTGAAGTGATAGGCTTCAGGGATAGGCTTTTGCAAAAACTGGGAAAATTTCTCACCGATGAAAAGATAAGAAGACTCGGTTTTGAAGCAGGGGGAGTTTCAATTAAAAGTTATAAGGAGATGGAAAAGGCTTTCAGGAGAATCAGGTTAGTTCCTTTAGATGGCTTGGTGGAAGGGCTGCGAATAATTAAGACGGAAGAAGAAGTGAACCTTATCAGGAAGAGTGCCCAGGTCTGCGTGGCTGCATTTCGATTCATAAAAAAGAGAATTAAGATAGGAATGAAGGAAAGAATCATTGCCTGCCAGCTCGAGTATTTTATGAAGAAAAGGGGAGCGGAGAAGCCTTCCTTTGAGATTATAGTCGCTTCGGGGGAGAACACTGCCTATCCGCACTATCGGACAGGAGAGAGGAGAATAGGGTCGGGCGACTGTCTGCTTATTGATATGGGATGTGTCTACAAGGGGTACTGTTCTGACTTGACAAGGCCCCTATTTTTGAATATAATAACTGATAACAAACGAGAAGGTCTTAGCGGCGCATTGCCCTTTGAATTTAAAGGCAAATATAAAAAGATTTACCAGGTAGTGCGGGAGGCCCAGAGAGCTGCTATAGAAAAGATCAGGCCCGGAATTAGGTGTTCAAGTATCGATTCTGCAGCCAGGAAAGTGATTGAACGAGCTGGGCTTGGCGACTATTTTATCCACAGGACTGGCCACGGGGTCGGACTGGATGTCCATGAACTCCCCTGGGTGGAAGAAAATAGCAAGCAGGTTTTGAGATCAGGGATGGTGTTGACAGTTGAGCCGGGAGTCTATATTCCAGGGTTTGGCGGAATGAGAATTGAAGATATGGTTTTGGTTACGAAAAAAGCTAACGAAGTGTTAACGGAGGAAAGAAAGATTTAGTGTATGATTTCAGCTAGGGACTTTAAGAATGGGATTAATATTGAACATAACGGTCAAGTATTCACTGTTATATGGTTTCAGCACCATAAGCCCGGGAAGGGCGGAGCTATGGTGAGGACAAAATTGAAAAACCTGGCCACAGGGCGGATTATGGAAAAGACTTTTCGTCCTGAAGACAGGTTTGAGCAGGCTTTCCTGGAAAGGAGAAAAA
>WVXT01000031.1:67420-84856 GCA_011773355.1 bacterium
TATGGAAGTAGAAGTTCTTATATACAAGGGGCGGATAATCGGGGTAGAAATGCCAAACTCCGTAAAACTTAAGGTTACCTATACGGAACCGGGAAAGAAAGGTGATACTGTTACTAATGTGACCAAGCCGGCTGAAGTGGAAACAGGGGCAAAAGTACAGGTGCCTCTTTTCATCAATACCGGTGATATGATTCGAGTGGACACGCAGACGGGAAAATATATCGAAAGAGTATAATTTCAAACAGAATTTTTTGGCCACTGGTTGGAGTGGCCTATTTATTTGTTAGCCCTTTGTTGGATAAAGAAACAGAGAGTTTCTGAGGGGGTAATACAGTATGAAAAAAAAGAAGAGTAAAAATAGCAGTAATAAAAAGGCAAAAGAATTATTGCAGATAAGGGAATTTGTCAATCTTATAAAGGATGCCGATATCACAGAGCTTCTATGGGAAAAGGACGGAACGAGAATAAGTTTTAAGAGGGGAGCGCCTAATTTGGAAGAACAAAAAGAATCAGCCCAAGAAGAAATAGAAGATTATGCACCTCTTCCTCCCAGCCCCAAAATAGAGCAAAAGAGTCCCCAGCAAAAAGAAGAAACCCTGCCTTTTTCAGAAAAGTATACCACAATTAAGTCTCGCATGGTGGGAACTTTTTATAATTCACTTTCTGAAGACCAACCTCCTCTGGTTAAGGTTAAAGATATCATCAAACGTGGACAAAAAATTTGCGTCATCGAAGCTATGAAAATTATGAGAGAGATCTCTGCCGATAAAGGGGGTAGAGTAGTTAAAATTCTGGTGGAGAATGGTCATCCGGTAGAATATGGGCAAGATATGTTTTTGATAGACCCTTATTACCAAAAAAAGGAGGCACCTGAGACTCCAAAGAAAAAACATAAATAAATCCCGTCAGAAGGACCTGTCCCGTTTACTAGAAATCTTTAATTCTGGAGAGACTTTAGACTTGCTGCGGGGACAGATGAATCTGATGGACCAAGGTTTTCTAATGGAAAGAGGAGGAAATCTTAATGTTCAAAAAGATTTTAATAGCTAACCGGGGCGAGATTGCACTGAGGATAATTCGTGCTTGTCGGGAGCTGGGGATAAAGACAGTAGCAGTCCATTCAGAGGCAGATAATGACTCCTTACATGCAAAGTTTGCCGATGAGTCCATCTGCATTGGACCTGCGCCGTCGGATGAGAGTTATCTTAATATTCCCAATATAATCAGCGCGGCGGAAATCAGTGGCGCTGATGCGATCCATCCTGGATATGGATTTTTGGCAGAGAATACCTATTTTGCCGAGGTTTGCCAATCCTGTAATATTACTTTTATTGGACCATCCAAAGAAGTAATTCTGAAGATGGGAGATAAAAGTAAAGCGAGAAAGGCAATGGAAAAAGCAGGAGTGCCTATCATTCCCGGTAGTAAGGGTACTATTTCCAAAATAGACGATGCTCTAAAACTGGCAAGAAAAATTAGATATCCGGTAGTAGTAAAAGCGTCTGCTGGCGGCGGTGGCAAAGGAATGCGTATCGTCCAGAACCAGGAAGGATTGAAGAATGCAGTGATGACCTGCCAGAGCGAGGCTAAAGCAGCTTTTGGCAAGGAGGAAGTATATCTGGAGAAGTATATTCCCAAACCGAGGCATGTTGAGTTTCAGATTCTGGGAGACAGGAAAGGAAATATTATCTACTTGCCAGAGAGAGACTGTTCCATACAGCGTCGCCACCAAAAGTTGGTTGAGGAATCGCCTTCCCCTGCGGTTAACTCAAAGTTACGACGCAAGATGGGGCATGCGGCTGTTAAAGCGGCTAAAGCAGTAAAATATACTACTGTGGGCACCGTGGAATTCTTATTGGATAACGACGGAGATTTCTATTTTATGGAGATGAATACGAGGATTCAGGTAGAACATCCAGTGACCGAACTTGTTTCCGGGATCGACCTGGTTAAGATGCAGATTAAGTTGGCTGCCGGTGAGAAGTTGCATCTTCACCAGGATAAGATTAAGATTTGTGGAAATGCCATTGAGTGTCGGATAAATGCTGAAGACCCTGATAAAGACTTCTTGCCCTCTGCAGGGACAATTTCTAATTATGTTCTACCTGGGGGACCTGGGGTGAGAGTGGATACGGGGATTTATCCGGGTTATAGTATCTCGCCGTTCTACGATTCAATGATCGCCAAGTTAATTGTGATTGGAAACAATAGGCAGGAGGCGATCGCCCGCATGGAAAGGGCTCTCGGTGAATTTGTTATTGACGGAGTAAAGACTACCATTCCCTTCCATACCAAAGTGATGACTGATGACTCTTACAGAAAGGGGGAGGTCAACACCGGATTTATTCAGGAAAGAATATTTAAACAGGCATGAAGGGATAGTTATCGGAGTCGCTCGGTCAGCGAAACCTCGCTCTAAAATCCGCCAGCGCTCACGCCAAACCTGTCGGATTTGAAGCTCCTGCAACTATCCCTTCATCCCCAGGGTGGTAAGAGGTGGGGATAGTTATCGGAGTGGCGTAGAAGAATTTTCTCACTTTGAAAATGCAGAATAAATATAGAATTTTGGACGCTAATTTAAACAGAGTCAGAGAAGGGTTACGAGTCATTGAAGACGTAGCCCGTTTTTTATATAACGATGAGAAATTATGTAAAAAGGTAAGAGCTCTCAGGCATAATTTGAGTAAGATTACCAAAAGCGTCTATCCACGATTAGTAAAGTCCAGAGAGCCAGAGAAGGATGTGGGATTATCCATTAAGGAAGGGAAGAGGAGTAATATCAAAGATATCGTCTCTGCAAATTTCAGGAGGGTAGAAGAAGGCATAAGAGTTTTGGAAGAGTTCTCCAGACTTATTTCAGCAGACGCAGGAGACAGGTTTAAGAAAATTAGATTCAAAGTTTACGGGATGGAAAAAGAAATAACTACGCGCATTTCTTAGTAAATCGGTTTCTGCCTCGAAAGGGGAGAATTGAAGAAAAACTGGCTAAGCATAGTTCTTTCAATTTTTGTTCTTTCTTTTCTTTCCCAGGGCGGGGGTGCCTTAGCTTCCGAGAAAAGAAACATATTTTCTCGATTTGGCAGGGACTTCAAGTACGTCTTTACCAGTCCTCTCCGATTAAGTAAATCTGATGTTCTTCCCCTCTCAGTAATTGTTCTGGGCACTTGTGGGCTGATTGTTTTAGATGAGGACATCAGGGATGCGGCACAGGATTTCAAAAGTAATAGTTGGGATGAGATATTTTCCTTCTCCAGAGAGTTCGGGGATGGCAGAGTAACTCTTCCCATTGCCGGGATTTTCTATCTGGCTGGTAAAATTTTTCGCGATGAGAAATCTCAAGACACAGGGATTTCAGCCCTGGAATCTTTTGTTTTTTCAGGACTCATATGTCAAACACTTAAAGTGCTGGCGGGGAGGAGTAGGCCGTATCGTGAGGAAGGTAGTGGAAGATTCTACGGACCGACATTTGACAATTCCAAGTTATCCCTTCCCTCTGGCCATGCCACTGTAGCTTTCTCGTTAGCTTCAGTAGTAGCCGCAGAGTACGATAGTCTCCTCATCGATATAGGTGCTTATACAATTGCCAGCCTTACGGCACTCTCCCGGGTTTACCACGATAAACATTGGACTTCAGATGTAGTTCTGGGAGGTATTATTGGTACACTGGTGGGAAGGGCAGTAGTCTATCATAATAAAAAAGAAGACACAGATAATACGGGGATATCTCTTTGGGTCAGAACAAAGCAGAGTGGCTTTGAGTTAGGTTTTGCACAAAAATTCTAAAGTTAGTGAGAATGGAATCCGTCAATGATTAAGACTTTGCAGGATGTGGAACTATATGTTATCCTTTCTCCCAGGCCAGATATGGATTACTTGAAGATGGCCGAGGAATCCCTCCTGGGGGGAGCCGATATGGTTCAGCTCAGGGTAAAAGACTGGACCGATAAGAAAACAATGGAGATAGGAGAGAAATTAAGGGAAGTTACTGCGGACTACAACGTGCCTATGGTAGTTAATGACCGGTTAGACATTGCCCTGGCTCTGGGGGCTGATGGAGTCCATATTGGCCAGCAGGATATGCCTTTAGCGCTGGTCAGGAAACTCCTGATGTGGGAAGCAGCAGGCGCTTCGATATATAAAAGCCAGAAGCAGAAGCTGCAAAAAGGCAGTCCTCTTCCTCAAAGACGTTCTATTACTCGTTTTACGGGTGTTTCTACTCACAGTTTAAAAGAAGCTGTCAAAGCAGAAAAGGAGGGTGCCGATTACATCAGTATCGGGCCGGTCTTCCCCACGCCATCCAAACCTGAGTTGAAGCAAATAGGGCTTAACCCGGTTCGGCAATTGAGAAAGAAGTTAAAGATACCCTTCTTTGCCATTGGTGGGATCGACCAGGAGAATATCGAAGAAGTTATCCATGCAGGTGCCGAAAGAGTAGCCGTTATCCATGTTGTATTCGGTGCTAAGAATGTAAGGAAAGCTGCACGAGAGATTAAGAGAAGAATCAAACAGGCAAAAGGTTAAACTGATGACACAATTAGAACGGGCCAAAAACAAAAAGATTACCACTGAAATGAAAAGAGTTGCTGGAGATGAGGGCTTGACTCCAGAATATATACGTTCCTGTATCGCTGAAGGAACAGTAGTTATACCCGTTAACATAAAACATCACAGGCGCAATAAATTACGAATCATAGGAATAGGAAAGGGTTTAAGAACAAAAGTTAACGCCAACATCGGGTCTTCTCCGGATAGAGTGAACATAATGGAAGAGAAGAACAAGTTGGACGCAGCGATAAAAGCTGGCGCAAATAGCGTGATGGACCTTTCTACTGGAGGAGATATTGAAAAGATAAGAAAGATGGTTCTCCAGCGTTCCGTTTTGCCTGTAGGCACTGTGCCCATCTACCAGGCTGCTTGCGAGACAGCCCGTAAAGGTAAAAAAATCAGCGAAATGAGCATAGATAGAATCTTTGGCATAATTGAACAACAGGCTGAACAAGGTGTCGACTTTATGACCGTCCACTGTGGAGTTACCCGGAGAATTATCGAGACTTTACGGAAAAGCAAAAGGATTACCGGGATTGTCAGCAGAGGCGGAGCATTTCTGGCGCAGTGGATAGTATATAATAATGAAGAGAACCCTTTGTATGAACAATTTGACAGGCTCCTGGACGTCGCTTATAAGTATGACGTAACTTTGAGCTTAGGGGATGGACTGAGGCCGGGATCTCTTGCTGATGCCACGGATGAAGTGCAGATTGGTGAGCTTTCTGTTCTGGGAGAACTGGCAGAAAGGGCGCGGGAGAAGAATGTTCAGGTGATGATAGAAGGACCGGGCCATGTTCCTTTAAATCAGATTGAAGCCAATGTTTTGTTGGAAAAGAGACTGTGTAAAGGTGCACCCTTCTATGTTCTGGGTCCTCTGGTGACCGACGTTGCACCGGGATATGACCATATTGTTTGTGCTATTGGCGGCGCGGTTGCTGCTGCCTCTGGTGCTGATTTCCTTTGTTATGTTACTCCCACAGAACACCTTCGCCTACCTGGCGTAGATGATGTAACCGAGGGAGTAATTGCTACCAGGATTGCTGCCCACGCGGCAGATGTGGCCAAGGGGATAAAGGGAGCATCAGATTGGGATATGCAGATATCCAAGGCCAGAGGTTCCCTTAACTGGAAAAGACAGGAAAGATTTTCTATTAATCCTGAAAAGTTCAGGCAAGAGAGAAAAAAGTCGAAGCCAAAGGATGCCCGGGTTTGCACGATGTGCGGTGAGTTTTGCGCAATGAGACAGAGTGATCTTCTGTCTAAGAAGACAAAATTTTGAAAAAGGTAAAGAAGATGCGTTATGACATCAGTGAAGTTCTCAAGGCCTGGGAATATGACCGGCTAAATAACATAAGGAAGATAAAAGGGAAAGACGGTAAAGAAAAAATCCAGATAAGATTGCCTTTAGGAATTGAGCAGTTCGAGGTAGACGGAAGGCCCGATGGCAAGAGGCCTTATGGGAAGGAGTCACTTTTGGAGTATTACAGGACAAAAGTCGAAGTTCATAAGAAAAAGAAAAGGACTGATGAAGGATTTGGTCTTACAATAAACGACTGTTCAAGATTATACGAAGAAGGGCTATTATATTACTATCGTTACGTTCTGTTTTTTCAGTTAAAAGATTATGAAAGAGTGGCTAGAGATACTCAGCGGAATATTGAATATTTCGATTTTGTGAAAAAATATGCGGTCGATAAGGAAGACAAAGTGGCTCTGGAGCAGTATCGACCGTACATAATAAGAATGAATGCAATGGGGAAAGGACTTGCCCAACTGGAAAGAAAGGAATATGAGCAAGCTTGGAAAAAAATGGCAGAGGGAATTAAAGCGATCGAATCCCTCCCCGATATGGAAAACGCAACTTTTACTTATGAAAAGGGAAGGTCTTTAGGCATTCTAAGAGGTATGGTAAAAGAGATTCTCAGGAAGAAACCACCTTCCGAGAAGGATAAACTTCAGAAAAAGCTTCAGGAGGCTATTGAACAGGAAAATTATGAAAGGGCGGCGCAGCTGCGGGATATAATACAAAAACTGGAAAGAACAGGACGCGCAAGTTATGAAAAGAGAAATAGGAATAAATAAGGGAGGCAAAGGATGAAGATAGGTGTTATTGCTGATACACACGGTGATTTGGTAGGTTGGCAGAAAGTAATGGAAGAAATCTTTCCCGATGTGGATATGATTATTCACGCCGGAGATCTATTCAATTACGGGCCGAGAAATCCTATGCCCGAGGGTTTTGCTCCCGGGGAATTAGTTCAGGAAATGAACGCGTTAGAAATTCCCCTGGTGGCGGTACGGGGTAACTGTGATTCGGACGTCGATGATACTGTGGTCAATTTTCCCGTGCAGAGCCCGTTTGCTTTAGTCCAACTGGGTTCCCTGCGGATTGTAGTAAACCATGGCGATAAATTGAGTGATGAGGAAAAAGTTAACCTTGCCAAGAGGTGGCGCGCCAATATCTTTATCTCCGCTCATACCCACCGACCGAAATTAGCAAGAGAGGGGGATGTAGTATTTCTAAATCCAGGCAGTCCCTCTTTGCCCAAGGAGAATCCCACAGTGGGGTTAGTTGAAGAGACCGACGGTGAGGTGGAGATAAAAATTATTGATGTGGAGACAGGCAAGGTGATGATGGAATAAGAGGGTGAGATGAAAGTGGAGATGGTCTCCGTTGGTTCGGAGCTATTGAAAGGAAAGATTAATACCGATATTGCTTATTTAGGCGAGAAGCTGGACAGCATCGGATTAGCCATAGATAGGGAGACTACGGTCGGTGATGACCGAGAAAAGATTGAAAGTATCCTTCAGGAGACTTTGAACAGGTCTGATATAATAATCACCACCGGGGGTTTGGGTCCAACATTTGATGATTTAACCCGGGAAGTCATGGCTAAGGTGTTAAAGAAAAAACTGGTCTTCGACCGGGAAGTGATGCACCAGATTGCTGCCCATTTTGCGAACAGGGATCTGGAAATGCCCAAAAATAACGAGAGGCAGGCTTATATTATTGAAGGTGCTAAGGTCATTCCCAATAAGGTGGGAACTGCTCCGGGAATGATCGTAGAAAGAAAAACTAAAGCCGGTTCTAAATCGAAAGTTCAAAAAGCGAGTATCATAATTATGTTACCCGGACCTCCTCGAGAGATGAAACCTATGGTAGAGGAAGTTGTATTGCCGTATCTTAAGGAGAAGTATGAGCGAAAAATATTGAAGAAAAGCGTTCTCCATATTTCCGGGCTGACGGAATCTGCCGTTTATGAGAAGATCCAAGAAGTGGTGGAAATTGAGCGCAGGATGGAAGGTGGAATTCTAAGGTTCTCTATATTAGCCCATCTGGCAAGGATAGACGTGGAGATTTCAGGAGAAGGCGAGAACGAGTTACTTGTCGATGAAATGCTACACAAGGCAAGACAAGAAATCTACGATTGTCTGGAAGACTATATTTATGGAGAAGGTGAAGATACTCTGGAAAGTGTCGTGGGTGGGTTACTGCTTAGTAAGAGATTGACCCTGGCAGTGGCCGAATCTTGCACGGGCGGATTGATTGGTGATAGAATTACCGATGTTGCCGGAAGTTCGGTATATTTCAAAGAAGGTATTGTGGCCTATAGTAATGAAGCGAAAGTGAGAGTTCTGGGGGTTAAAGAAGATACTGTAAACGAATTTGGTGCAGTTTCCCGAGAGAGCGCATTGGAAATGGCCAACGGCATACAGAGAATTAGCGAAACGGATATAGGTTTGGCTACTACGGGGATTGCCGGGCCTACTGGAGGAACTGCTAAGAAACCGGTGGGCTTGGTCTATGTAGCTCTGGTATGGCCTAAAATGGGCTTGGAAATATGTAAGGAGTTTCACTTTAGTGGGAAAAGGAGAGAAATAAAAGAGAGCACAGTGATAAACGGACTCGATATTTTAAGAAAGGCGTTAATGGGGAAAGGGTAAGATGAGACAGAAAGGCAAAAAATCGAAAAGTAAAGATAAGTCTTACAGTAAACAGTTAGAAGCACTTTCCAGGATAAGCAAAGCTATCTCTTCTGAAATTTATCTGGATAATATTTTGAAATTGATTGTAACTGTAACCGCTGAGGTGATGGGGTCTAAAATATGTTCCTTAATGTTGCTGGATGAGGATAGGAAGAAGCTAGTTGTACGAGCGACTCAGTCAGTCAGTGAGGAGTATAACAGGAAGCCGAATGTGAAATTGGGAGAAGGTATCGCTGGAAGGGTCGCCCAGGAAAATAGACCTATTAGTGTTCTGGACGTAAGAAAGGACAGTCGCTATGTAAATGTGAGGATAGCCAGAAAAGAGAATTTATGTTCTCTGTTGAGTGTTCCTCTCAGCGTGAGAGGAAAGGTGATTGGAGTTATTAATTGCTACACTTCTTCGCCTCACCGATTTAGCAAATCAGAAATGGATGTGCTTAGTGCCGTAGCCAATCAGGCTGCCGTTGCTATCGAAAATACGGAACTTA
Organism: bacterium; assembly: GCA_011773355.1. Taxonomy (GTDB): domain Bacteria; phylum UBA6262; class WVXT01; order WVXT01; family WVXT01; genus WVXT01. The sequence continues at coordinate 76,444 of WVXT01000031.1, forward strand.
TGGTGAAGTCTAAAGTTATTCAGGAAGAGCTGGAAACTCGCAAACTGGTAGAGAGGGCAAAGGACATATTGATGGAAGAGTTGGCGATATCCGGGCAAGAGGCCTTCAGAAAAATACAGAAGCAAAGTATGAATAGCCGCAGGCCTATGCGGGAGATTGCCGAGGCAATAATTTTGGCCAGGGAGATAAGAAAATAATAGAAAAGTGGTATCTTGAAAAGTTGGTTGGATTATGTTGATGTCTTTTGCTCTGCTGATGAGAGCGGAAGACATTTTTTTCTAATGTGAATTTAAATTTGTGCCCCAGTCTCTCTCCCCTGGGAGAGAGGGCGAGGTGGTGCAGCTGAAAAGGATACGTAGTGTTATGTCTCGGTCACAATTGCAAGATAGAAAATATGAGATTATTGTAGTTGGTGGCGGCCATGCTGGCTGTGAGGCATCTCTTGCAGCCTCCCGGCTTGGTTGTAAGACTCTACTGTTGACTATGAATCTGGATACTATTGCCTTTATGTCTTGTAACCCGGCAGTCGGTGGTTTAGCCAAAGGGCAGTTGGTAAAAGAAATTGACGCTTTAGGCGGGGAGATGGGTAAGAACACAGACGCCACAGCTATCCAGTTTCGACGATTAAACATGGCCAAAGGCGCAGCTGTCCGCAGCTCACGAGCGCAGGTAGACAGGCAGGCCTACCGGCTTAAGATGAAAGAAGTCTTAGAGAAACAGGAAAATCTGGAATTGAAGCAAGCCCTAGTTGAAGAGATTCTGGTGGATGAGAACAAGGTGGCGGGAGTAAAGACGAGCATTGGTGAGAAGTTTTGTGCACAAGCAGTGATTATTACTCCCGGAACTTTCTTAAATGGATTAATTCATATCGGGTTGACCAATTTCCCCGCAGGCAGGATGGGCGACTCTCCTGCAATAAAACTTTCGGATAATCTCAAACAACTCGGTTTTCGCATAGGCAGATTCAAGACAGGAACCTGCCCTCGCCTGGATGGAAAAACTATCGATTTTTCTAAACTAAAAATCCAACAAGGTGATGATATTCCCTTTCCATTCTCTTTTACTACTAAACAGGTAACCCGGTTTCAACTACCCTGCTATATTACATACACCAACAGCAAAACGCACCAGATAATCAGAGAGGGTTTAGACCGTTCTCCTCTGTATACGGGTATCATAAAGGGAACCGGGGTTCGTTATTGTCCTTCCATTGAGGATAAGGTAATGAAGTTCCCGGAAAGAGAACGCCATCAGATATTTTTGGAACCAGAAGGGGTTAATACGCCGGAAGTTTATCCCAACGGCTTGGCCACCAGTCTGCCCATAGATATCCAGTTCAGGATGTTGCGTAGTATTGAAGGTCTGGAAAAGGTGGAGATAATGCGACCGGGTTACGCTATTGAGCACGATTACGTCGATCCCACCGAGCTACAACCGACGCTGGAGACTAAATTAATTAAGAATCTATACTTCTGCGGCCAGATTAATGGAACTACAGGTTATGAAGAGGCAGCGGCCCAGGGATTAATTGGTGGAATTAATGCTGTCCTGAAAATAAAGAATAGACCACCGTTTATCCTCGACCGTTCGGAAGCTTATATTGGTGTGTTGATCGATGATCTGGTTACCAAAGGCACTAAGGAGCCATATCGTATGTTCACTTCCCGGGCTGAGTACCGACTGATTCTGAGAGAAGATAATGTGGATTTGAGACTAACCGAGAAGGCGTATGGTATCGGGCTGATTGGAGAGATGAGATACCAGGAAGTGGAATCTAAAAAGAGAGCTATCGAAAATGAGCTGGCTCGATTAAAAGAGGCAAAAATTTTTCCTGATTCCAAGACAAATGAGAAATTTTCCGAATTGGGATGGGTAGCTTTAAGAAGTCCCGTCAGTTTAGCTGAACTATTAAGGAGACCTGGAGTTTCCTACTCTGATTTGAAATTTTTTGATAAAAGGAGCGGTGAGGTCCCATTGGAGGTATCCGAGCAGGCGGAAATTCAAATTAGATATGAAGGATATATCAAGCATCAGGAGCAAGAGATAGAGAAGTTTAAAAAACTGGAGAATAGAAAAATTCCTGCGGAAATTGACTACCAGGAGATTGTTGGTTTGTCCAATGAAGTCAGGGAGAAATTGTCTAAGATGAGACCGGACTCTCTGGGCCGGGCTTCCCGCATTTCTGGAGTTACTCCGGCGGCAATCGCTATCTTAATGGTCCATATGAAAAGAATGGGAAGGTAAAAGGATGTGAATTATGGGAGAAGAGAAAGAAAACTATTCTAAATTAAAAGAGTTTGCTTTGCAGTGGGGAGCGTCGTTATTTGGAGTTTGTGAAATTTCCAGGCTGAACGGTGAATTTTTAGATCTATCTCCCCAGGTCGTTAAAGGATTGGATAAAGGAATCTCCTTAGCCGTGAGGTTGTCTGATAAAATAATTGATGGTATTGAACATAGGCCAACTAAACTATACTATTATCATTATCGCCAGGTGAATTATTTTCTGGACCGTCTGGCTCTGGGAGTGACGCAGTTCATTCAAAATAGAGACAGGCATGGTCTACCCGTACCGTCTTCCCAGACCATAGATTGGGAGAAACAGAGAGGCCATCTTTCCCACAAAGAGGTGGCACAACAAGCAGGTCTGGGATGGATTGGCAGGAACAATCTATTGGTTAATCCAGAATTTGGCTCCCGCATTAGACTGGTTACGGTGTTAACAGATTTTCCTCTTTCCTCTGATAAACCGATAGAAGATTGGTGTGGTGACTGCCGGGACTGTCTGGGAATTTGCCCGGCAGGAGCTATCAAACAGAGAGTGGAAGATTTTAATCACCTTGCCTGCTACGAGAAATTGGATGAATTCAGAAAGGTTTGTAAGATAGGTCACCATATCTGTGGAATTTGCGTTAAAGCCTGCAAAGGTGGGGAGTAATAATTTCTTGTTGATTTAAATCTTTATAAATGTTATAATTATGTAAATGGAAAAATGCGTTTCTAAAATCGCAGTCATAACTTTCCTATTTTCCTTTCTTATTTTTCCTGCCGAGCTATGGAGCGCGGGAGATGCCGGCGCTCCTGGTTCATTCTTGAGTTTTGGCACTAGCGCCCGTTCTCAGGCAATGGGCAGTGCTTTTACCGGCCTTTCCGACGACGTTTCTGCTATCTACTGGAATCCTGCGGGACTTTCCAGGCTTCCCAGAAATCAACTCACCTTCTTTGAAGCCCCACTTTGGGAAAAGACAAATTATCTCTTCGCCGGATATGGCCATCCCACAAAAAAACCGGGGACGTTTGGAATTGGATTAATAAGTTTGACGAGTAATGAATTTGAATATAGAGAAACTATTTCTTCCGAACCTCATACTTTTCATATAAATCAAATGGCTTTCCTCTTTGCCTATGGCCGCAAATTTTTCCCGGTTTTCTCGGCAGGACTCGGTTTTAAAATTGTACAAAAGAGAATGCCCGTAGAGGGTGACAATTATTATGGTGCTGGATTCGGTATGGACTTAGGGCTTCTTTACCACCCGCAGGATGTAAAAGGTGAGGGCTTTTTCTGGGAGCAGTTAAGAAGGCTTTCATTTGGCGTTAATTTGCAGAACTTAGTTCCACCCAAGGTGCAGATGGAAGCAGACGGAATTTCTCGTGTGAAAGAAACTTATGGATTGAATCTTAAATTTGGAACGTCCTATCAGGTAAGAAATTTGATGCCCAGATGGAGGGATAAATTAACAATAAATGTTGACTTAGAAAAACCGTATCTTAGAGGAGTAAAGGTCGCTTTGGGAGGAGAATACTGGTTCAAGAATACAATAGCTTTTCGCCTGGGATATGGAAAAGATAACCTGAATTTTGGTTTGGGATTTATCTATCGCTGGCTTCAGCTTGATTATGGATTTACTCCTCACGCTTTGGGGCTTAGCCACAGATTTTCCGTCACTTTGAAATTCGGCAGGCAGATTATTGAGATTGAAGAGTTCACCAGATACAGGGCCAGATTGCGGGCGGAAGAATACTACAGATTAGGATTGGAGCACTATCAAGCGGGACGACTGGCCGATGCTCTGACAGAATGGGATAAGGCCTTGATCTGGCGCCCCGATGACTTGGAAATTCAAAAGAGAGTGGAAGAAGTTTCTAAAGAGATGGAAATTACTGTGACCAGGAAATTGATGGAAAGACATATTGGCCAGGCATATACATTTTACGAGGAAGGAGAGCTAACCGACTCGCTCGATGAATGGAGAGAGGTTTTAAAACTTGACCCAGCAAGTATCAGGGCAAAAGAATATATTGAGAGAATTGAGGGTAAACTTTCCAAGATAGAGAGAGAAAAATATCTGGAAAGGGTAAAAGAGAAGAGTAAAGTAGAGATTGCAAATCTTCTTGGCAGAGGAGACGGGTTTTATGAGCAGGAAAAATATGTTGAGGCTATCAAAGAATGGGAGAAGATTCTAAAAATAAATCCAAAACATAATTTGGCAAGAGAGAATATTGAGCACACAAAGGAAAAAATCGAAAGGTTAATAGAGGTTCACCTTTCCAAAGGAAAAGAATTCTTTGATAAGAAAGATAGTGCCAGCGCAATTAAAGAATTTAAGCTGGTACTTAATTTTGACCCGGAAAATAAAGAGGCAAAAGAATATATAGAAAAGACAAAAGAGCAGGCTGCGGAAGTAGTTAAAAAGGTAAGCCGGGCAGAGGTTGATGCTCTCTATTATGAGGCGGCAGATCTATATTTGAAAGGAAAATATGAAGAGTCAATAAATGTCTTAAATAAGCTTCTGGAACTAGACCCGGTTAATGAGAATGCTTATAAACTACTGGAGAAGGCAAAAAGTGTCCTTGAATTAATGGGGAAAAAATGAAGAAAAAAATTGCAATTTTGGGAACGATTTTAGTTCTGGGATTAGGGAAATTGGTAATGGCTCAGGTCTGGGAAAGGATTATCCCTTATGGTTCTCCTCCAGAAAAAAGAGATGGCCATGTGCTAGTCTCTTCGGGTGGAAATGACCAGTTTGTTTTTGGAGGTTTTGACCAGAATACTAACTTATGGGTACTTAGATACGAGGGAGATACCTGGAGATGGGAAAATATGGGTGCCAAAGGAGATACTCCTGGTACACGAGGAGGACATAGTGGAATTTTCGCCCGAGAAGATGGGTTAACAGACGAATCTATTATCATTTTTGGTGGTTCAGAATCATTTTTGGGTGTTCTCGTTGATTCAGGCACCTACAGCTTGGGAAATCCATGGGATTGGAATTCTGCGTGGGAAAAATTGAACACTGGGGGCACTCGTCCTTCTTCCAGGGCAGAACATACAGCAGTTTATGATGAGTGGACCCACGAGATGATTGTTTTTGGGGGTTATACTGGTACAAGTCCAATTGTTGTATCAACTATAACATATACTTTACAGCTAAGTGTGGCACCTGCCACTTGGCAAGAGGTACCTATTGTTGGAGAAATTCCTCCCCCCCGCTATGGCCATTCAGCAGTCTGGGGACAAATGTGGGGAATAGGGCAAATGATTGTATTTGGAGGAAAAGATAATTCTGAAGAACTACTTGATGACTGCTGGAGGCTTGAATGGAGTGACTGGCACGAGATAGATGTGACCGGAGATAAACCGCCTGCCCGCTGGCAGCATACTGCGGCGTGGATTATGGGAGACCCCGGGGAACAGGGAAAAATGATTATTTTCGGAGGAGAGGATGAAGACGGAACTCCTCTTGATGATGTGTGGATTTTATGGGAGCCCGCCCCCGGAGGGCCACCTGATTGGAGATGGGAGAAGATTTATCCTATCGGGGATTTGCCTTGTGCAAGGATGGGACATGCGGTAGCAACAGGTTGGAACTGGGAGGGTGAAAGAATGGTGTACATTTTTGGTGGCGATGATGGAGATGAGAATCTCAACGACATTTATGTATTTTTCAAAGGGGAACAAGTAGAAAAGAGTCTGGAAAGAAAACCATTCAATGCTCCCAATCCATTCAATCCTGATATGGAAGATACCAAGATTTGTTATTATCTTGAAGAGGATGATGACGTAAAAATAAGACTTTTTACTTTAACCGGGGAACTGGTATATTCTTGGGAGAATATTTCCGGAAGAGAAGGATTGAACCAGTGGCCATGGAATGGAAGAAACGAGAAGGGAAAGATTGTAGAAAATGGTGGATATATCTGTTTGATTGAAGCCGGCGGGGAAAAACAGAAATGTAAGATTGCTGTCCTCAGATAGATTACATAGGGAGTAAGATGAAAAGAGTCTCCAGAATAGCCATCAAGTTTTCGGCGATTGTCTCAATAGTGATTTTGGTAATCATGCCTATTATGGCGTCTTTGGTTTTAAGGCAAACGAGGAGCTCTCTCATAAAGGAAATGGAAATACGGGCAGAATTCTTTGCCCGGAGTGTCAGGGAATCTCTTTTTCCCCAGCCAGACGCATTCTCTTTATATTTTTCGGTTACGGAAATGATTAAAGAGAAAGCAATCCTTTACGCTATGGTTTTTGACGAAAAAGGAGAAATCATTTCCCATTCTGACACGGCAAAAATCGGGGAAAAGGCAGAAGCGATTGCAGGAAACGAGACAGTCGTTAAACGAGAAGAGGATCTTTACAGAGTTTCCGTTCCCATTATTGTTGGTGATAAATTCGTAGGTGGTGTGAGAATAGGATTCTCTCAGGAATCAATCTCAACAGCACTTGTAGAGATGAGGAATAAGATTATTTTGATAACATTAGGGGTTCTTGCATTTAGCATATTGGCCACGGTAATTGTGGTAACATTTATGGTCTCTCCCATAAACACGCTTGCCGGTATTGCCAGAAGAATAGGAAAAGGAGATTTGGAACAGAAAGTAGAAATGAAAAGAAAAGATGAACTGGGAGAGCTGGGAAATACTTTTAATGAAATGGTAAAGGGGCTTAAAGACCGAGACTTTATAAGGAATACTTTTGGTAAATACGTCTCCAAACAGGTCGCCGAAGCAATTCTTAACGGAAGGCTGCAACTTGGCGGAGAGAGAAAAAGGGCGACTGTTCTCATAAGTGATGTGAGAAATTTTACGGCAATGAGTGAGAAACTTCCACCAGAAGAGGTTGTTGATTTCTTAAACGAGTATTTCAGTGAAATGGTGAGCGTGGTGACAAAATATGAGGGTACGCTGGATAAATTTATCGGGGATGCTCTTCTTGCTGTGTTTGGCGCTCCCATAGCCCATCAAGATGATGCCAGGAAAGCAGTGTTCGCTGCCCTGGAGATGCAGGAGAAGTTGAAAGAGTTCAATAAGAAAAGAGCAAAGAAAGGGAAAAGTGAGATAAGAATTGGAATTGCTGTACACACGGGAAATCTTGTAGCAGGGAATATCGGCAGCGAAGTTAGAATGGAATATACGGTCATTGGGGATACCGTCAATTTAACCTCAAGACTTGAGCCATTGAATAAACAGTTTGGAACTCAAATACTGATAAGTGAGAGCACCTATAGTGAAGTCAAAGATGATATTGAAGTAAGAGAGATTCCTGACGTTGAGCTTAGGGGAAAAGAACAAAAAGTTAAGGTCTACGACGTGTTGGGAAAGAAAAGTAAGTTCACCCCACCAGCCAGTTAGCCAGTCCCGATTAGCGAAGCGATATCAGGATTGGGACTATGCCAGCTTGGTGAAGGACTCGAGAAAAAAAGCTTGACAAGCCCTAGGCCTTGTGATATAATTTTATTGACACAAGGGTAGTGCTAAAAGAAAAAGAACAAAGGCGTTCGAGAGAACGTCCTTTTTATTTTATGGCCCTTTTCCTTTACTGTTAGAATAATTGGACAAAGACGTCCTTTTTGGTAGCAAAGTCTGCTAAAAGGGACGTTTTTTATTGAGGTAATAATACCTTTTGTAGACCATTATTTTTCTTGACTAATGCAAAGAAATTAGAGATAATTAAAAAATGTATTCCGGGTTATAGGAAGGTTTTATTATGGTAGAGATAGCGAAATTTGTTGAGGGCACTGTCACGAAGCATGGTGGACTCCTGATTCCTACTTTACAGGATATTCAGGAGCGTTATAAATATTTGCCTGAAGAGGCTCTCAGGGAAGTTGCGAAAAAGTCAGGAATAGCTCTCAGGGATGTTTATGGGGTAGCAACTTTTTATAGTGCTTTCAGCTTTACCCCGAAGGGTAAACACATTATTACCATCTGTTTGGGTACCACATGCCATGTTCGAGGAGGGGCGAGGATTGTTGATGTGTTGTCAAAGGAATTGGGTATAAATCCAGGCGAGACAACGCCAGATTTGCAATTCACGCTGGAGACAGTAAATTGTCTTGGCTGCTGTGCCATAGGACCGATTGTCGTGGCGGATAAAGAATATTATGGTGAGATGACGCCACAGAAAACGCTCAAGCAA
>WVXT01000031.1:85001-87636 GCA_011773355.1 bacterium
ATAAAGGTCACCGGGTGCCACGGATTCTGTGAAGCTGAACCTAATGTCATAATTTTCCCTGAGGAAATATTCTATAGGAATTTGAAACCCGAGGATGCAAAGAGTATCGTCAAATCTACTTTAGATGGCGGGATAGTCGATGACCTTGTCTACAAGGAAGATGGCAATAGTTTTATTCATCTGTCCGAAATACCATTTTATAGAAAACAGATGCGCATACTATCAGGTAAGAATCCACTCGTCGATCCTGTAAATGTAGAGGATTACATTGCTTTGGGTGGTTATAAGGCTCTGGTCAGGGCGTTACAGAAGAGTCCGGAAGAAATAATAGGCGAAATAAAAACCTCAGGCCTCAGAGGTAGAGGTGGTGCAGGTTTTCCCACCGGTAGAAAGTGGGAAATCACTCGTGCCCAGAAAGGCAAGGTTAAATATATGCTTTGCAATGCAGATGAAGGTGACCCGGGAGCATATATGGATAGAAGCCTGCTTGAGGGCAATCCCCATTCGGTTATTGAGGGGATGATAATAGGGGCTTATGCAATCGGTGCAGGAGAAGGATGGGTTTATGTGCGGAATGAATATCCGCTTGCGGTGAAACATGTAACCATCGCAATTGAACAGGCAAGAAAACTCGGTTTGTTAGGGGAAAATATTTTAGGTTCGGGTTTTAATTTTGATATCAAAATAGCAAGAGGTGCAGGTGCATTTGTCTGCGGTGAGGAAACTGCTCTTATAGCATCTGTAGAAGGAAAGAGAGGAATTCCTAGGCAGAGGCCACCGTTCCCCGCGGCGTATGGGCTTTTCGCTAAACCAACAAACATAAACAATGTTGAAACACTGGCAAATGTGCCGATAATAATAGAGAAAGGAGCCGATTGGTTTGCCCACATAGGCACAGAGAAGAGCAAAGGCACGAAGATATTTTCACTCGTAGGTAAAGTGCGCAATACCGGGCTGGTAGAGGTGCCAATGGGTATGACGGTCGGCGAGGTGGTATTTGATATTGGTGGTGCTCTTGATGGCAAAAGGATGAAAGCTGTTCAGATTGGCGGGCCATCGGGCGGATGTATTCCCCGGGAACTATTCCACTTACCTGTAGATTATGAATCTCTCACAGGTGCGGGCGTTATAATGGGTTCAGGTGGTATGATTGTTATGGACGAAAATACCTGCATGGTTGATATTGCGAAGTATTTTACCAACTTTTTGCAGGAGGAGTCTTGTGGGAAATGCTCTATCTGTCGGGAGGGCACGCAGAGAATGTATGAAATTCTTACGGGCGTAACAGAAGGTCGCGGCACAGAAGAGGGATTAACCCTGCTTGAAGAGCTGGGAGGGATTATAAAAGATGCATCCATGTGTGGACTGGGGCAGACTGCACCAAATCCCGTGATCTCAACGTTAAGATATTTCAGGGATGAATATACCGCTCACATAAAAGAGAAAAGATGCCCGGCCGGGGTATGTAAAACCTTTATTCAATATATGATAGATCTGGAAAAATGCACGGGTTGCGAGCTCTGCAGGAAAAATTGTCCCCAAGAGGCGGTAGAAGGCGAGCGTAAAAAGCCGCACTCAATAATGCAGGATAAGTGCATAAAGTGCGGCATTTGTTACGATGTGTGCGAATTCGATGCAGTTGTCAAAATAACGGGAGGTAAAAATGCCAAAAATAGCAATTGATGGAATCGATTTTGACGCTCCCGAAGGCTGGACGATACTTGATACAGCAAGGTTCTTAGGATTGGAGATTCCGACCCTTTGCTATGACGAGGGACTTTCTGCTTGGGGCGGATGTCGTTTGTGTTTAGTAGAAATAGGCACAGGCGAACAAAGCGAACTTGTCACCTCCTGCACATACCCTGTCGAAGAAGGGCTTATAGTGAGGACGGCTACGAAACGGGTTATCGATGCGAGAAAAATGGTGCTGGAGCTTCTCATAGCACAGTGCCCCGCATCCAAGGTTTTACAGGATATGGCTGCAAAGATAGGTCTGGACCGGGTCAGGTTCAAGCCTAAGCGGGAGGATTGTGTATACTGCGGGCTGTGCGTAAGAATGTGTGAAGAGCAGATGATGGCAAAGGCTATAGGATTCGTAAACAGGGGTAACAAACTGAAAATTACCACACCATTTGACATAACCTCTGAAGAATGTCGCAGGTGTGGTGCTTGTATGTACATCTGCCCAACATGTACATTAAGATGTGAAGGGCCTGAGGCGGAAAATGTGTTATGTGGCAGATGTTATAACGAACTCCAGCCAACGTGTTTGGATGTTTATGAGGACTATGCTTGTTGGATGGGGCTGAAAGGCAATTGCGGAACATGCGTAAAAGAAGAAACTGAAAAGAAAAAGGAGGATTAAAATGAGACTTGGAAAAATTAATGCAACGGCAGCAACTTTGACAAAAAACAGGACAGAAGACGCTATTGTACCGATAAGTGGAATGTGTGTTACTTGTGTGGATGGCTGTATAGGGATGTGCGAAATTGGAAGGTCTGCCTATAGGGGGAGAGAAGTTATGTACCCGCATCCATACGGGATAATCAGTTCCGCGGGTGAAAAAGCGTACCCTGTGGACCTATCTCACTTTACAATGCTTGGCACATTTAAAGGTGCATATGGAATAGAGCC
>WVXT01000101.1:0-2294 GCA_011773355.1 bacterium
GGGTCATTTATACTCTGCAAATATAAAGCAAATAGGCAGATTGTATAGTGTCTGCCGCCATATTTTGTTTAGTATGGCCCAAAACCCATTATACGCCAGGAGGTGAGAAAGAATGAAGAAGATAGCAATTATATTGGGCTGTGCGGTCATGCTCGTGGGAATGATGGCATTGCAGGGAATGGCGCAAGCTGGATTCGACGAGTATGGCTACAACACTAGAGCAAGAGTCTTCGTTGGAACTGGAGAGAGCTGGGCTATGGGGAAGCTCGGCTTAACTCACGAACAAGCGGAAGCATATATGGGAGACTATGCACACGACAGACTGGTTATGAAGTGGAATGCCGAGTGGGATAGAGGCAATGCCGAAGGCTGGTCGAACCCTCCGTATGCAGCGTGGTGCACGAACCAGTGGAATGGGATGTCAGGCTTGGAATGGCAAGGTGGCGTGACAGAAGGCTCCGGAGAAACATGGCATTATAAAAACATCTGGATAGGTCCGCAGGGGCTTCCGGATGGTACGCAGTTGCCGGATGGTGGCTACATAATCTGGGGGCAGTTTGAGGTCGTAATGTCACATGGAACTTTCGATGGCGAACACATGTGGGATGCTCTGGCAAAGCCAGCAGGGTTAGTGCGACCAAGTATAAGCAAATAAATCCTTCGAGAGGGGTCCATCGCCAGAACCACTCAGGCGGGGTCCACTCGCAGGTTCTGGGGATGGACTCCCGAACGCCTAAAACCTCAGACGACAATGAATCTCTACCTTTTGCTCTAGCGGGAGAGTTTATGGAGACATTAAATCGGATAAGTGCGATTTTTCTGTTGACAATCTGCGCTTAAGATAGTATAAAAAATAGAAAGGTTTATGTTTTAAAAGCGCAATGAGCGTTTTAATAAATTGAAAGAAGTGCCCCTGTAGCTCAGATGGATAGAGCAGCGGTTTCCTAAACCGCGTGTCGGGCGTTCGAGTCGCCCCAGGGGTACCAGAAAAATCGTATTGGATACTAATCCTGGATGATTGATCTCCACACGCATTCATTTTTTTCTGATGGTTCACTGATCCCTTCGGAACTCGTCTTTCGTGCCAAGAATAAAGGTTACGAAGCAATAGCTATTACCGACCATGTTGATATGTCCAATCTCAACTTCGTAATTCCCCATATAGTTAAGGTCTCTTCAATCCTAACTCTTGAGTATAAAATAGAGGTGATCCCGGGAGCAGAATTGACTTACGTTCCTCCTAATTTAATCCCCCGGGTTGCTGAAGAATGTAGAGAACTGGGAGCAAAAATTATTTTGGTGCACGGAGAAACCACAGCGGAGCCCGTCCCTGCGGGCACAAACCGGGCTGCCTTGGAAGCCATAATTGACATACTTTCCCATCCGGGGAAGATAAGTAGTGAGGAAGTAGACCTGGCAAAGGAGAAGAATGTGCTTCTTGAGATTACCTCCCGCCAGGTACACTGTTCAACTAACCAGCACGTGGGGAGTCTGGCGAAGAAGAGGGGAGCAAAGCTAATTTTTAATACTGATGCACACGAACCTGAAGACTTGATTACTGATCAGCAGGCTCTGGAAGTCATTAGCAAAGCAGGAATGGCAAAAGAAGACCTGGAGCTTATGTTGGAAAACGCCAGGTCATTGATTAGTAGAGCACTTAAAGGAGCTTGAATGCCACGTAAATGGGTAAAAGAAGAGCTTAAAAAGGACCGTTTAGCGAGCTGGGTGGAAAGGTCGGTCACCTGGGTGAACGAGAACAAGGAGAACGCCATAATCGGCGGAATAGTCATCCTGGCTATGGTTATTTTTATTCCCTTCTCGTTGTCCCGTCGGGCCAAGATGAATGAAAGGGCATTTAGCCTCTTGGCCAGAGGACAACAAGAAGTTTTTAATGACCAGATGGATAAGGCCGTCTCGTTTTACGACCAGGCGCTCAAAGACTCCGGCTCAAAGGCCACTCCTTTGGTCCTTCTGTATAAAGGTAATGCGCTTTATGAAATGGAGAAGTACAGCGAAGCTGTCTCTACTTACAGAAGATATCTGGATAAATATGAAACCAGAAAAATCACCCCTGAAGTCCTGATAGGATTGGGAAATAGTCTGGAACAGGAAGGAAAATTCGACGAGGCTAGAGAAACTTACCAGAAATTTCTGGAGCGGTTTCCCGAACATTACCTTTTGCCAGGCATCTATCAGGGCCTGGGAAGGTGCTATGAGAAACTGGGACAGAAAGATGAAGCAATTAAGATATATCAACAGATGTCCAATTTCTACTCTGGCAGGATCTGGCAAGA
>WVXT01000101.1:2330-15350 GCA_011773355.1 bacterium
CCGGATGAGGAGAGAGCGTTTGAAACGAACCATTCTATTTCTTTTTGTGCTTTCCATCCTTCACATATCTTCCCGGGTTGGCCTGGCGGGCGTGAGAGTGGGAGAAGAGGTCAGGGTAAGGTTGGTCCCGGTAAGCAACGGAGATGAAAGTTACGTCTATCAACGGACGAGATTGTTGATGGAGGGAGTATTGGCAGAGGGAGTTACCATTGGAATAAGGTTACAATCGAGAGGTTTCTGGGGCGTAGATACTACCACGGTAACTATCGAGGGATTGACTCGCAAGAATATGTTACCCTGGATTGAAAATGCCTATTTAAAAGTTGACGAATTTTTTGGCCTTCCTTTATATCTGGCTCTGGGGAGGCAACCTCTTAGATACGGAGATGGATTACTGATAGATGATAATGCGTCGGGTTATGATGCCATCAAATTATCGGCCATCCTACCCTGGCAAATCGACTGCGATTTGATGATGCTAAAACCCGCAGAGTCAGCTGGAGTTAGCCCGGATAACTGGAAAGAGAAGAACGCTTATGGATTATTTATTAAAAGAAAATGGAAAGGGATTACTCCCCAAATTTCCGGTTTCTGGCAAAGAGATCGGACTATCGGCGTGGATAAGAATTTTCTCGGTTTCCATGTGGGCGGAAAAGTGGGAAAGGAAGTCGATTATCGGGGTGGCATAATCATTCAATCGGGAAAGGGGGGAGGTAGAGACTACAATGGTTTGGCTTACATACTGGGTGGAACCTTTCAAGCTGAGACCAGATTTGGTAAAGGCCTCGTTACCTGTGAATATCTCGTTGGCAGTGGAGAAGTGGCCCCGATTACGGGAAAAGATGAAAATTTCCTTTCCGATTACGCTCACCTTTCAGAAGAAGAATACGGTGAATATTACATAGAAAATAGAAGCGCAGTGAGACTGGGAGACCCTGATTTTGCATTTACTAACTTGAAGCTATTCAAATTGGGATTGTCCGTATTTCCCATCTCTGAATTAAAAACCGGGCTTAACTATTTCATTTACAATTCTCATACTCCCAAAGGTTCCATCGGAGACGAAGTGGACATTTACGTTAAGTACTATTACTCGGCAAATCTTTCATTTCGCCTGGTGTACGGCATCTTTATGGCGGGAAAGCTTGCTGATGATGGTGCAGATAAAGTTATGGGGGAGGTGATGGTAAAATTTTAGTGCCCGCCACCGGGAAAATCTCGTGGAGAAAGCGAAGCAGTTAAATCAAAGGAGGTAAAATGAAAAGATTAGTGATCGGCCTGGTAATAACAAGTATTATTTTCTGCTTACCCTTAAAGGGAGAAGCGGTCAGTCTGAAAAAGAGATTAGGAGTTGGTTTTTCTGCACTTTCACCTCTGGACGGTTGGTCTTTCAGGTACTGGTTGACAGAAAAATTTGCTGTTAACCCGGTTATGGGCTTCCATCTGGAGACGGATAATAACACGTTTCTTCTGGGAGGGAGAGCAATCTATAAGACTAAAGACGAAAAGAGTCTGAATGTGTATCTGGGTGGAGAAATCGGTGTAGACTTAAGACAGAACGCAGAAGATAATTTTTGTATAGGTCCATTTGCCGGGGTGGAGTATTTTATGATGCAACTCCCCAATCTGGGTTTGGGAGCGGAAATTGGTCTCTATTATCAAAGCGCTGCTGAGGCTTTTGCCACAGCTTATGGTCGGCTTGTCGTACATTACTATTTCGGTAGCTCTGAAAAGGTTAAAGAACCTGCAAGAAAACCTGCCAAAAAGAAGGGCACCAAAAAGAAGTAAGAATGCCTCAAAATAACGTTCTGCATATTTCCTTTTTATGGCATATGCACCAGCCATATTATAAGGACCTCCTGGAAAATAAATTTGTCCTTCCCTGGGTAAGGCTCCATGCGACTAAGGACTATTACGACATGGTGGCTTACTTAGATGACTTTCCTAAAATTCATCTCAATTTCAATCTTGTCCCTTCTTTGATAGACCAAATAAACGATTATGCCCAGAACAATCTGACTGATCAGTTTCTGGACCTTACTTTGAAACCGGCCAATAAACTGTCCCCGGAAGAAAGGGTATTTATTCTCCATAACTTCTTCACGTCAAATTGGGAAAACATGATTAAGCCTTTTTCCCGATACTGGGACCTGCTGTCCAAAAGGGGAAGGTATGTGGCTGTAGAAGAGTTAAAGGAGATTCAGAGAAGGTTCAGCACACAGGACTTTTTGGACTTACAGTTGCTTTTCAACCTCTGTTGGATTGACCCCTATGTAAGAAGGCAAGACCCTGAACTTGCAGAATTGGAGAAGAAAGGGAGGGGATTTACCGAGGAAGATAAAAGATTGGTAATAGATAAACAACTGAAAATAATGAAGAAAGTGATTGGTAAGTATCGAGAGAAACAGGAACAGGGTCAGATTGAAATTTCCGTTACTCCTTATTACCACCCCATTCTGCCTCTTCTGGTAGACACTGAGTCAGCGAAGATGGCCACTCCTGAAATCGCCCTGCCCAGGGAAGAGTTTCGCCACAGGGAAGACGCGAAAATTCAGATTGAACGAGCGGTTGCCTGTTATGAGAAATTTTTCGGCCGCAAGCCGAAGGGTATGTGGCCCGCCGAGGGCGCGGTCTCAGAAGCAATCGTCCCTCTAATTTCCCAGGCAGGGATAGACTGGATCGCAACTGACGAGGATATTCTGGCATCTTCAATAGGCGATTCTCCCCACAAGGCCGATATACTTTATAAACCATATCGGTTCAGCACAGATAACAGTTCCTTAAACATTATTTTCAGAAATAGGAAACTATCAGATTTGATCGGCTTCACCTATGCCGATGTTCCACCCGATGAAGCGGTGAGACATTTTATCCAGGAACTCCATAATATACATAAGCGAGTAAGCCACTTCCCTGGGCCCCATCTGGTGACCATCATACTTGATGGAGAAAACTGCTGGGAATATTATAGGAATGACGGGTGGGATTTTCTCAAAGAGCTTTATCGTGCAATCAGTGATGATTCCTTATTAGAATCGGCAACGATTAGTAAATTTATGGAAAATTATCCGCAGCCGGTTCCTTTACCCAAACTATGGAGTGGCTCCTGGATAAATGGCAATTTCGGTGTCTGGATTGGGCACGAGGAGGATAATCTTGCCTGGGACTATCTCGCCAGGACTCGCAAAATGTTAGCCCATTTTGAAGAAAGATATCGGGAGAAACGTAAAGAGGAGATAGAGAAAGCAAAAGAGGAGATATACGCTGCCGAAGGCAGCGATTGGAACTGGTGGTATGGAGATGAACATCGCTCTGCAAATAGTGTCGATTTCGATAATCTTTACCGAAAGCATCTGATGAATGTATATACTTTTCTTGGCGAAAAAGTGCCGGATTGGTTGCACATTGCCATTTCTGGCCACGAGAAACCCCGCCCCAAGCGCGAGCCTACCGACTTCATAAATCCCATATTAGACGGCAAAGTAACTAACTATTTCGAATGGCAGGGCGCGGGACAATACGAGGTTTCGGAGATGATAGGGCCGATGCACCGTCGAGGAAACATCATAAAAAGTTTCTATTACGGATTCGACCTGAATAATTTTTATCTACGCATTGACACAAATATACAACCTTCTTATGAAAATTTGAAAGACCTCACAATCAAAATCAATTTCTTTAAGGAAGCTCCGCAGCAGGCAAGCGTTAAAATGCAACAGGAGGGAAAATTTGATTTTTCTCTTTTTGATATAGTCCAGGTAGAGCACAGGGAAAATTATCAAAAGTTCAAAGATTTAACTTCCATAAGTTGTCAGAAAATCATAGAATTGAGTATACCTTTTGCCGATTTAAGAGCAAAAGTTGGTCAGGCGATAGAAATCGTTGTCGTTTTAGAGCGAAACAATGTGGAGCTTGAAAGATGGCCCTCCCATGGTACGATAAGTTTTGTTGTCCCGGGAGAGGATTTTTCGCTCCAGTACTGGTCGGCTTGAGAAAAGGCTTCAGTCTGTCTTTGCAAACCAAAATACAGTAGCCGTAGACTTCAGCCTGCGTGATAAAGGAGGTGAGAAATATGTCAGCTTGGGCATTCTGGCTGGTGATAATTCTCTTAGTAATACTTCTCATTATCGGTGCACTGCTGGCTTTCAGAGAGTTCCGAAAGAATAAGAAACTTGGTAGTGTCATCGTGAATTACATCCTTCTGCTAGTACTCGCAATAATTGTATTAAAGCTGCTTTTCGCTGTTTTCGCCCTGGCAGTGCCTTTTTAACGCAACGTTCCTACTTTTCTGTCGCCTGCAGGCCAAAAATGGCCTAAATTTTGCGTTTCAGGCCTGTTTTTTCAGAAAGACGCCCCAGATTACCTGTTAATCGATTTTATGCCCTAACTTTACTTGGCCGACATCAATCCATGGAAAAAGAACTCCAGGACCTCAAAGAGCTCCACCAATTCTACCTGTACCACGATTATAAAACCGGGGAGATAGCCAGGGAGCTTGGAGTCAGCAAAAGGACAGTCCAGCGCTGGTTCAGCAGCAAGGCCAGACCAAGTCAGAAGAAACTGAAGGAGATAAGGAAATTATTAAGTAAGAAAAGACGCAAGTTTTAGAACGATGCGAAATTGCCCATCCCAATTGTCACACCTATACACATAATCAATATTATGTTAACTTTGTCCTCAAACAATGCCTTCATCCAAATTATTAATATTTATAAGAAATACCCATAAATTCTGAGATTAATATACAAATATTAATGATTTACTTTAAATGTGGGCAAAATGGCCAGGAAAATCTCCCTTTTTTCTAAAAAAATTCCAATAAAGGAAAGATTTTTTCTCTTTGGCGGGAACTTTCGAGAAGGGACAGTAGTTTGGTGGGAGGAATGGGATTACTCTCCTAATCCTCCGGCCTTCTCCAGACAAGTTTTGCATGCTTGGAGGATTTCTTCCTTTTGAAGCTCATACTCTTTCCTTATTCTCTGGATCATATCGGTTCTTCCAGAGGATATGGCAAAGCAACAGGAGAGGCAGATGGTCTTATTTAGCAAAGCACACGCAACTGTCCTGTCTACCTCTTTCTCGCAGATTACACACTCTTCTGGCATTGCTTTCCCTTTCTTAAGGCCTTCTGTTTTCGCCTCTGGATTATTTTGAATTATACCAACAAAAAGACTGAAATGCAAGAAAAATATGATGGTTATATCTTTGAAAGAGTTTCCAGTTACCGGCAGCACTCACTTACTAGTACTCAACTGTTACCCTGGCAAAATCGGACTTTTGATGGGTTTTTAAGCCCGTTTTAATTTCCGGACGACTATTCCCCCCTCCCTGACCATAAAAATGGCCAAAATGAGCAAAATAACACCAATTATGGCCAATAAGTAATTTTGACTTCTAATGAACCCTCGCACCTGGTATATCAGGGCTCCTGTGGTGGTAAGTAGAACAAAAATCCCTGGATAGATAGTATATTTTGTCGGCTTCTTCATCGCCCACAGATAAGTGGTAACTACCAGTAAAGCCAACGCTGCTACCAGTTGATTTGAAGCCCCAAAAATTGGCCAGATTGCTTTCCAATTGCCAAATGCCAGGTATCCTGCGCAGATAATAATGATTGCCGTAGAAAAATAGCGATTTTCAAATATTTTCCACTTCAAACCTTCACCAAACAGCTCTTCTGTTATATAACGATTAATTCTTGTGCCAGTATCCAAAGTAGTCATTACAAAACTATTCAGCATCACCATGGCCACTAATGGGCCGAAAGTGGCGCCCAGAAGAGGCGCAGCTATCCGACCAAAACCTCTGGCAAAGGTTACAATCCAATTTCCTCCTTTAATTAATTCTGGATAGACCAACCCCTCCCTTCCCGCTCCTCCCGTCCAGTAAAGACCGGCTGCTACGGCAAGAAGAGCCAGGCTGGCCAGAACACCTTCCAAAATCATTCCTCCATACGCCACCTTCTTCGCATCTTTCTCATTGGCCAACTGTTTGGACGTTGTTCCACTAGAAATTAATGAATGGAATCCTGAAATTGCTCCGCAGGCGATGATGACAAATAACATTGGCCAGAGAGTTCCCTGACCGCTAGACCACTGGACGAAAGCAGGAGTATGCATCCTGGGATGGGAAAAGAATAGTCCCACATAGCCAAAAATTAGTCCAAAGAATAGTATAAAAGTGGACAGGTAATCCCGTGGTTGAAGAATGATATTCACCGGAGTAATAGAAGCAATAAACGCATATGACAATAATATAACCATCCACACCTTTGTACTACCTTCTATTCCCAAAGATATAGGGAAACGGTAACCCAGAATCAGAAGAGTTCCTAGCAAAATCAGGCCTATCAATGTCGCCACTACCTGGTTAATCTTCCATTTGTAAATCATCAACCCGGTAAGAATAGCGACGAAAATCAAACCAAAAGTAGGTATCACTATCCTCGGTTCATTCACCAAAGTTGTACTGGTAACAGCGGCAAAAACCGCTACCACCAGAATGAGACTGAGCCACAAGAAAAAGGCAAATAGCATTTTTGCCCGATGGCTCATTGTGGATTCGGCGACGTCGCCAATCGACTTGCCCTTATGTCTTATGGAACCCAGCAAACAAGAAAAGTCGTGAACTCCGCCTATGAATATCGACCCGATTACTATCCATATGAGAGCCGGCACCCATCCCCAGATAGCCACGGCAATTACCGGTCCGATAATCGGTCCTGCCCCGGCAATGCTGGCAAAGTGGTGTCCGAAGAGAATTGTCCAGTGCTTTGCTGGTACGTAATCAATGCCGTCGGTCTTTTCCACTGCTGGAGTCTTTCTCTGGGGGTTAATATCCCACAGTTTCTCCATAATCTTTCCATAGAACTTAAATCCGCACCACAGAAGAATAACCGCAAATATAGCTACCATTAAAGAGTTCATTTATATACCTTACAAAATTTCTATATTTATAGTAAATTTCTCAATTCTTGTCAATTATTTAGATATAACCCACAGAGACAGAACTGCACTTCAAGTATAACCTTTAGAAGGTGGGTCCCAGAGAAAAATAGAATTTTCCCGTGAATTTATCCGTCCGCCAACCGTAATCTAACCTTAGTGTAAAGGGAAACATCTGTATCAGAAAAGTGTTTATTCTTAACCCTATTCCAATCGTATTTTTCATATCTGAAATTGTTCTTATCTCCTCAGGTTCGTCCCACGCTGCTCCTGTGTCGGTGAACAGAGCAAGTTGCAGGCTCTTTAAATATATCTCTGGCCACAGAAGCCTGAATCTCCAATTTATTTCCGGAAAGAGCATAAACCTCCACTCAGTGTTAATCAAAGCTAACCTGCTCCCTGAGGCAACCCCTTTAGAAAGACCGCGTAACCTCGTTTCTCCTCCTAAAGAGAAATCTTCTCTGTCTTTTCCTTGACTGAGCTTTCCCAAAAATCTAAATCCTAAAATATTGCGTTCCGATAATTTGAAATATTTCCTTCCATCCAGGATATAGGTCGTATAATCGAAGTCTCCGTCGAGCGCTTTAAAAGCTTGATAGACCGTGAAATTAACCCGGCTACCACTCATTATATCCAGAATCTTTCCCTGGGTTGTATCCCTTATTAAAGAAAGAGCAACGCCATTCTCCCGGGTAGTGGTAGTATCTCCATTCCACTCTCGCTTGTCTTCGGTAATAAGTCCCAAATCTATTCTCCGGAAACGGTCAAAAGGATAACTGATCAGCATCTCTTCGGCGAATTTACTGGTGCGGATTGTATCATTATCATTATCAGATTTGCGTCTCATCTTTCCATAAGCGAAAAAGCCTAAAGCAGGTCGCCACCTTTGATAAGTATAGCCTAATTGATAAGTTAGCCAGTCATATTCCGAGGCATACTCCACATAAGTAACCAGCCCATGGTTTCCCAGCATATCACTTGCCTGCCAGTATCCAGCAGTGTACAGACCCTCTGTTGTCGAGTAAAACAGAAAAGGAAAGATGAGATCTGTCGATGCCTTGAATCTATAAGGATGAATCCTGGTTACTGGAGATGGGTAGGGACTTATGATCGGTTCAGTGGGCTCAGGAGGCAATTGGGAAAGGGGTATTTCTCCCCTCTTTTCTCCTTCCTTCAATCCTTTTACAAGCACCTCTTCCTGGGGAAATTCTCCAGAGTAAATGTTCATCTCTCCATACCGATAAGAAACGAAAAGTAGATGTTTCCCATCGGGAGATATTTCGGGAGTAAAAAACCCTACTTTGACATCGGTCAATTGAAAAATGTCACGTTCCGGATTCTCTTCCTGATTATCTTCTCCCAGACGCCTCACGTCCATACGATAGATGTTAAAGATTCCATCGTAATCGCCGATGTAGACAATGCTATCACCGTCGGGCGACCAGGAAGGATCTATCTCATCACTAGGGGTGGAAGTCAATTGAGTAATGGCGAGGGTTTCCACATCCAGAAGAAAGAGGTCTTTCTGTTTTTCCCTTTCAGAAACGTACACAATCTTCTTATCATCAGGAGAAAAGACAGGATAATTGTCCTCAAACTCATCGCTGGTTAACTTAATTAACTTTTTACCATTAGTATCCACCAAGTAAAGATTATTTATACCTCCTTCCATGCCCACAAAAACGATCTTATCCTCTTTTCGGGAAAAACAAGGGGATTTTAGAACCTCCACAGGTAGACGGAGTTTTTTTAGTTTATTCTTTCTAAGATTAATTATGTAAAGATAATCCTTCTGTTTTTTCTCTCCTGCAAACGCAATCTTTTCTCCATCCGGTGACCAGGAGAGAGCGTGTCCATCGTAGTGGATTACATCCACACTCCTGCCAATCCGCGATTTCAGAACCGATTTTTGGCTCGTTCCATCAACATTCATCACAAACAGGTCAGCATACCCATTACGGGTAGAAATGAAAGCTATTCTCTTTCCATCAGGTGAAAAGACTGGATTGGTATTAAATTCGGCGTTTTCTGTAAGTTTCTTTCCATAAGTTTCGGCCTCTTCCTTTCCCTCTGCTTCTGATGCATATTTTTCCTTCATATATTTCTGCCATTTTAAGTCAAAACTATACAAGTCAGTATCGATTGTGCGCATAAAAACCCTGTTTATCTCCAGGCTCTCCCGAAGATTCTTAATCAATTTAGGAACTTTATCTTCTCCATACTCTTCTGCCAAAAAACTGATTGCACTGTGTCCCTCCTGGTAAGCCAAGGAGATCTGGTGCATTTTCAAATGATTGAAATTGTGCAACTTACCCAGGGGAATTATCATATCGGAAATAGCAACGTCCCTTAAAAGCATGTGGTCATAAGTTTCCCATTCTTCTCTACTCTCATACTCTGACAGTCCCTCAATTATCCACAAGGGATAAAAGACAAATCTCATCAGGCTTGCTGACTTCCAGAATCCACCATACCAGATATTGAACATTGCAATATGGGTGAACTCATGAGTAATCACATGCTCCAGTTCTTTATCCGAACCTGTTATGGGGATGACAAACCTGTTCTTATAAGGCTCGGAGAATCCACCTACGCCCTCTCCCGTATCGGCAATGTTATTCTGTTCAAAGTGGTTATGTGTCATGTACAAAAAGAAAGGTGTCTTTTTCTCTATACTGATATTTAAATCACCGGTAACTTTTTCGTAAGCTTTTTCCAGCATCTTACTCACTTTGGGAATTAGATGTCTCTCTTCAGGATAATGGTGAATCTGGAAATGCTCGGTCTCTGCAATATACCACCTATGTTGATCAACGATTACCTTGTTCTTGCCGAAGGATACGTCGGAATAAGATAGAGGATTCCTTAAGAAAAGGAGAGAAAACAAGAGGCAAAAAAAGAGGGGGAATTTTTTTTTCATTCTATTCTTCATTTTCTGAATTGTCCAATTTTTCACTGATTATTTCGCCCAGAGTGGCTCCGGGAATTTCCTGTTCAATATATTTTTCCATTTCCGCTTTTTCCTGTGCCTTGATATATTCTTTAACGCTCAAATCGATTATCATCTGCTGGGGGTCAACTCTAATAATTCTTGCCCAAACTCTATCTCCTACCTTTAAAACTTCCTTTATATCTTTAATTTTCCCCTTAGCCGCCTGGGAAATATGGATTAACCCTTTGATACCCGGTTCCAACTCTACAAAGGCACCAAAATTGGTAAGGTGGACGACTTTCCCCCGAACATTGCTCCCTACAAAATACTTCTCATAAGGGTTTTTCGATTTCTGTTTCAATCCCAGAGATATTTTCTCAGCTTCAACATTTATGTCCAGAACCACTGCTTCCACTTGATTGCCCACTTTGAGCACCTGCCCGGGGTGTTTCAATCTCTTTGTCCAGGAAATATCGGAAACATGGATCATCCCTTCGATTCCCTCTTCCAATTTGACAAAAGCACCAAAAGGTGTTATATGGGTAATGGTTCCGGTGAGTCTCGTCCCGGGTGGATACTTCTCTTTTGCCTGAGCCCAGGGATTCGGTTCTATCTGTTTCAGTCCAATAGATAGTTTCTTATTTTTTTCGTCTATATTGAGTACTCTAACTTTGACCACGTCTCCCACTTTCAATACCTCGCGAGGATGCCTTATCCTTTCTGTCCAGGACATCTCTGAGACATGAATCAGGCCCTCTATCCCCGGTTCCAGTTCGACAAAGGCACCGTAAGGAAGAATAGTCGTTACCCTTCCCGTGGGGGTTGAATCAACAGGGTATTTCTCTCTAATATTTTCCCAGGGATGAGGTTCTAACTGTTTCAATCCCAATGAAATCTGCTCTTTTTCCCGGTTAAAAGCGAGAACTTTGACGTCTAACTGTTCGCCAACTTTTAAAGCATCCCCCACCTTCTGCAATCGACCCCAGGTTATGTCGCCTATATGCAGTAGTCCGTCTATTCCACCCAGGTCAATGAACGCACCAAACCTGGTGATATTCTTTACGCTACCTTTTAATACGTCCCCTATAGCTATCCTATTTAGCAACTCTTCCCTCTTTCTCTTTACCTCATCCTCAATTACTAATCTCCAGGAGACGACGATATTCCTCTGTGGTTTGAATTCAATTACTCTTAAAGGCACTACCTGGCCAATAACGCTATCCAGGTCCTTTACCGGAGGGTAACCAACTTGAGAGGCAGGCATAAAAGCCTCAGCCAGGCCCTTTCCTTCTTCCAGGATAGAATCAGGACCTCCCAGGTCCACCATCATACCCCCCTTAATCTTCTTGACTATTTTACCCAGTATTTCCCTCTGCGTGGTGTAAGCATCGGAAATTCTGTCCCAGGTTCTTACCATTTCTGCCTTCTTCAAGGAGATAATCGGTCGTCCCAAGGCATCCTCTCTTTTTTCCAGAAAGACCTCAATTTTATCGCCAACTTTTACCTTTAACTTGCCCGAAGAAGTGGCTACGTCCTCTTTATTGATGACTCCCTCAGTCTTCAAGCCCACATCAATCAATAAAGAATCGTCTTTTATTTGGACAACCTTTCCAGTAACGATTTTACCTTCCTTGATTTTGTCAAGGTCGCCCAATAACTCTTCCATCTTAGAGGTAGATTTACGGTAATTTTTCTCTTTTCGTGTATCCATAGTAATATTGTAGTGTAGCCCTTTACGGGTGTATTCTCAACCAGGTTGAGTCTTATGCAAGCCCTTAACTACGCTTCTGATTATCCAATCGGGAGTGGAAGTGCCAGAGGTTATTCCCACTACTCCCTTTTTATTAAATGAGTAGAGTCTCAATTCAGCCGGTGATTCCATATGATGAGCACGGGTAACCTTTTTACAGATTTCATATAGTCTGGCAGTATTGGCACTATTTTTACCACCAATTACAATCATAAGGTCTGACTTTTCCGCCAATCCCTTCGCCTCTTTCTGGCGCTGGGAAGTCTCTTTGCAAATTGTGTTATGAATTTTGAGTTTTTTGACCTTTGTTTTTAATCTTTCCACAATCTTCTCGAATTTTTCCACCGATTGCGTAGTTTGGCTGATGACTCCTATTTTTTTGGTTGTCTTGAGCTTATCCACATCTACAGGAGTCTCCACCACAGAAGCATCACCGTTGGCAAAAGAAAGCAAAGAAATTACTTCCGGATGAGACTTCTGTCCCACTATTACCACGTGGTAACCTCTGTTATGTAAACTTTTTGCCAATAATTGAGCCCGTTTGACAAACGGACAGGTAGCGTCTATCAACTTAAGTCGCTTTTTCTCTATTTTTTTCAAGATGGAGCGAGGTAACCCGTGAGAGGGCACAATCAAAGTTCCCGTCTTAATCTGGTTTAGCCTTGAGATAGCTTTTACTCCCCGCTTTTCCAGGCGCTCGACTTCCTGAGGATTATGAATCAGTGGCCCTAAAGTATGGACCGGATTAGTAACAGTTCCCTTCTTATTATTTCTTTTCGGTATGCTCTGCGCCAAAGAGATAGCCCTTTTTACTCCCGAACAAAACCCCAATTTTTTAGCAAAAATAAGTCGCATCTCTTGAATTCCAAATGTCCAATTTCAAATTTCGTATCGGTACTGTCCTTCCCGGTCTAACTTCATTATTCCTTCCATTACTTTGTGAGCGAAATCGCGGTAGCGGGATCTTTCATTTCCCTCTATCTCATTCGATTCAAAATATATAGGTGACCCAAAGCGAACAGTTACTCTGGGAAAGACTTTTATCCTGTGAGTATTCACAACCAGGGTGGGGACGACTGGGAATTTGGTTCTGTGCGCTATCCAGGCAATCCCGAGTTGAGGAGCTCTCAGACAACCTCCCTTTCCCCGACCACCTTCAGGGAAAACCACCAGGGTCTTCTCTCTATTCAAAACTCTAAGTGCTTTTCTAAAGGCAGCTACGTCTTGTTTTCTCCTATCTACAGGAAAGGTATGTATCATCCTCAGAACCGTTCCGAAAATGGGGAACCTGAATAGTTGTTTTTTTGCCATAAAGTAAACCTGGTATCCACCAATTGCTACACCCACTAGAGGAGGGTCCCAGTAACTGGTATGATTAGGAGCAATAATAGCTC
>WVXT01000074.1 GCA_011773355.1 bacterium
TGTTATCCCGGGTATAACCGATCATTTCACTTGCCGGCACATTAGCCCAGTCAAATTGATAATTCTTAAGTTTAATCCCCATTCCGTAGGTTGCTCCCCTAACATTGCCAGCCTTTTCGTAATAACCCAAACGTAGGAAAATGGTCTCTTTGAACTTATGTTCTCCTCCAATATGTATACGCCATTGGTCATCAAGAAGTTTGTTAATATCGGTGGTGATAATCCAGGGATCTCTACTGTAAGAAACACCTAATCTTATCGTTCTTGGTAAATCATCCTTTCTGGCTTCTCCTTCCATCTGGAGCTTGTTTCCTAAATTTAAAAGAGAAAATCCCAGATTTAATCCCTGCGTAAAAGGAAATTCGTAAATGAAACCAAAATCTCCCGAATACGCTGTTCCTTTGGTAGTTCCAAAAATAGGGTCACTTTCTACTCGTTGAATGACCTTAAATCCAAGACCAAGAGAAAGGTTTCTTATAACGTCTTTACCATAGGATAATGTAAATGCCCAATCTGTCCATTTCAGATCCCCTAACGTGTCACCGTCGGCATCAGTTACCGGAATAGGTTTAATAAACAATAACACCCCGCTCACCTCATAAGTTCCCCAACCTTTTACCGGAACCGCTACACCAAAAAAGTTAAGGAAAGCATCCTTTACCGCCTCACTGTACATTGCTGCGCATTGGATGCTTTTTATTTTTGCCAAACCTGCAGGGTTCCAATAGGCAGAAGTTATATCAGAATGGAGGGAAACAGAAGCCTCTCCCATTGCTGAAGGTCTGGCTCCTATTCCAAACTTTAGGAAATCAGCGCCTGTATCAATAGCATAGGCATCTGCTCTGAGTAAACAGAATAGAAAAATCAAGAATAAAATTTTGGAAGTTGATTTAACCATTTTCCTAATCTGGTAGTTGCAAGCGTTAGCTTGCGTTAATCTTCGCAGTCTGCGGGATATTCTGCTCACAGGGCTCATAAATAATAAAACCTCTCGGTATATATATTACACAGCGGACTTACATACCGAGAGGTAACATATATCACCTGAGGACAGCCATTCTTTTGGTATCTACAAAATTACCTGCTTTTAGCTGGTAGTAATAGATACCACGGGAAAGTTTATCGCCACCATCAAAATGTTTTGAGTAACTTCCAGCTTGCTGAAACTCATCCACGATAGTGGCTACCAACTGTCCGCAAATGTTGTACAGTTTTAAAGTAACGTGGCAATCCTTAGAAATACTGTAGTTTATTGTTGTTGATGGATTGAACGGATTGGGATAGTTCTGTCCCAAAGAATTCTTGGAAGACCCGCCTGGATCTCCTCCTTCACCAGGATTATTCTGCCCAGGTGAAGATGATGAAACGCACATAATCTGATACAGACGATACCCTGTCCTTTTCGTAGTGACACTTTGTTCTACCAGGTTCAACGTGGAATCTGGCATAACTTCCCATTGTGACGTTGTTTCATTCCATCCACAGATTACTATATTTCCTGTATCCATCCCCAGAATATCTTCATTCCTGAAGAAAAGTTTCACAAGATTTTTCTCTTTAGGGAGGATAAATCTGGGAGCAATTGGCGTAAGGTCTTGTTCCTCTATAGCAGTTTCCTCAAGGGTGCTTGAACCTTCATAGGTGACGATGAGTGCAGGGTAGCCGTTGGCAGATTGCGTATCATAATCTATGAAAATCGTGACGTAGTAGATTCCTTTTTCCCAATTTTCCTTTACAGTTTCAGTAAAATCCCATTCATAGCCATCGCCTTCAATAGTAGGCAAGAAATAGTGTTTGCCAAATCTATGGTTGAGCAATCTCGACCACTTGCCGTTTAAAAATTTCCTCAGCCATAATCTAATTTTCCAATCTTTCTTTCGGCAATTCATCCACAGCAGTGCTTTTACAATTCTGGAATCGGAAGATAAGTGCCTACCTAAACGGAAAATAAACCTCTTTTTTCTGGCATTCACATAAAACCATTTTCCCGGTCCAATAACTCTTATGGTGTCATCTCCGGTAAACTTTTCTCCACTGGTGAGCAATCCTTCAATGGTTATCTTAACCCCATCTCCAGGAGTAAGAACATTTATCAAATCTCCCCTTTCAAACTTGGCTATTAAACAATTGTCGCTTTCTATTTCTGATGCCATCGTTTTATCTGCAGATATTGGTTCTATGGGTTGTCCATCAATTGCCGAGATTTGTACGGTATTTCCGTCAATCTGATTGACATTGAATCCATCAGGCAAATTAATAGACGCGGTAATAAATCTACCCCTACTCTTAAGGTTTAAGGTCTTTGGGGTTATATTCACAGTTGCTGAGATGGGTTCAGGTTCAGGTTCAGGTGGAGTTTCAGGTGGAAGTTCGGGGTCAGGCGGAGTTTCAGGTGGAGGCTCGTCCTGTGGAGGTTCATCATCTACAGGGTCATCCGAGGGCTCGCCAAGTATAACAACTGTCTCGGCCACAGCAAAAGTAGGAACAATAGATAAACCCATTACTAGGAAACAACCAATTAAAAAGGGTATAAGTAATTTCTTCATTACTACCCCTCGAATAAAAAAACCGGCTTGCCTACTCTTTTCGAGATTTTCGGCAACCCGGCTCGCATGGATCGGTATCGTCGGCAACCAGCCAGCATAGACCTCCACCGGTCTTTAGCCCCGTGGCTTTGCGTCCTCCGATTTCTCGGAGTTTGCCTTTATCGAATACCTATTATTCTGATATTATTATACCACACAAATCGGTATTTGTCAACGTGAAAAAACACAGAAAAAATTGGCTATTTCACCGCCAAAAAGTCCAAAAATGGCCCATTTTCTTGGGTATATTTTAAACTGGTCCAAATAAATATACCGTAGTGTCATTGCCAAGGAAGTGAACAATCTCGCTATTCTATTGTTCCCCAAAGCATAATTTTGAATGTTATGTAAAAAGGCCTTAAAAATACTTGACAGAAAAGAAGATATTTTATAAAATCAAAAAACAATGGAAACAGGAACATTAAGACAAATTGGTTTAATACTTGGGGCATACCTTTTGGGTTCGGTCTCTTCAGCATACTATATTACAAAGTGGAAGAAGGGAGCCGATATACGAGAATTGGGTTCGGGTAATGCTGGAGCCAGGAATGTGATGTTGGTTGTGGGAGCCTCCTTCGGGATTGGCGTAGCTATTTTTGACATACTTAAGGGTGCGCTGCCTATACTTTTTGCCAAAGCTCTCAAAATGCCTCCTCACACCATTACTCTAACGGCTCTAGCTGCAATTTCTGGACACAATTGGCCAATTTTTCTCCAGTTTCGTGGTGGTTCCGGCCTGGCCACTCTGGGAGGAGTGATTTTGCCCCTGATGCCTCGCGAGGCTTTTCTTCTCTCTTTGGTGGGGATGGGAGTAGGTTGGACCTGGTTACGTTTCCCCGCTTGGTGTCGGAAAGCACCACCTATAGAGAGTAGCTGTCTTGTTATATATGCTATCTGTCCTTTTCTGGCATGGTATTTTGGTGAGCCTATCTATCTAATCACCCTTCCACTCTATGTGGGAATTCCCATCATTATCCGGCGTATCACTCTCCTTAAAAACGGGCTATACCAACGGGTAGCTGAGTTCCAGAAGACCCGTTAGTTAAGAAATCACACCAGGAAATACTCTTTCCCTATTGCATTAGTTCACAAATTATGTTAGAATAAACGTCGCATATTATATAGTTGAGAGTATTTCACTGAGGAGAAAGAGTTATGGATATTATGAAAAAGACGGAAGAGATGGCAAGAAAGGCAAAGCTGGCGGCGAGTGCAATGGCCAATCTGAGTACTTCATTGAAGAATAAAGCGCTCCTGGCGATGGCTAAAGCTATCCAGGAGAAGGCTGAAGATATAATCTCCAAAAATAGAATCGATGTAAAAGAGGCCAAAGAAAAGGGTCTTGCTATTTCGTTAATTGATAGGCTGACTGTAAATGATAAAAGAATCAGCAACATGTCCAAAGGTTTAAGGGAAATAGCGGAACTGCCCGACCCGGTTGGCGAAGTTATTGAACATAAGGTAAGGCCCAATGGCTTAAGAATTGACAAAGTCAGGGTTCCCCTGGGTGTTGTAGCTATAATCTATGAATCCCGTCCCAACGTAACCTGTGATGCAGCGGGGTTATGTCTTAAAGCAGGTAATGCAGTAATCTTGCGCGGGGGTTCAGAGGCAATAAATTCTAATATGATTATCGCCAAGGTCTTACAAGAAGCTGCTTATTCGTCAGGCATTCCTCAGGGCGCAATCCAGCTGGTAGAGACCACGGACAGGGAAGCAGTATCACAACTGGTAAAGATGGATGGATTTATCGATGTGGTAATTCCTCGTGGCAGTGAAGAGATGATAAAGAAAATAAAAGCTAACGCTACTGTTCCCGTGATTGGTCATGGTAAAGGACTCTGCCACATTTATGTAGATAAGAGTGCCGACCTGAGAATGGCAGAAAGGATATGTTTCAATGCTAAAGTGCAGAGGCCAGGCGTGTGTAATGCTATGGAGACTCTTTTAGTCCATAAGGATATTGCGGGTGAATTCTTACCTGGTATGATTAAGAAATTTGAGGAAGCAAAAGTAGAAATTCGCGGGGATGAAAAGACTAAAAGTATCCTTTCGCATGTCAAAAGTGCCAGAGAAGAGGATTGGAGTACTGAATATCTGGATTTGATTCTCTCAGTCAAAGTCGTTGACTCACTCTCGGAAGCCATAGACCATATCAACAAGTATGGATCGATGCATTCGGAGGCAATTTTAGCCAGGGACAAGGATGCTGCCCAAAAATTTCTAAAGGAGGTTGATGCCTCTTCGGTTTTCTGGAATGCCTCTACCAGGTTTACCGATGGGGGAGAGTTCGGCATGGGGGCTGAGATTGGCATCTCCAACCAGAAACTCCATGCCCGGGGTCCAATGGGCGTGAGGGAGTTGACCAGCACGAAGTTTGTAATATACGGAGATGGACAGATAAGGGAGTGATAGCTCAGCGCTGAAGACAGTATAGGTTCAAAAATGGAGGGGGAAGAATGAGAATTGGGATTCTGGGAGGGATGTTTAATCCCATCCACTACGGGCACTTGGTTATCGCCAGTGAGGTTAAAGATAGGCTTAATCTGGATAAGATTATCTTTGTTCCTGCAGGAAAGGCGCCACATAAGAGGGCCAAAAGGGCTACTCCTGATGAACGGTATGAGATGGTTTCTCTGGCGATAAAGGAGAATTCTTCCTTCGAAGTTTCTCCCATAGAGGTAGAAAGGAGCAAAATTGCAGGTCGTCCCACTTTCACTCTGGAAACAATAAGAGAGTTTATGAAGATTTATGGAAAAGAAGGAAAGATATACTTCATCGTTGGATTAGACGAAATGCTAAAAATTTCTACCTGGAAAGAACCGCACAAGTTGCTGGAACTATGCAAGTTTGTAGTTGTTACCAGGCCGGGCTATGATTCAGGAAAGCTGGATAAGAGAATAGCTTCTAAAGTCATGATGCTACAAGTTCCTGGCTTAGAGATTTCTGCTTCTGACATTCGAAAGAGAATAAGAGCCGGCAAGCCAATCAGATATTTACTGCCCCAATCGGTAGAAGAGTATATCCGCAAGAAGAGATTATACTCCTAGAAGATGAAAAAGCTTAGAATTCCCGTAAAGAACTCAATTTTAGCTTTCATATTGATTTCCATAGTTCTATTTATCATCTTTTCTTATAACGGTAGGGTCTTTCAATTTATCCGACAGGGGAAGCGAATCAATATCTTGGTTCTGGGATGCGATGAATTGAAGTTTGCTAAACATGCTGATGTAATAATGTTGTTAAGCTATGAACCCAGAACAAGATTTCTGGATGTCCTATCAATTCCGCGCGATACTAAGGCTCCTTGTTCAAAAGAACTCTCCTGGCGGGGGTATAGAAAGATAAGTGAAATTTATGCCCTGGTGTATAGGAAGAGTAAGAATATTGGCCAAGCTTGTCTTTCTTCAAAGAAAGCGATTGAAAATGTTTTAGAGATGGAAATACCTTTCTACTTGCAGATTAATTATCAGGGAGTGGTTAATATAGTTGATACTATCGGTGGAGTGACGGTCAATATCGATGAACCGATGGATTATGATGACCGTGCGGGAGGCTACCATATTCACTTTCCAGTGGGAGAGAAAGAATTAAATGGCAAGGAGGCATTAAAATATATCCGATTTCGGGATCGGCTACTCGGGGATAAGGGGAGAATTGAGAGGCAACATAGACTTCTTAAACTCTTTACAGGAAAACTAACAAGGCCGGAAATTCTACTGAAAATCCCCAAGATCTATCGGAATATAAAAGGCAATATGTGGACAAATCTTAACTTCTGGGATTTCTTAGCTCTGGCCAATGAGATGAGAAGTTTCCACTACGAAAATCTGAGAGTCCAGAATTTGCCTGGGAGATCGGAATATATCCGGGGAGTGGACTATTGGCTACCGCATGAGAAAATGACCGAAGAGGTAGTTCAGGTAATTATGAATAGTTATAGAATTGGCCGTAAGGCTTCTCGGCCAGTATATTCTGGAGGAAAGCTTGATCGAATAGTAAAGGTAGAAGTATGGAACGCCACTAATAGAAAAGATTTAGCTTATAATGTACAGCGTAAATTAAGGGAGTATAGAATCGACGCTGTTCGCTGGGGTAATTTTGGAATTTATAAGAAATATACTACAGTTATAGATCGTCTTGGAGATATTGAATTGGCTCATAAAGTAGCCAAAATAGTTGGCTCCAGCGTGGTAAAAACAGAAATTGACAACACGCGATTTGTAGATGTCTCCATCGTTCTCGGCGGTGACTTTATGGGAGTGGGTGAGCCTGAATAATATAAATTGAAAAGGTAATGAGTCAACCGGGTCAGAGTTAGCGGTAGGGCTGTCTCGTAATTGAAGGGGGACGCTAGCCAAGCATATAATGAATTTCAGAAATTTAGCTAAAGAATGTGCGGGTCTTGCCTTGGGAAAGAAGGCAAAGGAGATATTAATTTTGGATGTCCGTA
Source organism: bacterium (assembly GCA_011773355.1). GTDB lineage: Bacteria > UBA6262 > WVXT01 > WVXT01 > WVXT01 > WVXT01. The sequence goes on from WVXT01000074.1 coordinate 7,039, forward strand.
AACTGACATCGATTGCAGATTATTTCGTCATTTGCAGTGGCCGGTCTAATATACACGTAGATACTATTGCCGAGTCGATAGTTTCAAAATTGAAAAGTAAAGGGATTCGCCCCCTGCATATAGAAGGAGAAAAACAGGCACAGTGGGTGCTTATAGACTATGTGGGCGCAATTGTACACGTGTTTTACGAGCCGACAAGAAAGTTCTACGGCCTGGAGAAACTATGGGGGGAAGGAAGGGAGGTAAAATTCCAAGAGGAAAAGAGAAAAAAGCCTAAGAGGGCAAGTAGATTATAAGAATTTTCAGGAAGGATAGTTTGAGAATCAAAAATGAACTTAGAAAGGGAATCGACGAGGTGCTGGGGAAATTGCGCCTGGAGATCCCCGATTATAGCTTGGAGTTTGCGCCGGAAGAGATTGGTGCAGACTTTGCTACCAACGTTGCCTTAATAATAGGGTCGAGAATAGAAAAATCCTCCATAGAGATTGCCGAGGTTATATCCAGAGCACTTCAGGAAGTGGAACCTGAAACAATAGAGCGAATAGAGGTAGCAAAACCCGGTTTTATCAATATATACGTAACCAGAAAACGGTGGCATAGGGAACTGGATACGATCTTGAGAGAAGGAAAAAATTATGGGAAAGCAAATATCGGCCGGGGAATGAAAGTCCTGATTGAATTTGTCTCGGCAAACCCTACCGGACCCTTGCATGTTGGACATGGCAGATGTGCATCTATTGGCGATGCTCTGGCAAACATCTTAAGAGAGGTAGGATATAGGGTAGTAAAAGAGTATTACGTTAACGACGTCGGTAACCAGATAGATCTTTTGGAAAAGTCGATAAACATAAGACAGAAAGAATTACGTGGAGAGGATGAGTCTCTTCCCGAAGGTGCATATCGAGGGCCTTATGTGAAAGAGATAGCAGAAGAGCTGGAGGCCAGATACGGTAAGAAGAAGTCGTTCCCATGTAGAGAGTACGCCGTTCAGAAAATACTAAGTTGGATAAGGAAAGACCTGGAAGACTTTGGGGTTAAGTTTGATAAATGGTTTTTTGAAAGTACGCTTTACAGAAAGAATAAAGTTAAACAGATTATCGATTCATTGAAAAACAAAGGTCTAATTTACGAGAAGGACGGTGCGCAATGGTTTAAATCTTCTCAATTTGGCGATGAAAAAGATCGGGTAGTAATCAGAGAGAACAAGAAACCTACTTACTTTACTTCTGATATTACTTACCATTACCATAAATTCAGGAGAGGTTCTAAGAAAGTTATTAATATCTGGGGTGCTGACCATCATGGCTATGTTGATAGGATAAAGGCGTCAATAGCTGCTCTGGGAATTCCCCCGGAGGACCTGAAAATAATCCTTTATCAATTAGTGAGCCTGACACGCGGAGGTCAACGGGTTCCAATGTCCACGAGGGAAGGTGAGTTTGTAACCTTGAGACAAGTTATGGAGGAGGTGGGTAAAGATGCCTCGAGGTTCTTCTTTTTGATGCGCGGAGCCGACAGTCGCTTGGATTTCGACCTGGAATTAGCCAAGAAACAGTCTCCGGAGAATCCTGTATATTATGTTCAGTATGCGCATGCACGAATCTGTAGTATCTTCCGGGAAAAGAGAAAGAAAGAATATGAAAAAGTCTCTCTTACGGAGGAAGGTAGGGAAGAGGAAAAAGAGTCGATTGAGATCGTAAAGAGATTATCCCGATATCCAGAAGTTGTCAAGAATTGTGCCCAAAGGTACGAGCCGCACCATCTGACCGGATATTTACAGGATTTGGCTAAATGTTTCCACCATTATTATGATAAGTATAGAGTGTTAAGTAGCGATAGAAGCGCTACAAAATTTCGCTTAAAGCTTGTGGCAGCAATTCGATTAGTGATAAGTAATGGTTTGGATCTTTTGGGAATTTCCGCTCCCCGGAAGATGTGAACTAAAAGATAGTCTATCCGTCGCGCTCCTCACAAACTATCTTTTAGTAACGGTATGTGTATATTTTATAAGGGTCGGGAGGTGGAGGATGAGAAGAAAAATTTTGCTTTTGCTCCTGTTTGCTGCGGTCATTGGATTTGGTTTTTTGCTGGCGGCAAAATTAGAGATGGAAAAGGAGGGGGTTATGAGAATTAAATGGTTTGGGCATGCCTGCTTTTTGGTAGAAGCAGAGGATGGAACAAAGGTCATTACCGATCCCTTTGATGAGTCTATAGGATACCCTATTCCTAAAGAGAAGCCGGATGTGGTTACTGTAAGTCATAGCCATTTTGACCATAATGCGGTGGACTTGCTTCAGGGTAGCCCAGAGGTGGTGAAGGATGTGGGAGAGAAGGAGATTAAAGGGATAATTTTTAAAGGCGTCAGAAGTTTCCATGATAAGAGTAAAGGAGCTCAGCGAGGGTCCAATATTATTTTCGTTTTTGCTATTAACGGGGTGAGGTTGTGCCACCTGGGAGACCTGGGACACCTTTTGAGCGTTGACCAGCAGAAAGAGATAGGAGAAGTGGACGTTCTGTTTATTCCTGTGGGAGGCACTTATACCATAGATGGCCGCGAGGCGCGAGAAGTTTCCAGGCAATTGAATCCCAGATTGATTATTCCTATGCATTATAAAACAGAAGCCTGCAATATTGGTATTGATTCCTGTGAAGAATTCTTGAAAGGGTTTACAAAAGTAGAGAAGAAAGCGGAATGGCAAGGAAACAAAGAATCCTTGCCTTCTGAACAGACGGTTCTAATCATGGAATATGCCAAGTAGATTGGCCTATTTCTTTTGGTTAATTTATGCCGTGGATAATATTCTTGACAGCCTATATAAAATATGGTATAAAAAACGAGTTAATCTTATAAGTAAATATTAATTGATCCGCGCCACTGAGCTTATCCAGGCTAATCAGGATTTGCTCCTATGAATAGTATTCTAAGGTATGGATGATGAAGCAAGTAATCGTGGCGAGCATGGCAGTGGCAGGACAAATGGAGAGGAGGTGAGTAAGGTTGAATCAAGTTCAGCTAATAGAGAGAGTGGCAAAAGCAGGGAAGATTAAGAAGGCCGCAGCCGGGAGAGCCGTAAAGACCATGGTAGCAAACATAGTGGAATCATTGAAATCTGAAGGCCGAATAGTTATCGCTGGTTTGGGCACGTTCAAAGTGAAGGCGACCAAGCCAAGGACAGGGAGAAATCCAAAGACTGGAGAGAGTATCCAAATCGCTGCTGGCAAGAGGGTATTATTTAAACCCAGTCTTGGCTTGAAGAAAACACTGAAATCGTAAGGTTGAACCATTACTCTGTTTTCTAGCCCGTTAGAAGGTCCTGTCCTTAGATGGAAATGGTGTAGGAACAAAAGCTTGGCCGAGTTTACCTTGTTGGGAATGTTATTTCTAATCAGGTGTACACAAAGAGGTATGGCAAAATTTCTAATGAGGTTTAGATGCGGGGGCCGTAAATTCCGGCGGGAAAAGAGACATTGGTGGGGATGTCTGAAAACTGGAGCGGAAAAGGTTTGTATTAGCGGTATCCTTCTATGCGCTGTGCTGAAAAACTGAATAAACTGCCTCCTTATCTTTTTGGAGCAATAAATGCCCTTAAACAGGAGGCCTATGCCAGGAAACAGGATGTTATCGATCTGGGCATGGGTAACCCTGATATGGCCACCCCTTCTCATATCGTAGAGAGGCTTTGTGATACAATAAGAAACCATCCACGCACCCATCGTTATCCACAGGCCAAGGGGATGCCCAAGTTCAGAAAAGCGGTTGCCGATTGGTATTGGAAGAAGTTCAAGGTCAAATTAGACCCTGAAAGCGAAGTTCTGGCTCTGGTCGGTTCAAAAGAGGGAATTGGACATATGTGTATGGCTTATCTTAACCCTGGTGATCTCGCCCTGGTGCCCAATCCGGCCTATCTGATACACCGCAATGGGGTGATTTTGGCGGGGGGAGAAGTCTATGATCTGCCCATTCTTCCTGAAAAAAACTATTTGCCAGAGTTGGAAAAGATTCCATCCAGAGTTGCTAAACGGGCAAAGCTGATGTTTCTAAACTATCCTAACAATCCAACTACAGCGGTAGTGGAAGATATCTCTTTTTTCAAAGAGGTGGTGGCCTTTGCCAAGAAGTACGACATAATTGTCTGCCACGACTTTGCCTACTCGGAGATAACATTTGATGGATTCAGACCTCCCTCTTTCCTGGAAGTGCCAGGAGCAAAAGTTGTGGGATTGGAGTTTCACACCTTTTCTAAGACTTACAATATGGCTGGGTGGAGGGTAGGATTCTGCGTGGGTAATAAAGAGATTTTGAGGCCTCTGGAAAGATTCAAGAGTTATCTCGATTTTGGAGTATTTACTGCCATTCAGCTGGCAGGAGTTTTGGCTTTGAGTGCTTCTCAGAAATGTGTAGAGGATACGGTGGCTGAGTATAAAAGAAGGCGGGACAAGTTCGTAGACGGTCTTAATAGAATTGGCTGGAAAGTAGAAAAACCGAAAGCGACTATGTACCTCTGGGCCAAGCTTCCAGAAAAATTTTCAGGCATGTCATCCCTACAGTTTGCAGAACTTTTAATAGAAAGAACAGGAATAGCAGTCGCTCCCGGGATTGGCTTTGGCAGTTACGGGGAAGGTTTTGTGCGTATGGCATTGGTTACGCACTATAACAGATTTCACGATGCCTTGTTGCGACTTAAGAAGTTTTTGAAGGAAGGGTCGCCGCGCACGCGTAGTAGTCGCAAGATACATCGAATGAAGGGATAGTTATCTGAGTCGCTCGGTAGTGCAGGGCTTTATGCCCGTCCAGATAAATGGGGACGAAATTGAAGCTCCTGTAACTATGCCTTCATCCTCAGGTGGTTAAAAAGCAGGGAAAGTCTAATGAAAAGAAAAGTCAATTTGGGTCTTATAGGATTAGGCACGGTAGGTGTGGGTGTAGTCGAACTTTTGCAAAGGAATAATGCAATTATCAGGCAGAAAGTGGGAACAGAAGTCTCCATAAGAGCTATCTGCGATAAAGATCCAAATCGGCTCAGGTTGGCTGAGCGGATGAAGATTACAGATGGTATCTTGACTAAAGATTTTAACCAGATCCTGAACAATCCAGGGGTAGATATTGTCGTAGAACTAATGGGAGGATATGAACCAGCAAGAAAGATAGTCCTTGCCTCCATAAAAAGAGGAAAACATGTGGTTACAGCCAACAAGGCACTCTTAGCCAAACACTGGGCGGAGGTATTTTCGGAAGCCCAAAAAAATAAAGTATTGGTCTATTTTGAAGCGAGTGTAGGGGCGGGAATTCCTGTAGTTCAAGCTTTGAACGAAGGACTATCGGCCAATAAAATTAAGGTAATCCTGGGTATCCTTAATGGAACCACTAACTATATTTTAACCAAGATGTCCAAGGAGGAACTCGACTTTAATGATGCTCTAGCACAGGCAAAGAGAGGAGGTTTTGCTGAAGCGGACCCTACTATAGACTTGGAAGGCATAGATACTGTGCACAAACTTGCTATTTTGGGGTCGATTGCCTTTGGCGCCCAGGTTAAATTGAAAGACGTATATTGTGAAGGAATCACGCATATTGCTCAGGAAGACATAAGATATGGTAAGAGTGAATTTGGTTATGTTCTTAAACTCTTGGCAATTCTAAAAGTGACTGATGGAGGGATAGATGTGCGCGTGCATCCCACTTTCATTCCCCAGGAGCATCTTCTCACTTCAGTAAATGAAGAGTATAACGCTGTCTATATTACCGGGGATGCTGTGGGGGAGACGATGTTTTACGGCAAAGGCGCTGGCCAGATGCCCGCGGCTTCTGCTGTGGTTAGCGACATTATTTATCTTTCCAGGAATGTTTACAACAATATAGCCGGTCGTGTGCCTTACGTATTGTGTGATCCAAAAAAGAAGCTTAATATACTGGATATTAACAGAATGGAAACGAAGTATTATATAAGGTTTACCGTTGTCGATCTCCCTGGTGTTCTCTCCAAGATATCGGGTATCCTGGGAAAGAATAGAGTCTCCATTGCCTCTGTTTTCCAGAAGGGGAGCTCTTCCTTGAGAGAAGTTCCCATCATAATGGTGACTCACAGGGCAAGAGAAGGAGCCATCAGGAAAGCGTTAACAGAAATAGATCGCCTTAAAGTTGTCCGGAAAAAGAGCAGATTTATCAGAATAGAGGAAGTATGAGCTTCGGGATTTGGTTTGCTCGCCAAGAATTTTTTGCTCTTTGAGCACCGCAAAAAATCTCAGGAGTTTCCCCCGTCTTCGCGGTGATAAACTCTTTTCTTCGATTTTTGGCTAAAAATTCTAATGCTCGCTGCACCAAATC
>WVXT01000030.1:0-768 GCA_011773355.1 bacterium
CTTCCTTTTCAAAAGAGAGAATCCTACAATTAGCTTTAAGTCCTTACGACTATTACTGCACCGGCTATTCCCCTGGTAACGTAAGCTATATTAACACCTTGGTAATGGGAGCCGGCTCATTTAAAGAAACCTTCAGCCATGCCGGCTCAAAGGTACTTGACTCCATCGTTGCTTATGATGAGGCAGAAGTCTCTGGTGCCAATGTTGGCCAGATCAACATGAGCCTCGTCTCCTCATTCTGTGGACCTCAAGGGTTGGTTTGGGGTTACGATATTGCCAAAGAAGAAAGTCTCGGCCTGCCATCCTACCTATCCCCGAAAAGTCTAAAGAAGTTTAAAGGAGTAAAGATTAGAAATGGAGAGAACTTAAGAAAAGCATCAAAAGCTCTTTTAGGAACTGTAAACAAACAGCACTTTCCCTTTTTGCCTGGATCCCACGTCCCCTGTGCTGGAAGGTTTCGCACCAAATCTGGTCCCACTACCCTTTATGGAGCAATCGCCATAGGAATTCCCAAAGACAGAAGCAGAAGCGCTTGCCTTTTTATGGAAGATACGGGGGAGATATCAGGTAGTGATGGCGATGCGGAAACCTTAAGAGAAAGGCTTTGCTTGAGTGCTATCCAAAGTGTTCTTGAAGTAGGTAAAAACCAAAAAGTTAATTATCACGAAATTTTCATCGATTTTATTTCCAAAGAAGTAAGTGCCGGTGAGGTAGGTTGCGTCTTAGTAGTTGTACCCTATCTTCTCATAGCAAGAAAGGCACTCACCA
>WVXT01000030.1:878-1947 GCA_011773355.1 bacterium
AGTTTTCTTTATAACCGGTGAATCTCGTCGGGGTTTTAATCTACTTTATCTCAATCGTCTCCAATTTAATCCTTGGATTTTTTGTTCTTCTAAAAGCGCCAAGAAAAACAGTAAACCGAACGTTTTTTGCCGCAATCGCAAGTGCAAGTGGTTGGTTAATTTCCCTTTTCTTGTATTACAGGGTTGAATCCCCCCAATGGATCTTGTGGATAGGACGGTTTAATTTTGCTGTCCTACTACCTATGTTCTACTATCTTCTTGAATTCGCCGCCGAAGCTTTTCCCCGAAAAGTCATTTCCGTCCCCAAAATTGCAAGAATCGGCACCAGTCTGTGGATTTTCCTCTTCACTCTCTTAACTCTTTTAACCCCATTAGTTGCGCAGGAGGAGCTTATCACCGGCCCCGGCCAAAGAGAAACCGTGTTTGGACCTCTCTACCCACTCTTTATTCTTCATTTTATTGGCTTCTCCGCTGGAATAACAATTTTCCTCTCCCAAAAAATTAGAAGGCTTAAAGAAGAGGGGGAAAAGAATCAAATAAAATACGTCTTAGTCGGCCTATCACTTTCTTTAATCTTCGGCTTTACAACCAACATCTTCCTCTACTCGATTGGACTTTTTGAAATGGCAAATTACGGTCCCCTAGCAACGGTCATCTTCTCTGCTTTTGTCACCGCTGCCATTCTTAAATACCATATGTTTGACATCAGAGTTGTTCTTACTGGAGCTTTTGTAGTTATTTTGGCATTTATCCTCTCTATTCAAATCCCCCTGGCAGAATCTACAGGGANNTCTTTTGGTTCTTCTTCTGTTTCTAATCTTCGGTTACCTTCTCATCCAAAGCGTTGTCAAAGAGATTCAGTATCGACAGCAACTCAGAAAGGCTTACGACGAGCTCAAAAGACTGGATAAAGCAAAGTCGGAGTTTATCTCGATCGCCTCTCACCAACTGCGAACTCCCCTGGCGGTAGTCAAAGGTTATGTTTCAAGGATAATGGAGGGAAGTTATGGTAAATGTCCAGAAGAGGCAAAGAAACCGCTAACGAGTATTAAACAATCAAACGAACGCC
>WVXT01000047.1 GCA_011773355.1 bacterium
CCAGTGTGGCCGAACACCCTTTCAGGTCGGCTACTGATCGTTGCCTTGGTAGGCTATTACCCCACCAACTAGCTAATCAGGCGCGGACTCATCCTTGAGCGACTCCCCGAAAATCGGGGAACCTTTTACTACTGAATCATGCAATTCTGTAGTCTTACGCGGTATTAGCTCCACTTTCGCAGAGTTACCCCCCACTCAAGGGCAGATTATCCACGTGTTACTCACCCGTTTGCCACTACCCCGATATCGCCTTACGGCTCTATCGGGACCGTTCGACTTGCATGTGTTAAGCGCGCCGCCAGCGTTTGTTCTGAGCCAGGATCAAACTCTCCATGAAAACTTACTTAACACCTTGAATTAACCAGGGTTATCTGGCTTCAACGCTCCTATTCTAGTTTCAAAGACCTAAATACCCATTTTAATTATACCACGTAATTACTGCCTTGTCAAGGTTCTCCTTATATATTAAGATGCTTAAAGATGAAAAAAGTTTCATCTTCGCGTCAAGCTTATTTGACAAAAATTACGATTGGGAAATAGATGTTGACTTTTAAAGAAAAGAACATGAAGGTAATTGTGGCGGGACTTTCTTTCGGAGAGGATAATATTTTTTCTCCGGGGCATCCCTCCCTTCTTGTTTCGATTAAATAATAACAAACTTCTTATTAATTGTCAAGTAGTTTTTTAGAAAATTATTTCACAAAGCCTTACTGGACCTTATCCAGTTCCAGTAATTTCAAGAATTCCTTGTTGGACTTGGTAGTTTGTAACTTCTCCAGTAAAAACTCCATCGCTTCCACGACATTCAAAGAACTTAGCGCTTTTCTCAGAAGCCAAACTTTGTTCAGTTCATCTTCGGGAAGAAGGAGTTCTTCTTTTCTCGTCCCTGAGCGGTGAATATCGATTGTGGGAAATATTCTTTTGTCGACTAATCTACGATCGAGATTGGCTTCCATGTTGCCTGTCCCTTTAAATTCTTCAAAGATGACATCGTCCATCCGGCTTCCAGTATCAACCAGTGCTGTGGCAATAATTGTCAGGCTACCCCCTTCTTCAATATTGCGGGCTGCACCAAAAAAACGCTTGGGTTTCTGCAGAGCGTTAGAATCTAAACCACCAGATAACACCCTGCCTGAGGAGGGAGTTACAGTATTGTAAGCCCTGGCCAAACGGGTTATGCTATCCAGCAAGATGACCACATCTCTCTTATGTTCAACCAGTCTCTTGGCTTTTTCCATAACCATTTCTGCTACTTGGATGTGGCGATCCGCCGGCTCATCAAAGGTTGAAGAGATTACCTCTCCTTTTACTGACCTTTGCATATCGGTAACTTCCTCAGGTCTTTCGTCTATGAGCAACACTATTAGAATAATCTCTGGGTGGTTAGTTGTAATACTATTTGCAATTTGCTGCAATAAAATGGTTTTCCCGGTTCGCGGTGCAGCAACAATCAACCCTCTCTGTCCTTTCCCGATGGGAGTCAAAAGGTTCATTACCCGCATGGATACCTCTGTAGGTTTAGTCTCTAAGTTAATTTGTTCATTGGGATAAAGGGGAGTCAGGTTATCAAATAGTACACGGTCACGAATATTCTCCGGGTTCTCGCTATTAACCGCTTCTACCCGTAAAAGAGCAAAGAAACGCTCACCTTCTTTTGGTGGGCGTACCTGCCCAGAGACAGTATCTCCCTTGCTTAAACTGAAACGCTTAATTTGTGAAGGAGAAATATAGATGTCGTCCGGGCCCGGTAAGTAATTATTGTTAGGAGACCTCAAGAAACCGAAACCATCAGGCAAAATCTCTAGCACTCCTTCATCGAATAGAAGGCCGTTAGATTCAGCCTGGGCATGCAAAATTTTGAAGATTAAATCCTGTTTTCTGAGGCCCGATATCCCTTCCACTTTTAACTCTTTTGCTTTCTTTGTCAAATCTGCTATGGTCATTTTGGATAAGGCACTTATATCTAATGGGATTCTTTCTACCATCTATTCCTCCTTTTTGTGAATCTGCTCCCAAGGAGTCCGACGTCTCCATCGGGATTGGGAGTGCTGTGGGACCTGTACTTCTCCCCATTTACATCGGGGGACTGTCTGTTTCCCGGGGCGCTCAAGCGTCCTTCGCCCGTCGCTCACACGTCCCCATTTATTCATCCCGATTTCATCAGGACCCTTAAACAAAGGTTCCTTATTTATGAAATAAAACTTTCCGAAAACCATTAGCTAAAGGGAAAAATTTATAAGATTTGGTAAATAGGATTGTGTTGAGGAAAGTTTACATCGGTTTGCTAATACAATACTATAACATTTTACAGACTTTGTCAATAATTATTTTCAGTTGTTAACGCAAGGCTAAAATGGGACCTAAATTAATATCCCCATTCCCGTTCATGATAATCGAAGGGAGTAACAGGTTCCTCTATTTCTTTTTCCTCTTTTTTACTTTTACTTTTCCTTCTAAAATACCCTATCGGAAGACCAGTTTCTCCATGAGTACCCACAGAAATAAGCTCCCAGCCGTGCTGTTCAAGGCTATTAAGAAACTCTTCCTGTTCATTAAAACTGGGCATTCCTTTCTTCTTTATCTTCTCCAGTTCAAATTCCTTAAAAGACTCTAAGGCTTCTAATTCGCCTCCTGGACTTAGTCCCTGGGGATAAAATCTATCACGGAAGTCTGCAAATTCTTCACTTTCTATTCTCAGTTCTTTCCACTCCTGGAGAGCGGTAGTATAGAATATCGCCTTTGCCTCGGGCATAAGGAATGCTACCTTGTATTCCCACTTAGCTTTCCCTCCAAATACGAATCCAGTGAATAGAAAAATTCCCAGAAACATAATTATCCACGCTAACAATTTTTTCATGTTCCCCTCCTTACGCTTCGCTTCAGTCGGCCCGGGTTCTCACCATCTCCAACCCGTCGCCAGACTTGTCCCGATTTCATCGGGACGGCGACCCTTACGCTTCGCTTCAGTCGGTGACCTGTTCCGATTCATTATTATCGGGACGTCGCTAACACGTTCCTCCTTATTCGTCCCGATTTATTCATCGGAACCCTGGTTTATATTTTCTGTATAAAAAGTAGACATTAGTATGCTGTGCACAAATTCGGACAACTAGGATAACATATTCTATTTAAGATTATTTTGTATTAGACTTTTTAAATCTTGCAGTTTAGGTAAGGTGATAGGGTCGGCGAGATAAATTCCACGCTGGCTTCCTTCTCTCCAAGCCAGATATAATATCCTCTCCTCAGCGGGCGAGAATACAGGATTTGTATTTCCATAATATTTTCCACTTACCACCTGGCGCTTGTTTCGACCATTAACATTAACTGTATAGATTCCTTTCCAGCCAAAGAATCCTTCACCAGGCGTTCTGCGATGAGATTTGCCGCTGCTTAAGAATAGTATCTTCTTTCCGTCCCGTGAGAAAGAGGGAAATTTATTGTAGGATTTGTCACCCACCAGGCATTTTCTATTTTTTCCCCCAGTGTCACATATATAGACTGCGCTATTATCCAGCGAGTCGATCTTGCCATCTTTATTGGTATCTCTGCGCCTACTTAGATAGACTATTTTAGTGCCATCCGGGGAAAAAACCGGAAAAGAGTTACTGTATCTATCACTTACCAGCTCTTGTTCATTTCTGCCATCACTATCTATAATATATACACCACTGTTATCACGCAAATCAATCTTGCCATCTGCGTTAGTATCCCTTCTCCAGCTGGCATAGACTATCTTTTGACCATTGGGTGAAAAAGAAGGAAAGGTGTTATCATATTCATCACTTACTATTTGTTTCTCATTTTTGCCATCAGTATCTATGGTATAGATTCCACTATTGTAATCTCGCCAGCTGGCAAACAGAATCTTATCACCATCCGGGGAAAAAGAAGGAAACTTATTATGATAGTTGTCAGAAACTATACATTTTTCACCTTTTCCGTCTAAATCTTTTATGTATATTCCCGCATTATCCAGCAAATCAACCTTGCCATCTCCGTTAGTATCCCTGCGCCTGCTCAAATATACTATCTTGGTCCCATCTGGTGAGAATGAAGGAAAGCTATTCTGAAAATCATCATTTACAACTTGTCTTTCATTTCTTCCTTCAACATCTATAATGTAAATTCCGAAATTGTCTCCCCGGCCGATGACGCCATCGCCGTTGGTATCCCGCCGAATGCTACAAAAAACTACCTTCTTGCCATCGGGAGAAAATGCTGGAAAGGCATTGTAATATTCGTCGGTCACAATTCTTTTCATGCCAGTCAATTCACAGATTCTTTCAATCATCTCTTCTCGGGGTCCAAGAGTGATTATTTCTTCCAAGACTCTTTTTGTATTTGCAAAATCCTTATTGTTAAAATAGGCCTCTGCCAAAAGATAACAGGTGTTGATGTCTTTTCTCTTAGAAACCGCCTTAGAAAACTGCTCAATGGCCTGGTCAAACAGCCCCAATCCAAATAGTTCCTTCCCTTTCTTGACTTCTCTGATTTTTCCAAAGAGACCCATGTTCATATCCTGTATTCAGTATGTATAATTTGCATTTACAACAAAAGCATCCTTAATAAGTTCTATATGATTGGGATATACAGAAACAACGTCGAACCTAAGGTCCTGCTCATGGATTTTCTTTTGTTTAAGATATGTTAAAGCCACTTTGGCCAGCTTCTTCTGTTTATACGCATCTATTGCCTCTTCAGGTAAACCGTATTCTTCTGTACTTCGCGTCTTGACTTCCACAAAACAGAGAATATTCTTGTCTTTGGCAACGATATCAATTTCACCTAAAGCACAACGGTAATTCCTTTCCATAATCTCATATCCCTGTTTTTTCAAGAATTTTATGGAAATGTCTTCCCCTTTTTTACCTAAATTTATTCTTCTATTGCCCATTTAGCTTTTTATCTTTAACCCGTGCAGCTTTACCTATCCTTTTACGCAAATAATACAACTTTGCCCGGCGAACCCTTCCACTCTTGACTACACTTATCTTTTTAATCTGGGGAGAATGAACAGGGAAAATCCTCTCCACTCCTACACCATAAGAAAGCTTGCGCACGGTAAAAGTTTCGCTTATACCTCTTCCTGAACGCCTAATGACCACTCCTTCAAAGGCGTGAACTCTTTCACTACCGCCTTCGAAAACTTTTGAAATGACACGCACTGTATCGCCAACAAGGAAGTCGGTTAAGTCTTTTTTCACCATCTCCGCAGTGGCTCGTTTCAGTAAACTGTCCATAAAATCCACCTTTCTATGATTGTAAATCTATCTATTTGCGCTCTTAAAAACTAATCGAGTTGTAGCCGTTTTTACTTTTTTTCTTTTGAGTTCCTCCAGGATTTTTTGGTCTTCTCCAGAAAGCGCTATCTTTTCCAAAAGATCTGGCCTTTTATTCAAAGTGTTTCTTAGCGCTTTTTGTCTTCTCCATTTCCTGATCCGAGCATGGTTCCCTGATAAAAGGAGGTTTGGAACAGATTTTCTCCTAAACCTTCTTGGCCGGGTGTAATGTGGATAATCTAACAACCCCTGGTAAAAGGAATCATTCTCGAAAGATTCCTTCTTATTCAAAACTCCTGGCAATATCCTTACCACGGAATCGATAATTACCATTGCCGCCAATTCTCCTCCTGTCAAAACATAATCGCCAATGGAAACTTCATCAGTAATTAAGTTTTCCCTGACCCGCTCATCCACCCCCTCATAATGCCCGCATATGAATAGCAAGTGTTCCTCTTGAGAAAGTTCCTTGGCCTTAGCCTGGTTGAAGGTTTGTCCCTGGGGAGTTAAAAGGATAATGCGCGTTTTGCCTTTCTTTTTTCTCTTACCTACGATTTTTTCTACAGCGCGAAATATAGGTTCCGGTTTCAAAACCATTCCCGCTCCGCCACCATAGGAATAATCGTCCACAACGGAGTGTTTATCCAAAGCAAAGTCACGCAAATTATGGACGTTAATTTTGACAATGTTTTTCTGTTGCGCGCGCTTTAAGATACTTTCCTTAATTATTTCTTTCACCATTTGCGGAAATATAGTTATTACATCGATTACCATTTTTTCCTTCAATTATAGCTCCCGGGGAAGATCAACTATCATTCTTTTCTTATTAATATTGATTTCCTTCACCAATTTTTTTAGTGCAGGAAATAAGATCTCTTTAGTTTCTTCTTTGATTACATAGATATCGTTTGCCCCTGTTCCAAAAATGTCTACAATTTTTCCCAGGCGGCGCAGCCCCGTTCTGTCCTTTGCAAAAACTTCCATTCCCATCAAATCTTGAACATAATAAGCTCCCTTTGCCAAGGGAAGTCTCTTACAGGCGACTTTATATTTCTTCAACTGATCTGCCTGGCCAATAGTATCACAGCCAGCAAATTTCAAGAAAATGAACCCCTTTTGTTCTCTCAGGTTAAGTATCCGGGCCTCCTTTTTCTCTCCTTCTGGATTCACCAAATAGACATTCTTAATTTTTTCCAAAAGGCTCCTCCCACCTCTGGTGACGAAACTGGACAAGGACAGATATGAGATCAGTTTCACTTCTCCTTCACGTCCCTGTGTATTAACGATTTCTCCCAAAAAGACCAAATTTTTATTTTCTTTTCCCATCTATTTAATGACCTCGAGCGTGACCCGGTGTCCTGTCTTCACAGAAGCAGCATTAAGCAACGTGCGCAGTGCTTTAATAGTCCTTCCTTGTTTGCCGATTACTTTGCCTATGTCTTCCTTATCTGTTGACAGTTCCAGAATTATATTCTGTTCTCCCTTTATCTCTTTAACTTTGACCTTTTCGGGATTATCTACTAGCTGTTTAACTATGTGAATCACCAGTTCTTTCAACTATTCCTCCAAAATTACGTGATAATCACTTCTAACGCCTGATAATTATTCTTTTTCCTTGTGAATTTTCAGTAAACTTTTTACCGTTGGCGAAATCAATGCGCCTTTCTTCATCCAGGCTTTAATCTTTTCTTGAAAGAATGTAATGCTTTCCCTGGACGCATGCGGATCGTAATGCCCCAGTATTTCTAATACTCGTCCGTCCCGCTTCTTTCTCGAATCAACTGCCACAATAGTGTAGAAAGGACGTTTATGTGTCCCAATCCTCTTCAATCTAATCATTATGGACATATTTCCTCCCTTTATAAAATTGCAGTTTTGCCTCGGTTATTTACTTACCTGCCGATTTTTTCTCAGAGAGAGCACACACTTTACGGAGGTCGGCAATTGCCTTCCTGGGGTCGGGCGAACCGAAAATATACTCCCCGGCAACCAGAATATTTGCACCATTCTCTATAGCCGACCGCGCCGTGTTAAGGTCAATTCCACCATCAACTTGAATATCTACAGTTAGTCTGTTTTTTGAAATGTAATCCCGAAGATAAGCAATCTTTGGTAAGACGGAACTAATGAACTTCTGTCCCCCAAAACCCGGCTCTACGGTCATTAACAGAACCATGTTAATTTGATCTAAGTAATTCAATAAAGACTCAACAGGCGTCTGAGGATTGAGCGCCACTCCCACTTCCAGCCTTTCCTTCATGATTGCTTCAATTTGCTCTCCAAGATTAATACAAGTTTCTTTGGAAACCGTAATAATTCTTGCCCCAGCATGAGCAAAAACAGATATGAATTCTTGAGGATTCTCTATCATTAGATGAACGTCAAGAGGTAGCTTGGTTATCTTCTTTATGGATTTCACCACTTGAGGTCCAAAGGAAATATTGGGAACAAAGTGACCATCCATAATATCGAGATGCAACATATCCACCCCCGCTTTTTCAACCAGCGATATCAACTCTTTTAGATTTGTAAATTCACAGTTTAGAATAGATGGAGCGATCTTAATCACAATTCCGTCTCCTTAACCAAAATACCGTTAACAAATATTCTTGCCTTTGCTTTTCCCAAAACCTGTATGGGCAATGAAATCTTCGTTCCCGGAGAATGTATCTTACGATAAACTTCCCTTTCACCCTGACCATCAACTACTACAATAAGAACGTCTCTATCTAAAACTCCCTGGGAAACTTCATAATATACTGTTGCTTCGCGGATTATTTTGTGCTCTTCGCTTTTCTTTGCCACAGTTACTTTAACTATAGTATTTTCATCGATGATTTCACCTGTGTGAGGTTCCTGTTTTAATATAGTTCCTTCGGGAACGCTATCATTAACAGTTTCTTTAATTTCACCCAAGGATAAATTCATATCCCGCAATATCTTCCGGGCGCTCTTGATATTTTGGCCTAGCAGATTGACCATCAAAGGCACTTCTGCTTCTCTGGCTGGCCCCAGACTTATCACCAGATTAATCATGCTTCCTCGGGCAACGATTTCTTCCGGTGAGGGGTCTTGCGCTATTACAAAGTCCTTTTTTATTTCCTCCGAGTAAGTTCCTGTTTCCTCGCCCAGAACCAAGCCTGCCTGACGAAGGAGAATCTTTGCCTCGCGTAAAGACTTCCCTACAAGCTGAGGAATGAAAATAACCTGACCACCAGAACTAATGATAATTTTAATGACTTTTCCTTCTTTCACTACCGACCCCGGCAGGGGTTCCTGAAAAATAATACTGCCGTCGGGGATATTCTCATTATACTGTTCGCCAACTTTCTTGATATATAAGTCCTGGTCACTTAAAATCTGCAGAGCCTGCCCCACGGTCCTTCCCGTCAGGTCGGGAATCATTATCTCTTTCTTCTGATGAATAACTATCCCCATCAATTGGTTAAAGATGAGAACACCAAATACTATGGCGGCAAAAGTAGCCAGAATGATTTTAATAAATTTTTTAGTCCCCTGCTGGAGAGAAAAAAATCCAAGTAACGTAACAGAAATTAGAATTAAAATTCCTAATATTAATTTCATAACCTAACCTTCCCCTCTATTTGTTACCAACAGAGATTCAAAAGATAGTTTGTGAAGAATATTAGAAATTTCAGCCAAGAAATAAGGACAGCTATTCTACTTCCAAGCCCGGATAAATCGGGGTCTGACCCCCGCTCTGCGGGGGAGTTTATTTTTGCGCCTTGCAAAGTCCGAAGTTTCTTGGCGTTAAGAAATTTCTCAGAATGAACAAACTATCTTTTGAATCTCTTCCTACATCCTTACCATGCGACAAGCAAACATACCATCCATGTGGTGACGATGAGGATAAATTTTCAAGAAACCGTTTTCATCAACTAGCTCTTCTTTAGAAACAGGAAGATAGGGCTTGACTGATTCCAGGTGAAATAACGGTCTCTCCTTTAAGAACTTCTCAATAATTTTCTCACCCTCTTCCGGTTCCAAACTACACACTGCATAAACCAAAACGCCTTTAGGCTTAACACATAAAGAAACCTCACTCAAAATTGCATATTGCAACTGGGGCATTTTAACCAAAGTTCCCCGATAATCTCTATTCCAGCGAACCTCTGGCTGACTCTGGATGATTCCCAGACTGGAGCAAGGCGCATCCACAAGGCATCGGTCAACTTTTTTTGAGTAAAGGGAACTTACTTTAGTGGCATCCAGAAGTTCTGCTTTAACATTGGTCACTCCCAGGCGCCTGCAGTTCTCCTTAATCATTTCCACTCGAGGTTTACGAATATCTAAAGCGATAATTGAACCTGTATTTTTCATAAGTTCTGCAATATGTGTAGTTTTTCCGCCGGGTGCGGCACAGGCGTCCAGCACAGTCTCTCCAGGCTCAGGTGCAAGGATATGACTGATGAGCTGAGAGCTCTCTCCTTGGACAGTAAACAGGCCCCTCCTGAAGGATTCCAATTGAGTTAAAGAGATAAAATCTCTTATCTTTAAGCCCCCGGGAACGACTGCGCTAACCTCCACTTTCAAATCTTCTTCCTTCAGGGTAGGAATAATTTCTTCCCGCGTGGTCTTCAAAGTGTTGATGCGAATAGAGAGAGGAGGCGCTTGATTGTTGATTTCGCACAACTTTATTGTTTCCTTCTCTCCCAATCGTGACAACCAACGCGTAATTAACCACTGCGGATGAGAGTAGACTATGGAAAGATATTGGGATAGATTCTTCTGTTGGTCAGGATAATGAATGTCTTTTAGATTATTGCTAATTGCACGTAGTACTGCATTGATCAGTGAAACAATACCGGTATGTCCAAATTCTTTACTCATCTCTACCGACTCGTTTATTGCTGCGTAGGCGGGAATCTTATCAAGATACATTAACTGATAAGCTCCCAATCTCAAAATATTTCTCACATAAGGAGAGAATTCTTCTATCTTTTGTTTAAAACTATAGGTATTAAGCACCCAATCCAAAGTATTGAGACGGCGAATCACTCCGTAGACCAATTCAGTAACCAGTGCCCTATCCTCTTTTGATAATTCGTGAGATGAGAGCGCACTATCTAAAGCAACTCTGCTGTAGGCATTTTTTGTCTCAATTTTATATAGGACTTCTAATGCAATCTTTCTTGCCGATTTCACTCTTTCCCCCACATATCGCCAACTGTTAACCGGGCACCCTGAAGATAATCATAAGCTTTCTGGATAGGTTTACCTTCTGGCTGAACCCGGGTGACCAGAAGCCCCCCTTCTCCACAAGCTACTACAAATCCTTCTCCCTTTCTGATTTCCACAATTTTTCCCGGCTTAGGAAAGCCTCTTTTGTCAGCCTCAACAGGTACTGTCATAGTTTTAGCCTGTACTATTTTCACTTTCTTTTCCCCGTCTATTTGAACATAAGTTCCTGGCCATGGATTGAGTGCCCGAATACGATTGAATATTTTTTCAGAAGTGTCATTCCAATTAATCTTACCATCACTCTTTTTCAACAATGGTGCATAACTGATGCCAGACTTATCCTGGGAGAAGCGGGTAACTTTTCCTTTCCTTATCAAATTGAGCGTCTCTTCCAGCAAAACCACCCCTGCTTCACATAATTTGTCCTGTAAAGTTGAATAATTGTCTTCGTGGTCTATGGAAACTTTTTTCTGCAAAATAATGTCACCCGCGTCTACTTCTTCTTCCATAAATATTGATGATACCCCTGTATAATAATTTCCCTCAAGAAGCGCCCACTGCACAGGAGCCGGGCCACGGTACTTAGGAAGCAGAGAAAAATGAATGTTCAAGCAACCCTTCTCGGGAATGCTCAAAACTTCGGCTGATAAGACTTTCCCAAAGGCAACAACTACAATCAAATCTGGGGCTAACTCCTTAACCTCTTCCACAAAGTTGCTATCTGCAATCTTCTCTGGTTGAAAAAGAGTAAGCTTTTTCTTCAAAGCAAACTTCTTTACCTCTGAGTATTCCAGACGATGTCCCCGTTTAGCGGGACGGTCCCCTTGAGTGACAATAGCTACAATTTCGTCACTCTCCATTATCTTCTTCAAGAACTGGAGGGAAAAGTCAGGAGTTCCCATAAACAAGATACGCAACTTTTCCTCCTGAACCAGTTAGGCACTGACCAGTTTAAAATAGCTTAAATTCCCTTTTAATAATACCAAATTCTTTGTGTTTATACAAATTTTTTGTTTCCTCTGTCAAAGCATATTGACAGGGTCGACGTCAACACTAATCTCTATTCCTTTCTCCTCAAATCCCAGGTAGTGTCTCTGGAAAAATTCGCCGATATCCTTCATATCGGTAGTTTTGATGATAATCTGCCAGCGATATTTTTCCGCAATCTTATCCAGTACGGCGGGAGCGGGACCTAATATTGTGGCTCGATTCATTTCCCTCTTTAACAGAGAACCAATTTTTTCAGACGCGGTTATCACTTTTTTTTCATCTTTTCCTCTTATCAGAATGAGCACCAAATTAGTAACGGGGGGATAGTTCAATTCTTTCCGGAATTCCATCTCTTTCTCGTAGAATGAGCGGTAATCGTGTTTAAGTGCTAACTTTATGCTATAATGATCAGGATTGTAGGTCTGAACGATAACCTCACCACCTTTGGGCCCCCTTCCGCTCCGTCCAGCAACCTGCGTAATCAGGGAGAAAGTTCTCTCTGCAGAACGGAAATCTGGCAAGTTTAAAGCCGTATCCGCCGAGATTATTCCCACCAGGGTAACATCAGGAAAGTCCCACCCCTTGGCCACCAGCTGAGTACCCACCAGGATATCGACTTTTCGCTGACGGAAGGCATTAAATATTTTCTCAGCGGCGTACCGGTAATGCATGGTATCGATATCCATTCTCATAACTTTCGCCCGGGGAAACATTTTCATTACCACTTGTTCTACTTTCTCCGTGCCCGTACCAAAATAGCGAATTTTTTTACTGCCACATCGGGGACAAAATCTTGGCGCTTGCCGACGATGGTTACAATAATGGCACTTAACTTTTTTCTCATCAAAATGGTAAACCATGGAAACATTACAATTTGGACATTTCAGCACAAATCCGCACTCTCGACACAAAATAAAAGTGGAATAACCCCGCCGATTCAAGAAGAGAATAATCTGTTCATCCTTTTTCAATCTTTCAGCAATCGCCTCAGAAAGTCTCTCAGAGAGGACGCCTTGAGTGTTTCTTCTCTTTAGTTCTTGGCGCATATCAACTACAGCTACTGAAGGAAGAGACCTTTCATATACCCTTTCCGGAAGAGTCAAAAGTCTATACGGTTCTACTCCTGTTAACGCTCGATAGAAAGCCTCCAGAGAAGGAGTCGCTGAACCCAGAATCAAAGTTGCCCTCTCAAGTTCAGCCCTCTTCCCTGCTAATTCTCTAGTATGATACAAGGGTCTTTTTTCCTGCTTGTAAGAAGTATCATGTTCTTCATCAACTATTATCAGGCCCAAGTCAGGAAAAGGCGCAAAAATCGCTGACCTTGCCCCAATCATTATATCTATCTTCCCCTGGTAGGCGGATTGCCAGGTACTGTACCTCTCTCCCCGGGAAAGGCGACTGTGCCAGAGTCCGATTCGGCTAGCTCCGAATCTTTGTTTGAAAATACTCAAGAACTGTGGCGTCAATGATATTTCGGGAACCAAAAATATGGACTGCATTCCTACTTCCTGGGCTTGAGCTATGGCCTGCAGATAGACTTCTGTCTTGCCGCTGTCAGTTACGCCATGAACAAGGAAAATAGCAAATTTTTTTTCCTTTATATTATTTTGAATAGGTTTTAATATTCTCCTTTGCTGCGGAGAGGGTATTAAGGCGGGGAAAACCTTCGTTTCCGTCCTTTTTACCTTTTCCCTTGGTTTGACAGGCCGAAAGTTGTGGGGAAGTATTACGTCCAGAGCCTGCCCCAAAGAACACACATAGTATTTAGATATCCACTTAGCCAGCTGTAGTAGATTTGCGGAAATTAACGGTTCTTTATCGATGACCTCTTTAATCATTTTTGCGCCTTTTACTCTTGACCTTGCTAAGTCGTCTATAACATATCCTATCCTTTCTTTAGGTCCAAAAGGTGCTACTATTCTCCTTCCTACCAGTCTTTCCGATTCCAGTTCCAGGGGAAGGGAATAGTGGAAAATTCTATTAAAAGGAATAGGAAAAACAACTGATACGCATCCTTCCATTGTCGTAAATACACCTTTCCATTCTTTATCTACTGGTCAACTAGCTTTGAAAATAGCGGAATCATCCTCAATGCGGAGAAATAGAGGTCATCGCCTTCTTTATCTTCTTCATGTCTTCCCACACTTCCCGCTTTCTCGTCGGGTCTCTCAAAAGATATGCCGGATGGTAAGTGGGAATGACCTTTATGGGCTCTCCAAACTTTCCATAAGGCGGATAAAAATCGTAAAACTTACCACGAAGTTTTCCTATGCCTTCGCTTAAGTTTAAAAGCGCCCTGGTAGCCGGTGAACCGAGAGTACAGATGATTTTAGGCTCGATAATTCCAATCTGTTTAAACAAAATTGGAAGGCACTGAGCTACCTCATCTTGAGTTGGCGGCCGGTCGTTACCTCTCATTTCTGGGTGGGTGGGATCTCTCATGGGATGACATTTCACAATATTGGAAATGTATACTTCTTCTCTAGTTAACTCAATCGATTCAATTATTTTGGTTAACAGCTGTCCAGCCTTTCCTACGAAGGGAATTCCCGATAAATCTTCATCGAAACCGGGCCCCTCGCCAACAAACATTAATTCTGCCTTGGGATTCCCGGCTCCGAACACCAGATTTGTCCTCGTTCTCCCTAACTTGCAGTTCTGACAATCCTTTATTTTCATTGCCAGATCATCTAAAGCTCCCGATTCAGCTCTCTTTTCATCCCCTTGTTGCATAAACTCTTTTATGCCCATATCTCTTTCCTGTTCCAGAAACTTCCTGGTTATTGAAAGTAACTCCGCAAATTCTTTATTTCTATTCAATTCTAATCCTCATCTCATTTCATAAATTCTTTTAACTCGGATAATATCCTCTCGGCTATCTTTTCTTTCTTCATTTCTCGCAAGAGAATTTTCTTCCCCGATTTCGTGAAAATTTTAACCGTGGCTTCATTCTGACTCATTGCCTCAGGAGTATTAGCTATAATCATATCCAGATTCTTCCTCTTCAGTTTCTCCCGGGCGTTCTTTTCCAGGTCTTTCGTCTCTAACGCAAACCCGATTAAGCATTTCGCATCTCTTTGTTTACCCAATTGACCAAGGATATCGGGGTTCCTTACCAAATTTATACTTTTCCTCTGAAAGTTGGTCTTAATTTTCTCTTTCTCCCTCTTCTTTGGACGGTAATCACTAACAGCGGCGGAAGCGATAACCACGTCCGAGCGAGGAACATATTTTACCACTTCCTTTTCCATATCCTGGGCTGAGTCTACAAATACGGTGTTCACTCCTTGTGGTGGTGTAATATTTGTAGGACCACTAATTAATATTACTTTTGCCCCTCTCCTTTGTGCTACCTCAGCCAAAACATAGCCCATTTTGCCTGAAGAGGCATTCGATATATACCTCACCGGGTCCAGGTATTCACGAGTGGGACCGGCAGTGATGAGAAAAGTCCTCCCTGCCATATCTCTGTCCCGGGCCAGAAAATCCCTAAGGGCATCCATAATCTTATCAATGCTGGCTAACCTACCCAAGCCACTCTTTCCCGAGGCGAGCCTTCCATATTCGGGTCCAATAAATTTGAATCCCTTTTCTTTCAATTTTTCAATGTTGGCCTGGGTGAATCTATTCTTATACATAGTTTCATGCATTGCTGGAGCTATTACAACAGGCGCCTCACTGGCCAAAACGGTAGTAGTTAAGAGATTATCGGCAATACCTGCAGCTAATTTTGCAATGGTGTTAGCTGTAGCGGGGGCAACCAAAATTAAGTCTGCTCTTTCGGCCAAAGAGATATGCTCGGCTTCCCACTCTTCCGGCAAATCGAAAAGATTTAGATAGACCCTATTCCCAGAGAGAGTCTGAAAAGTTAACGGGGTGACGAAATGAGTCGCCGACCTGGTCATTATTACAAACACTTCAGCACCCAGCCCTTTTAAGCGAGAGACTATCTCACAGGCCTTGTAAGCAGCAATACTACCGGTTATGCCTAAAATGATTTTTCTATCCGCAAAAGGCCTATTTTTCTTCAGGCTTCTTTTTTTCAACACTTTCCTCTTTTGACACCTTTTCCTTTGAGATTTTCTTCTTACCCGTATCCTTACTGGCTACTTCGTATAATGCTTCTATAATTGTCTCCGGTGTCATTTTAATTTTTCCGTCTTTCTTGGTCTTCTCTTTTAATAACTTCGAAGTCAAAAGGATTAACTTATATTTATTAGATACATTATCCAGCAACAATTTATCCAGCGAAGGTTTAGCTTTGTCTTTTACCATTCTTTCTACTCCAATTCTATTCAGCCAGGAAATGCTCCTCTACATTGAAGCAGAGCTTCGTCCCGATTCATGGGGCAGTTATATAAGATTCAGTTTTTTTATTTTTTCTTCCGACCTGTTTACTTTGCTCTTTTCAGCCACTATAATAGATTTAACCTGTGTAAAGGCATCTACTAACCGGTCATTAATCACTAAATAGTCATAACTTCCTATTCGTCCCATTTCCCAGCGGGCATTAGTCAGCCTTTTCTTTATGGTTGCTTCACTGTTCCTCTTTCGCCATTTAATCCTTCTCTCCAATTCAGAAAATGATGGCGGTGCAAGGAAAATAAATATCGCCTGGGGATACTTTTTCTTCAATTTCATCGCACCCCGCACATCTATGTCCAATACGACATCTTTTCCCCTAAGCAGATTCCTTTTCAGGAAATCCTTGGGAGTGCCATAGTAATGGCCATGAACCAATGCCCACTCTGCAAGCTCATCCCTTTTGATCTTCTGTTTAAACTCATTCTTGGAAACAAAGAAATAATCCTTTCCTTGAACTTCTCCACGACGGGGAGCCCGCGTAGTAAGTGAGACGGAATAGCGAGCGCTGGGGAAGTTGCTAATTAACTTTCTGCATAGAGTCGATTTACCTGTGCCCGAAGGAGCAGAGATAATTATGAGTAGTCCAGGTTCGGTCATTATTCTTACTTCCGTTTTCTTAATTTGTACTGATTTGTCGCGGTAGAAGTCAGCAGTACCTTCTTTTCAGCTTTTTCTATCTTCTGTTGAAATCTCTCACCAATCGTTTCTGGCTGCAATGCGGACAAGATAACGTGGTTACTATCAGTAATTATTACTGAGCGGGTACGCCGGCCGCAGGTAGCATCAATCAAACTACCCCTCTTTCTGGCTACTTCTATTAATCTTTTCACAGGTGAAGAAGCAGGGTTAACTACGCTTACAATTCTTTGGTCGACAACTATGTTATTAAAACCTATATTGATCAATCTTACCGCCATTGTTTTTGTTGTCTTCATATTAAAATTAAACTTTTATTATATTTAAAAATAACGAATATGTCAAATCTTAATTACCCTTAAATCTCCCCAGAAACCAAATTTATCACCTTTAACTATGATTACACCCTTAATACCCTCAATCCCTTTGGCAAAATTGATTGCTTTGTCAATATCTCTGCTCTCTTTTACTAAATTTCCCATGGCTGTAGCACAGGCATCAGCCAGAGCAGTGGAATGCGAAATAGCCACCGCCACATCCGCTCGACCAAAACTGAAAGAATGGCCACAAGTTCCGCTGGAAGCACAGATTCCCAAAGGACCATCTGCAGCATGTATTTCCAGACCAATCCCGGTAGAAATCTCATCCGCACCATAATATATTCCCACTTTGCGTATTTTGCTGGTCTTTATAAACACATCGCCACCATTTTCAATTATTACATCGGAAATCCCTTCTGACAATTTGCTTCCCACCGCGCCAGCAATTGCCCCGGCTACTGAAGCAAAGGGACCTACGTCGGCAAGCAGTGCCGCCCCAGCCATCTGTTTGATAATTTCTGGAGCATCAGAATCTACAGCCACAGGTTTAAAACTCACCTCAAAAATCGGGTAATTCTTTATATAATTTTCAATATCCCGACGGTAATCTCCTACCAACTTTTCTGTTTTAGCAATAATACTCTTTATTTTTTCCTTTTCTTTACCATCTACAGCTACGTATATGTCCGTTTCTTTCTGGCTAATTCGGAAGTTCACCAGATCTCTGCTTTTGAACAATTCACGATATCTTCTTTCCTCAACCATCATCTTTTATTCTCTTATCCTTTCTTAATCGAGCGATTATTTTCTTAAATTCTTTGGGGAGAGGAGCCGTAAAGTTTACCCAATCTTTCTTGACAGGATGAATAAATCCCAATTTGTATGCGTGTAGAAGCTGGCGGCTCACCCTCAAATTCTCTGGAGCAGGCCGTCCATACTCACTATCTCCCACTACAGGATGTCCGATGTGTGCCAGATGGACCCTTATCTGATGCGTCCTCCCTGTCTTTGGTCTCACTTCCAAAAGAGTAAAATCTCCTAAAATTTCACGCACTGCAAAATCAGTAATTGCCCGGCGACTCTTTATTGAGGTTACAGCCATCTTTCTTCGGTCCGTAATCTTTCTACCCACCGGAGCCTCGATACTTCCCTGGGGATTCACCATCTTCCCAGAGACTAATGCCAGGTACACTTTTTCTACTTTTTTGTTCTCAAACTGTTTAGCCAGATGGGCCAGGGAGGCGTTATTTTTGGCGACAACCATAACCCCGGAAGTGTCTTTATCCAGGCGGTGAACAAGCCCCACGCGATTAATATCGGGAAATTTTCCCCTGGTTAAACCGGGAAAATGGTACAGCAGAGCGTTTACCAATGTCCCCGAGTAGTTTCCACAGGCAGGATGGACTACCATGCCCGCCGGTTTATTTACTACAATTACAGCTTTGTCTTCATAGATGATATTCAGAGGAATTTTCTCCGGAAATGCCTGGTGCGGTTTGGCTGGTGGCAGATTTATGGTTACTACATCCTTTTCCTTAACCTTATAATGTCTGGAAACAATCCTGTCATTAACCAGTATATCTCCCTGAACAATCATCTTTTGCAAGTAATTTCTGGAACGGCGCGGAAAAGAAGAAGACAGATATAAATCGAGTCTCTTTCCCTCTTCACCCTTATGCACAACTAATTCTTTCCTCTCCATCACCAGCGGTTCTTTCTTTACGGGGACGCTTTCTCAGGATAAAAAATAACATAAGAATGCCACCAATACAGACACCCGAATCGGCAAGGTTAAACACAGGCCAGATGCGGAAATCTAAAAAATCGATCACAAACCCGAACCTCAGCCGGTCAATAAGATTGCCTGAAGCGCCACCCAAAATTAATCCTAAACAGATTTTTTCCTTTAATGATTTGATAATCTTTTTTCTTTCGAAAAAGATAATAACTGCAATAATGATGAAGGAAATAGCGATAAAAAGAAAGTGCCCTTGAGGAAAAAGCCCGAAAGCAATGCCCGTATTCTCCACATAAGTGATGTGAAATATGCTCTTTATAACCGGAATCGACTCAGCAACAGACACATTTTGCCTGATTATAAACTTAGAGAACTGGTCAACGGATAGTAATATTAGAGCAACTAGGTACACCAATTCTTTATCCTCCAGGGCAGGAAATCACTTTCACAGATTCTTCACCACTTCTACGCACCTTGCGCAAAGCTGGGTATGTTGTCTATCCTCTCCCACAGTAGGACTCCAGTTCCAGCAACGCACGCACTTCTTTCCCGGCGCCCTTCTCACCCTAATATATAACTCGGACATCTCCTCGCTTCTCATCATAACTTCCGATTTGTCCTTCCCTAACCCCGGGGAAGCCGAAGGCACTTCCAAAATAATCTTCACTTCGGAAACAATGAGAATCTCTTTCCAATCGTTCCGATAATCATGGAGAAGCGAGACCAACTTCTTTTCCTGAGTATAAAGGTCTACTTCTGCTTCCAGGGAACTCCCGATAATCTTCTCTTTTCGGGCAATCTCCAGTGCCTTCACTACACTTTTCCTGAGGAGCAAAATCTTCTCCCACTTTTTTGCCAGCCTTTCGTTCCAATACTTTTTCTCCACCCCAGGAAGGTTGGTCAAAAAGACACTCGGCTCCCTAACCTCGGACATCAATTGCCATGCTTCTTCGGCAGTATGGGAGAGAATTGGCGCAGAGAGTTTAATCAAACTCACTGCCAGTTCATAAAGCACTGTCTGGGCTGACCTGCGGGGAAGAGAATTTCTATTAAAAGTGTATAGCCTATCCTTAAGCACATCTAAATAGAATGAGGAGAGCTCTCTGGTACAGAAATTGTGGATGGTTCTATAAACTCGATGTAATTCGAAGGAGTCATAGTCGTCTACCACCTGGGAAATCAATTCCTGCAATTTATGCAGCACCCACTGGTCCAGTTCCGACATCTCTTTGTATTTTACCCTCTTGGAAATATCAAAATCATGCAAGTTTCCTAAAAGGAAACGGAAAGTGTTTCTGATCCGCCGATACCCATCGATAAGGTGGCCAATAATTTCTGAAGAAATGCGAATATCTTCACGGTAGTCTTCTGAAGCAACCCACAGCCTTAAGATCTCAGCGCCGTGCTTCTGGATAATTTCCTGGGGAGCAATCACGTTACCTATCGATTTGGACATTTTTCTCCCTTCGCCATCAACAACAAACCCGTGAGTTAAAACGCTCTCAAAGGGAGGTGCCTTTTCCAGAGCAACTGCAGGAATTAACGAGGTCTGAAACCAACCTCTGTGCTGGTCTGAACCCTCCAGATATAAGTCTGCAGGCCAGGATAGGTTTTCCCGCTCTCTCAGAACAGCTTCGTGACTGACCCCGGAATCGAACCAGACGTCTAGAATATCTTTCTCTTTAACGAATTCTCTCTTTTTGCACTTAGGACACTCTATATTTCCTGGCAGAATCTCTTCTTCTTTTCTTATATACCAGGCGTCGCTACCTTCCTTCAAAACCAGGTCCTGGACAGCCCCTATACTCTGTTCGGACATTAGGGGTTCCCCACAATTTTTACAATAGAAGATAGGGATGGGAACTCCCCAATACCTTTGGCGGGAAAGACACCAGTCTGGCCTTGTTTCCACCATACTGGAGATTCTATTTTCTCCAATTTTGGGAATCCATTCCACCTTTTTTATTGCTTTCAGCATCCTTTCCCTGAGTCTACTTTTGTCTACATCCAGAAACCACTGTGCCGTAGCGCGGAAAATAATCGGCTTCTTGCAGCGCCAACAATGGGGATAAGTATGAACAATCTCTTCAGAAAGGAGAAGATGAGAGGAATTTTGCATTTTTTCTATGATTAACTTGTTAGAAGAAAAAACATCCAACCCGGAAAATTGTGGAACTTCTTCGGTAAATCTCCCCTTAACATCTACAGGGGCTAATACAGGGAGCCCATATTTCAAACCAATCTGGTAATCTTCCTGCCCGTGGCCAGGAGCTATGTGTACTATCCCCGTTCCCTCCTCCAGGGTCACGAAATCGGCTAAAATGCCCAAAGAATCCCTTTCCATAAAGGGATGAGAGCAGATAATTCCTTCTAAGTCTTTACCCCGGGAAACTTTCCAGATATCATAATTTTTGATGCCCAATCTCTCCATCAGATTCGACACTAACTCTTTAGCAATAATTATTAGCTCTTCTTTTGAACAACGAGCCGAGCGAGATAACTTTACCCATGCATAGTCGTATTCGGGGTGGAAAGCAAGAGCTACATTAGCGGGCAAGGTCCAGGGAGTTGTTGTCCAGATGAGAACGGAAGTAGGAAGTTGTAATTTAGTCTTCTTGTCTTTTCCCAGTTTTTTGACCGGGAATTTCACATAAACAGAATGGGAAGTGTGATTGGAATATTCTACTTCGGCTTCGGCCAGAGCTGTCTCGCAATTTGCACACCAATAGACTGGTTTCTTTCCTCTGTAAATATAGCCTTGACCTACAAGCCGCTTAAATATCTCGATGATTTTTGCCTCATAATCGTAAGACATTGTAAAATAGGAGTTTTCCCAATCACCAAAAATCCCCAATCGTTTGAACTCTTCCTTCTGAATGCCAGCGAACTTTCGTGCATAAGCCCGTGCCTTCCTGCGAAAATCAACCCGGTCTATCTCTTCTTTCCTGAGACCCAGATCCCTTAAGAGCTGGTATTCTATAGGCAGTCCATGGCAATCCCATCCGGGAACGAAGGGAACGTTGAAACCCTCCATCATCTTGAATTTAACGACTATGTCCTTAAGAATCTTATTCAAGGCAGTCCCTATATGGATGTTTCCATTAGCATAAGGTGGACCGTCGTGAAGAATATACCTGGTTCCATCCTTATTCTTTTCCTGGATAGTCTCGTATAATCTCATCTCATCCCACTTTTTCTGTATTTGTGGTTCCCGTTTGGGCAAATCGGCTTTCATTTGAAACTGAGTAGTGGGAAGATTTATTGTTTTATTGTATTCCATTCTTTAATCTCCTGAACTGAAATGTGAGACCATCTTTTTTCTACTGGGATGCTTGACAACGCCTCTCTCGGTTATGATAGCACTCACCAACTTATGTGGCGTAAGGTCAAAAGCCGGATTGACAACAGGTATGTTTCTGGGAGCAATCCTTCTTTTCTGTATTTCCAGAACTTCCCGCGGGTCTCTTTCCTCAATCACCACGTTTTCACCTTTATAAGTTTTCATGTCAACAGTGGACGAGGGAGCAGCAACATAGAAAGGGACATGGTGGTGCTTTGCTAAAACGGCCAAAGTATAGGTGCCTATCTTATTAACCACATCGCCATTGGCAGCAATACGGTCAGCGCCCACAATTACGCAGTCAATAATACCCTTCTGCATAAGATGCCCGGCCATATTATCTGTGAGCAAAACGGCTGGGATCTTATCGTGAACAAGTTCCCACGTAGTGAGACGAGCTCCTTGTAGCGCCGGACGCGTCTCATCCACAAAAACTTTCTTAATCTTTCCCTTGCTGAAAGCCGCTCTAATCACTCCCAGGGCTGTTCCATAACCTCCTGTAGCCAATGAACCTGTATTGCAATGGGTAAGAACACTGGCCGGCTTATTAATTAACCTCAGTCCGTTCTTACCAATTCGCTTGTTTAATCGAATGTCCTCTTTTAGTATGTTAATGGCTTCTTTCTCAAGAATATATTTGATTTCTTCTAAAGATTTCTTACGGTTCTTTCTGGCCAGGGCAAGGAGCCTGTCAATTGCCCAGAAAAGATTTACTCCGGTTGGTCGGGTACGCAGGAAGCGATTTGCTATAGCCCGTAACTTTTTGAAGAAGCGGTCCTTCGTTCTGTCCTTTATACTTTTTGCTCCCAGAGCCAGTCCCATAGCAGAAGCAATGCCAATCGCGGGAGCACCGCGGATGGACATGTTTCTAATACAAAGGGTAACCTTGTGGTAATTCTTGCACTCAATTACTTCTTCTTTATGAGGCAATTTCCTCTGGTCCAAGATATAGACTTTGCCTTTTTTCCACCAGATTGTGTTGATCATTTCTATTTTATTATGAAAGAACCCACCAGCCAAAACAGTACAACAAATATCACCAGCAGGGTAATGGAAAGAGTAGATTCTTCCTCAATGGAGATAAACTTACGCGCTTGATTAAAAATAGTTTCTGAAAAATCTTTGATGAGCGGCCCAAGAAAAACTGTGTTCAAATCTTTTCCTTGTCTGGAGAGAACATACTTTGCTAAAACTACTACGAACAGAATAATTAAGAAACTATTAATCAGATAACCAGCAATGTTCAGTAGAACTTGCATCTTACCTCCTCAACCTTTGCTTAGTTCTTTTGACCTTATAGCCGCCTCCTTCACGGCGGCAATCAAAATTTTCTGAAATCCTTTTTCCTCAAGATATTTCAATGCAGCTTCAGTTGTTCCACCTGGCGACGTCACTTTATGCCTTAAGACTTGAGGACTTTCCCCTGTCTCCATAACCATGTTCACTGCACCGAGGACCGTCTGATTAACCAGTTTTCTGGCATCGTCCTCTGACAAACCCATTTCCATTCCTGCCTCGATTAGCGATTCAATGATATAGAATATGTATGCTGGACCGCTACCCGAGAGGGCAGTTACTGCATCGAGCATCTCTTCAGGAACCTTAACCACGATTCCCACTCTACTCATCATCTGCTCTGCAACAGTCTCTTCCTCTTCGCCGGCATACTTACCCGGGCAGAGGCCTGAGGCACCTGTTTTTACCAGGGCAGGAGTATTGGGCATTACTCTGACAACCGGAACCTCTTTCTCAAGAACCTTCTCTATAAAACCTGTAGTAATCCCCGCAGCAATGGAGATAATCAACTTATCTCCTGTCACAACATCCTTAATTTCCGAAAGAACCCTCTCCATTACCTGGGGCTTTACAGCCAAAACAATAATGTCACACTTCTCCACTGCTTCTCTGTTATTCTCGGTAGTAGAGACTCCTTCTTTTTTCCTGATATACTCAAGCCGCTTAGGTCTAATATCAGTAACCAGAACTTTATCTTTACTAATCAGTCCGCTCCCCAGAATTCCCGAGATTAATGCGCTACCCATATTTCCACAGCCAATGAAGGCTACCCTTTTCTCTCTCCATAAATTCCTTTTCTCTTCAGGAACCATATTATATAGACTCTTCCTCCTTTCTCTCTTACGGCGTTCAACAAAGGGAGGTCTCCCTCCACCAGGACGGCGCCTTTCTCCTCCTTTTCTTCTCTCTTTTTTCAACCACTTTTCGTCATTCTGTTTCATACTACTCTCTTTTGTGTTATCATTTATGGTGCAAAAATTGCTCTTCCTATCCGCACCATGTTTGAACCTTCCTCAATAGCCACTTCAAAATCATTACTCATACCCATGGAAAGATATGTCATTTCTACATTTTCTATATTCTCAGCTCTAATTTCTTCGGCAAGCTCCTTCAATTTTCTAAAGCAGGGTCTACAATCTTCTGGATTTTCATAAAGGGGGGCCATAGTCATCAGTCCTTTAATTTTTAGGTTAGGTAGCTCACTAACTTCTTTGAGAAAAGTAATTACCCCTTCAGGATTTAAACCATACTTTGATTGTTCACCCGCTACATTCACTTCAATTAATATCTCCTGTACCTTGTCAATTTTTCTTGCCTGTTTGTCGATTTCTTTGGCCAATTTAGCGCTGTCCACAGAATGGATTAAATCAAAAATCTTGACAGCATCTTTTGCCTTATTCCTCTGCAAGTGTCCTACCAGGTGCCAGATAACCTCACTCTTTACTTTTCCATATTTTTCTTTTGCTTCCTGAACCCGGCTCTCGCCAATAATATTTACTCCCGCAGCTACTGCTTGTTCAATTCTATCCGCCTCTACTGTTTTAGTCACTGCTACCAGGGTTATTTCCGTAGCATTTCGACCAACCAATTCCGCCTTAACTCGAATTTTCTCTTCAACTTTTTCTAAATTTTCCCTTACCGACATATCTTATTTTCTCACTACTTCCCTCTTTGCAGCACTCACGTTGCCTGCTCTGTCCCGGGCCAAAATTGTCAGGATATTTTTCCCGGGAACCAGTTTGCAATAGATAACAAAATTACCCTCGGAATAAGTAACTGCTCGTTCTCCGTTCACCTCCACGGTAGAACCCTCCTCTGTCTTTCCCTTAACCACAACGAACTCTTCTTTCGTCTTAGCCCTTTTTCTGGGCAGGAAAATTTCCAACTTCGGGGGTTTGGTATCAATAACCAGACTCTTTACCGAAGAAGCTTTAATCTTAGCACCCAAGTCATTGCAATAGAAAAGGCGCCAGAAATATCTACCGTCCGGGAGCCGGCTTTTCTCCTCAGAACTTCCGAAAAACTCCATAGGGAAAGTGTTAGCCATAAAATTTTCTACTGAAGAATGGACCGATTTCCCAGTGGAATGGAACAGCTTCCAGAAATACTCACTATTGTCCAGAACGCTCTCTTTATCCACAACAAGCTCCCTAAAATTTTCGTCCTGAGCAATTTCCAGGTGGTAATATTCTATGGCAAACGCCTTTCCTTCCGCTGATGCAGGCACATACACAAATGGTTGGGGTTCCTCTATTCCTTTCCCGTAGTCGATATTCAAACGAAATCCTTCGGAGAGAGTTATCTTGACTCCGTCCGAGGCAACGTCAACTTTACCCGTATAGACGGCAACCTGTGTCGATTTATCCTTTCTCACCCTGGCTTTGAAGTCCGGCTTCGGTCCTTCCAAGCTGAGTCGTGGCTCAATCAACGCCGCTGCTGTCAGAACATTAGCCTGCGCAGCGCGCAGTTCCCCGGAAAGAAGCTCGACCTCTTCTCTCTCTTTTTCTGACCTTAAAACTACGAGTGAATTCTCCCTTATCTTTAAAACTTCTCCACTTTCAAAACCGATGCTAGCAAACGACCTTCTCAATGTCCTTATTGCATCTCCATTGGATAGCTTCATATTCAACTTTGCACTCTGCCATTCCGATTCTCCTCTTCTGCGCGCACGCACCTCTCTGAGGAGATAAATTAAATGCGCTGCCCTTAAATGCTCCTTAATTAACTCTACGGGCAATTTCAATTCCATTGCTGGTAGAATATAGTCCGGGTCGTCAATTACATTGTTATTGTATCGATAAATTTCTGGCCAGCGACTGGGGTCTTTCAAATATTTATCGGCAATCCCATGTAGCGTGTCTCCTGATTTTACTTTGATTGTTTGTAGTTTTACGTCTCCTGCTCGCTCTAGTGAATAAACAGTACTTGAGAAAAGGAAAATAAGAATAGCCAGTCCGATTCTTATCACGTATATTCCTCCCGCCCAATGCCAAACTTCCATGAGAAAACCAGGAACTATCAAGATTCGATATCTTTCTTCTTAAACAGAAGAATTGACTGTAGAAGTGATTTTGTTAATTTTCGAAAAAAGCGTATCACCAGAGCCTGTCTCCGATCAAAAGACCTTCTGTTTCTTACTCGCCGGCGATTGGAGACATAGTCAGGTATCACCGCGGTTCTCCGTTCCGCCTTTCTTCTTTCTATTCTTCTCCGTTCAGGCACTGCTTCCCCAAGACTATTTTTTGCCTTAGTAAATTCTTCTAATATCCTCTTGTACTCTTTCTTTAAACTTAAAAATTGGACCCCACAATTAAATTTCTTATCCCTCGGCAGGAAATAGTTCCACAACACTTTTGCATCCGTATCCAAGCGGGGAAAAGGAAAGGCTAAATCAAGAGTTAATGATATCCTCGAAGAAACTGGCAGAGAACTCTTTAGAAGAAGAGAGGCCCCCCGGGAACTTAAATCGGCCGTCTCTCCGGAGAAACTGGTGGGAATGTTATCAGGTAGATCCTTGACTCTTACTTTAACCGGAATCCCTGCTAAAACTCTTGTCGTTGCCCTTCTATCTTTTGCAGTTAAAATTCTTTTCATTCTCTTCTCCCTTCCAGGATTTAATGGTGCTTATCATTCGATTTTTGCTTCACCCAGGAATCTATTTCTGACTTGTTGTAACGCCACTGTTTTCCAATCTTTAAGGCCGGAATCTTTCCCTGGCGGGTCATTTTGTAGACCGTAACTTTGCTTAATCTAAGATAATCTGCTACCTCTTTTATGGTCATTAATTTCTGCACTATTTTCACCTCTATTTTGTGATTTTTTCTTATATCTCTTGATATTTTGTGATTTTTTGTGATATTTAATAATATATAATGTAGAAACAGAAGTCAAGAAAAATTTAGTTGGATAATTGCCATCATCCGCCCGGTGGAGGTTTTATCTCGGCGATAGGAAAAAAAATTTTCATTTTCGTAAGTACACATCGGCATTATCTGGATATTTTTCGGAACAATCCCTGCTCTCTGCAACTGGTATGAATTTGCCTTGGCTAAATCGACAGACCAAAATTTTTCCTGGGAGACCGGAGAAGATTCTGAAATTATTGAGGCTAAAACTTCTCTTCCCCAAGACTTGAAGCACTCAGTGAAAGCTTTTGCCACCGGAGACCAGGAGACCGTATAGCATTCTTTGCAAATGTGCGGTCCGATTACTGCAAGAATATCTCTTGCTTTTACTCCGAAAACATGCGAGATCATGTTCACTGCCATAGAGGAAATATTGGTTACTGTGCTTCGCCAACCCGCGTGCAGAAGACCTGCTATTTTTCTCTGAGGATGGAAAAGGAATATGGGAGGGCAGTCGGCAACAAATATGGCAAGAGGGACATTGGGTAGGTCAGTAATAAGCCCATCTGTAGCAGGAAACTTTCTTCCCCGGTCTTTTTCTCTAACTATAGCAATGCCATTCTTGTGTACTTGCTCTCCAGTAGTGATTCCAGAATCGGCTATGTTTAAGCGGCGGGCTATCTCTCTTTTCTTTTCCGGGAATTTTGCATTGCCCGCATTGCCAGTGGTAATGCCAGCTAAAACAGGAACCGTAGAGGTAAAGGTGATGGGAAGAAAGAAGTCTTCCATTTAACTATTAAATTTTTTATCCTTTTGCACCACTTCCTGAATCTATTCCGCGAATATATAATAGAAGCTCTTCGGGGTTACTGGCAGAAGATAAGGCATCTTCCAGCTTGACCAGCCCCTTACTATACAATTTCTTTAATGCCTGATTGAAACTTTGCATCCCGTAATAATCCCCTTTTTCCATAGTACCAAGAATCTCTCCTGACTTATTTTCCTCTATCAATTTCTTGACCAGTGCGGTAGCAACCAGGACTTCTACTGCAGGTACTCTACCCTTTCCATCACTTCTGGGCAGAAGCCTCTGGGAAATCACTGCCTGCAAAGTATCAGCTAATTGCAGCCGAACCTGATTCTGTTGGTAAGGCGGAAAAAGGTCTATGATACGAGTTATGGTTTGTACGGCATCTATCGTGTGCACCGTGGATAGTACGAGGCTTCCCAGCTGGGCTGCAGTCAATGCTGCAGCCATTGTGGCTAAATCTCTCATTTCACCTACCAGAATTACATTAGCATCCTGGCGGACAATATGTTTTAGGGCAGCCGGATAATCCCGCGTATCTCCACCTAACTCCCTTTGAGTTACAACGCTCTTCTTATCTTGATGGACAAATTCAATAGGGTCTTCGATGGTTATGATATGAACCGCTCGACTCGAATTAACATAGTCGACAATTGCCGCTAGCGTTGTAGATTTGCCACAGCCCGCCGGCCCTGTAACCAGCACAAGTCCCCGCTCATTCTCTGAAATCTTCTTCAATACAGGGGGCAAATTTAACTGTTCAAAATTAGGAACTTCAAAAGGTACAAGCCGAAACGCTATATGAATAGTTCCTCTCTGGAGGAAAATATTGATTCTGAAACGGGCCAATCCTTCTACTGCGTAAGAGAGGTCGCACTCGTGGTTTTCATCAAAAATCTGTTTCTGTTTTTCATTCAAAAGCGATAGACCTATCCGCTCAGTATCCTTGGGACTGAGCGCGGGATGTGAACTCTGCACCAGCCGTCCATTGATTCGAAAAATAGGGGGACTTCCCACACGCAGATGCAGGTCGGAACCATTCTTATCCACCATTTCGCGTAGAAGGGTAGCAATTTGCATGTTAGCTCCCAAAAATCATCACAACTACCGGTACCTCTTCTTTCTCCGAAGAAAAGCGGGGACTCTTAGGTTCTCCTTCATATAGCCGGGTTCCTTCAATAATTCTCTCTTGTTGTATTCCCATAAATCCCCGGCGAACTCTTCCTGTCTCAATTTCTCTTCCAGAAGAGCTCGTGGTGGAGGAAAGCCGGTAGCAATTACAGTAATTTTTACTACATCTTTGAGGCTTTCATCAAATGCCTGACCAAAGAAGACATTCGCTCCCGAGGCAGAAGCATTGTGAATTAAGTCCATTGCCTCTTTAATTTCAAACATAGTGATATCTTTATTTCCCGTAATATTAACTAAAATACCTTTGGCGCCTGCAATAGATACATCTTCCAACAAAGGGCAGTTTATAGCTGCCTTAGCCGCCTTAATTGCTCTATCTTTACCCCGTGCCCAGCCCATTCCCATTAACGCCTCTCCGGCACCAACCATAATCGTCTTCACATCAGCAAAATCAACATTAATCATTCCATGCGAAGTAATAATTTCTGAGATACTCTGTACTGCCTGCCGCAGAACGTCATCGGCTACTTTAAATGCATCAAGAGCAGGGGTCGTCTCATCAATAATGGCAAATAGTCTCTGGTTGGGAATAACGATTAAAGTGTCGACTTTTCTCTTCATGTTTTTCAGTCCCTCTTCCGCCTGTTTAAAGCGAATGGGTCCCTCAAACATAAATGGCTTGGTAACCACTCCCACGGTCAGAGCCCCCAATTCCTTGGCTATTTCTGCAGCAACGGGTGAGCCCCCTGTCCCGGTTCCTCCACCCAGACCTGCAGTGATAAATACCATATCAGCGCCTTCCAGAGATTCCTTAATTGCATCACGGTCTTCTTCGGCAGCCTGGCGACCTTTCTCAGGATCGCCTCCCACTCCCAGGCCCTTAGTAAGATGGGCTCCTAATTGTAAACGGTATCCAGCCAGAGAATCACGCAAAGCTTGAGCATCAGTATTTGCTGCAATAAACTCTACTCCTTTTATCTCTGAAGCAACCATGCGATTAACTGCATTGCCTCCTCCGCCACCGATGCCTATAACTTTTATGTTTGCAGTAAGGTCCACATCCTGTTTAAACTTTAACATCACCACCTCCAATTATAGACACAAAATCCCTGATGGAAAATCGGGATGCGTACATAATTAGACTAAGATACTAAAAGATCTCCTCAAACCACTCTTTTATCTTGCGTAAGGTAGAACGTCCCTTCCTTCTTACAAATCTCCTCTCATAAATAGGAAATTCTTCTTTTTGGGCATACTTAATCAAGCCAATGGCTGTAGCATAATCTGGACTACTGATAACCTCTGAAAGTCCCTCTACATTCTGGGGGATACCCAGTCTCATAGGAAGGTCCAAAATATCTTCACTAAACTCTTTAACCCCGCGGAGCAAAGCGCCGCCTCCGGTCAAAATCCCTCCCGCAGGTATCAGATTTTCCCTGCTTATTTTTGTCATCTCTTCGCGAATAAAACTAAAGATTTCCTCTACCCGCGGCTCGACAATCTCGCAGAGTCTGCTGGTCAGGATTGTCTGACGGGTCTTACCATCCATGCCCAGGATATTTACTTCCACATTATCAGGAATCATCTTCATTTGAGCACAGCCAAATTCCCGCTTAATCCTTGCTGCCTCCGAGAGGGGTACATGGAGACAGTGAGCTATGTCTTTTGTAATAATATCACTTCCTATGGGTAGCGCTCTGGTAGCTTTGAGAGCCCCTTCAATAAACACGGCTAAATCCACAGTTTGTCCGCCGAAATCTATAAGCACACATCCTAAATCTTTCTCTTCGGGAGTAACTACAGTTTCCGCAGCAGCCAATACGCTCAACACTATATCCTCTACTTCCAAACCATTTCTATTAATACATTTTACCAGGTTATTTATTGTGGTGGAGACTCCGGTTACAATGTGCACATGCACTCCCAGATGACTACCTTCCATTCCTACGGGGTCCATTACCCCTCTTTGACCATCCACCACGAAGCCCTGAGGGAGAGTATGGATGATTTCTCTCTCAGGAGATAAGCGAATGGCCCGGGCTGAATCGATGACTCTTAATATATCCTCTTCAGCGATCTCTTTATCAGAACGAGCAATCATAATTGCTCCCTGATGATTAAAGCTTTCGATATGACCGCCTTCAATTCCCACGTAAACCGTCTTAATCGAGGTATTTGCTATTCCCTCAGCTTCATCCATAGCTTGACCTATAGCCCGGGTAGTCTCCTCAATGTTAACCACTACACCGTTACGTAAACCGCGACAGGGTACCCTGGCCGATCCGATTATTTCCACTTCCGCCTTCTGAGTAATTTTACCAACAAGAGCGCAAATATTGCTTGATCCTACATCGAGACCAATAACTGTTTTCTGTTTCATTTTCTCCCCAATCAGACCTACGTCTTTTTCTTACTAACCAACAATTATTTCTCCTTTTCCTTCTTTCAAAAATCGTAAGTCAAGATAGTTAAAACTCTTACTATTTTTCAGCAAATCCTGGAGGACCAAATTTAGATAACTCAACTTCTTCTCCAATTGGGTTTCCGTTTCTTTCCCTACAGGTCCCCAGATAAGTACGGCCCTATCCATTTTTAACTTAATTTTTCTTGGATTGTTGCCGTCTATATATGATATTCTATTGTAAAACTGGGAGTCGACTGCCATAAGCTTAATTAAAAAACTTACCACTTTTTTCCTATTAACAGAATCTTTAGCTCCCAAAATTATCGGTAAATCTCTGTCCTTACCTAAAAATGTTATTCCCTCTTCGTCAATTAACTCCACTTTATTAGAATGAACTTTTGCTCCCTTATCCAGCCGGGCAATAGGAACTCTCTCACTAATTTTCAGGACTATTTTGTCAGGGAAATCGCGATGAATATCTATTTCCTTAATCTGTTTTAGACTCCTCAATCTTTTTCTTGCCTGTCCTAGTCTAACTTTGAATATATTATCCGCTTTTTTTATTTTTAGTGTTAATAGAATGTCCTTTTTACTGATCTGTTGGTTTCCTTCAATTTTTATTTCTTCTATCTTAAAATAAGGTGAATAAATGAGGAATTTGTAAATTCCATATCCAGAAAAAAGAAGCGCCAGCGATAACAAAGTGAGTCTCAAAATTCTAAAAATTCGCCTCTTCAACAAAATTCTTTTTTGCCATCTTTTAACTGCCAATGTTAATCAACCCTCAATCCAAAGCATAAGATAGAATCTTAACCACCAGTTGCTTAAAATCCATCCCTGCCACAGCCGCAGCTTCTGGCAGGAGACTGGTCTCGGTCATCCCGGGGATTGTGTTAATTTCTAAGAGATAAATTTGACCTCTTTTATCTATTACCATATCTACACGAGTAGCGCCTGCACAACCCAGGGCGCGGTGAGCAGCAAGAGCCAGAGATTGAGCCAATTCGTACTGCTCTCGTGGCAATTTGGCGGGCACAATATGCTTGGACATCCCTGGTTCATACTTTGCTCGATAGTCATAAAATGTTGTCTTTGGTACAATTTCTATTACCGGCAGAGGTTCATCGCCCAGAATTCCTACTGTAATCTCTTTTCCTTGAATATATTCTTCAATTAATATTTTGTCTCCATATCCATAAGCTAAATTTATCGCACTATCCAGACCTTTTGATTGTCGAACTATGGTCACTCCAATTGTTGAACCTTCCCTGGCTGGTTTGACAATTACGGGATAGTCCAGCTCTCTCAATATATCACCAGGAGCTTCCACTTTTTTCTCAAGAACATTGTATTTTGCCATAGGCAATTTATGGTAACTGAAAACCTTCTTAGTATATACTTTATCCAGAGCCAACGCACTGGCCAATACTCCCGAACCAGTATAAGGAATACCCATCATTTCCAGAAGCCCCTGAATTGTCCCGTCCTCGCCGAGCTTTCCGTGAAGAGCAATAAAAGCCAGGTCTATCCCCTCCTTGGCTAGCTTCAAGGCGATATCTCTATCCACATCAAGCTTAGACACATTTAACCCAAGGAAGACTAAAGCTTTGTAAATGGCCTCTCCTGTCTTGAGAGATATTTCTCTTTCTTGAGAACTCCCCCCACAAAGCACCCCTATCTTTTTCGTCCTTAATTTATCCATTACCTCTTTCACAAAACTATCCCCTCATCCCTTAACTATTTTCAATTCCAATTCAAGGTCTATATCAAATTTTTCCTTGATCGTTTGCCGAATTTTTTCGATCAGATTACACACATCTTCAGCTCTTGCCTTGCCACAATTAATAATAAAATTCGCGTGTTTTTTTGATATTTCCGCATTCCCAAATCTTGTTCCCTTTAATCCTGCGACTTCAATCAATTTTCCTGCCTCATATTTTTCTGGATTCCTGAAAACACAACCAGCATTACGAGTAGAAAGAGGTTGATTTCTTTTTCTCTGCTTAAGACTCTCTTTAATTTCATTCATAATATCACTTTTTTTGCCATTTTTCAACCCCAGTTTCACTTCCAGAACTATCGCTTTATCGGGTAAATCACAATATCTGTAGGAAAAATTGGTTTCTTCTTTCTTCAAAATTTTTACTTTTCCCTCATGAAAAATTTTTATTTCCCTCACAACGTCACCAATCCAACCCATTTTGGTTCCTGCGTTAGTAACAATTGCACCACCTACGCTTCCTGGAATTCCTGAAGCAAATTCTAATCCACTCAAACCTTTCTTACCCAATTTTTCCACCAAGTTATTCAACTTCACTCCCGCCCCAGCTGTTACCTGGTTACCCTCTATGGAAAACTTTTCAAACTCACCTTTCAACTGAATTACCAGGCCACTAAATCCCTTGTCGGGAAAGAGCACATTGGTACCTTCTCCTAAGATAAAGAAATCTAAATTCTCTCTCTGAGAAAATTCAATCACATTAGTCAGCTGTTCAATATTTCTTAATTCCAGAAAATAACTCGCTGGACCACCTATCCGAAGAGAAGTGTGCCGGGAAAGCGGTTCGTCAATCCTCAACCTATTTCCCACTAGTTTTCGCAATTTGCTTAATATATCCACTGATTCCACCATTTAATTCCACTCAAGATTTCCCTTCCCCGAAATCCTTGAAGAAATCGGCGATAGTTCCTACGTTCGCCAGGACTCCGGTTCGAAGCCGGTGATTAAATCTTTTTTAAGATTTCTTCGCCGATTTTGTAGACGTCTCCGGCTCCTAACGTGACCAGCACATCCTGTGGCTGTAGACTTTTTACAACCTCCTTAATCATAGCTTCTCGGTCTGAACTTAATGCAATAGTCTCTCTCTTCTCAGCGGGGAAAGATTCCAGGATTAACGATGAAGAGATTCCCGGAATGGGCTTCTCTCCCGCAGAATATATATCTGTGAGCCAAATTCGGTCCACATTATCAAAAGAATGTCCAAATTTTTTTGCCAGATCTCTCGTGCGCGTATACCGATGCGGCTGGAAGATAACTAACAGCCTACTTTCTGGCCAGATTGATTTGATTGTCTCCAGAGTTACTTTAATTTCTGTGGGATGGTGCCCATAATCATCTATAAATACTATATCCTTTTTCCTGGCCTTAACCTCCAACCTTCTACTAACCCCAGTAAAATCGAGAAAAGCCTTTCTAATCTTTTCCAATTCTATTCCCAGTTCAATACCTACTGCGGCTGCGCCCAGAGAGTTGACAACGTTGTGAGCTCCAGGCAGGTGTATTGTGAGCCTTCCCAGATTCTTTCCCGAAAAACAGAGGTTAAACTCAGTATCCATCCCTTTATATACCATATTTTCTGCATAAAAATCATAATTTTTCCCTATTCCGTAAGTATAATATTTTCTCGTTATTTGAGGAATAATCGACTTAATATTTTCATCCTCACCACAAAGGATAATAGACCCGTAAAAAGGAACTTTATTTACAAATTCTGTAAAGGCACTTTTGATATTACCCAGGGTCTTATAGTAGTCAAGATGGTCATCGTCGATATTTGTAACCAGCGCAATGGTAGGTGTCAGTTTCAGAAATGAGCCGTCGCTTTCATCTGCTTCAGCTACTATGAACTCTCCCTTGCCTAACTTAGCAGAAGAACCAATATTTTTTAAACGCCCGCCAATTACTACTGTAGGATCCAATCCACCTTCGGCAAGAACCATGGACACAAGGGAAGTAGTCACTGTTTTCCCATGAGTACCGGCAATTGTCACTGCATACTTCAGCCTCATTAACTCGGCAAGCATCTCCGCCCGAGGAATAACGGGAATCTTAAGTTTTTTTGCCTGAACCACTTCCGGATTATCGGGTAGAACCGCGCTGGAAGTAACCACCACATGGGCATTCCTTACCTGTCCAGGCTTATGACCAATAAATATTTTACCGCCCAGGGATGCTAACCGCTGTGTTACTTCTGTCTTCTTGAGGTCCGACCCACTAACCTTATAACCCAAATTTATCAGCACTTCAGCAATTCCGCTCATCCCTGAACCACCTATACCCACAAAATGTATGTGTTGAATATTCTTTAACATTTTATTTTATTTCCCCAACAGCCCCTTACGTTGTTTCAATTAAATCAGCCATTTTAGTAGCTGCATCTTCAATAGAAAGTCTTCTCGTATTTTCCGCCATTCCCCTCAACTCTGCCTCGTCCTCAATCAAGCCGATTATCACATCGCCAAGTAACTCACCCGTCAACCGGTGATCTTCGATAAGTAGGCAACCGCCTCTCTTTGATAGAAACTCAGCATTCGCCTTCTGGTGGCCACGAGTTGCATAAGGATAGGGAATAAGAATGCTGGGTAAGCCTTTTGTTATGATTTCAGCAACAGTACTTGCCCCAGAGCGGGCAATTACCAGGTCACAGCAGCTGTAGGCATATTCCATATGGAGAAGATAAGGAAGAACGCGTGCGGCGTAATCTGTTTTCTCGTATTCTTTTTTCATTTCCGAAAATTGCCCAATGCCCACGATGTGTATAATTTGAATCTTCTTCTGCAAACGATTCAAAAAATTTAGTGCTCTTACCNNTCCTTCTACCAAGTCTAATCTTCGCAAACCCTCGCTCCTGGGGC
This sequence comes from bacterium, assembly GCA_011773355.1. Lineage (GTDB taxonomy): Bacteria > UBA6262 > WVXT01 > WVXT01 > WVXT01 > WVXT01. The sequence continues at coordinate 35,993 of WVXT01000047.1, forward strand.
AATCTAAGATAGACTGACGAACAGGACTTCCCGTAAGAAATGTCTTCTTAGACGGGAAATATTTTTCCGTTTCCCTAAAACTGACCATTATTCTGTCGACTATCCTGGCCAAAACTCTATTAGCCAGTCCAGGAATAACATTCGGTTCGTGAATCGCACAAGTTATCCTGGATATTTTCGCTGCCAGAACTACTGAGAAGGCTAAATAGCCCCCCATTCCCACAACTACATCCGGTCTGAAAGAACGAAAAATTTGTTTAGACTGAAAGAACCCCTGGAGAGATTTTGCAAGAAAGCGGAAGACTTTCAATGAGAATTTTCTTACCAATCCTTCGCCTGCAATCTGGAAGAATGAGAATCCACTTTCCCGTGCTATTCTCTCGCCAATCCCTCCTTTCCTGCCTACTAAAATAACTTCATTATTGCGCTTTCTTAACTTTTCTCCCAGAGCGAGACCAGGGTAGATGTGTCCACCAGTACCTCCCAGAACAATCAAAACTCGCATAACGATCCTCTGTCCTCAGATGTAAGCACGAATTTCTATTATGCCCTGCCTTTGGGGAAGGCTCCTGTCTTCTTGCCAAAAAGTAGCCCATACCTTTTTCCTATGTCTGTCGGGAAATATTGAGAAGTATTCCCACTCCCGCCAGCGATAAGACTAGAGAAGAGCCACCGTATGAGAGAAAAGGCAAAGTAATCCCTTTTGTTGGCAGACAAGCAGTGACTATACTAATATTCAAGACAGCCTGGAAAGTAATTAAGAAAGTTATCCCCGCAGCCAGTAAATTCCCGAATTGATTAGGCGCTCTTGTAGCTATACGCAAACCTCTCCAGGCAATAATAACGAATAGGAATATTATCAAGCTGGCACCTAAAAATCCGAGTTCTTCTCCAATTATGGAAAAAATAAAGTCGGTATAAGGCTCCGGTAGAAAGAATAATTTGGCCCTGGAAGCTCCCAGTCCTTTCCCAAAAAAACCTCCTGAGCCCAGAGCAAGAAGAGCCTGAACGATCTGGTAGCCTATTCTCTGGGCATCAGCCCATGGATTGATAAAGGTTAGAATTCGTTCCCGACGATATCCCACGTGAAAAATTGCGAAATATAAAAGTGGCAGACTTACCAAGACAAGTGAAAGAAGATGGGAAAGCCTAACTCCTCCCATAAACATCATCGCCAGTATAACCAGGCCCAGGATAACCGCAGTTCCCAGATCTGGCTCGGCATATATAAGTATCAAAAATATTGCTGTTACTATTAGAATTGGCAAAGGCCCCTTTTTGAAATCATGGAGCTTACTCCCTTTTCGGTCTAAAGCATCCGCCACATAGAGAATCAAACAAAGTTTTGCCATCTCCGAAGGTTGAAAGCTCACCATTCCAAATTTGAGCCAGCGTCTGATTTCTCCGGATTCTATCAGCAAAACCAAAACCAAGAGGCCAAATGACAAAACCATAAGCGGCCGGGAAAACTTCTGCAATTTGTTATAATCAATCCTTGTTAGAACAAGCATCAAGAATGCGCCCAATACTGTCCAGATAAGCTGCTTGACCAAAAAGAGATAACTGGTGTCGAACTTTTCATGGGATACAATTGCGCTGGCACTAAAAACCATCACCACACCTATAAAAACCAGAAATAGAACAACGGAAAGTAGAAAAATATCGCCCCGATGATACTCTGGTGTATATACACCTCTTTTTAGTTTATATCTTGGGTCTCCCCGTTTTCTTTTTTGAGTTCTCAGATCTCTCTTACCCATCTCTTAAAATCTTCCCCTCTTTCTTCAAAGTCAGAATACATATCGAAACTGGAACAGGCTGGCGAGAGAAGAATTGAACTACCTGGTTGGCTTAAACTATAAGACAATTCTACTCCTTCCCTCATTCCATCTACTCTGTAGATAGTAGCTGAATCAATTAACTCTTTCTCTATTCTGGAAGCAGCTTGACCCAGCAGAACAACAGCGGTGACTTTTTGTCTAACCAAATTCGCCAGAGGGCTATAAGGCGCGCCTTTATCACAACCTCCCATAATCAGTATAATTGGGGCAGGAAATGTCTCCAGCGCCCTCTTACAGGCATCAACATTTGTTGCCTTGGAATCGTTTATGAATCTTCTCCCATCTATTTCCCGGACTATTTCCATACGGTGGTCTATTCCTGGGAAGGTTTCAATTGCCCTTCTGATTTTACTTCTCGATATACCGAATATATCTCCTATAGCAATGGCTACCAGAGCATTCTCCAAATTATGAGGACCAGGAACTCTTACGTGTTTAACTAAGAGTTCGCCTCTGTCATAAGGAACTTTTTCCCTCGAGTCTAAATTAGAAATTATTTTTCCTCCCTCAACAAAAACTCCTTTACGCAAGGCTCTCTTACTGCTGAAGAGAATAACTTGAGACTTCGCCTTCCCTTCCAGAAATCTACAGTTCTTATCCTCTCCATTTAGAATGCAGAAATCTTCCTTTGTCTGATTCTTAAGAATATTGGCTTTGGCCCGGATATAATTATTCATTGTCCTATGCCTGTCCATGTGGTCAGGAGTTATGTTCAGAATAACTGCCACATAGGGGTGGAAAGAGTCAACATTTTCCAACTGGAAACTGCTAATTTCCAGGACCAAAACAGTCTGCCCGGTAATCTGACTCACCACGCTGGATAGAGGAGTACCAATATTACCAGCAACCATTACTTTTCTCTTTTTGTCGTTACTTAATACCGCTCCTATTAACTCGCAGGTCGTCGTTTTTCCATTAGTTCCGGTAACGGCTACTACAGGAGGAGAAGACAAACTTTCCCAGTGGAGATTAGAAGAGGCAATGTTGAACGCCACTTCTACTTCACTGAGCACAGGGATTTCCAACTCCCCTGCCTTCTCCGCCAGGGGATTTTCCCGTGGAACACCAGGACTTATGACTAACAAGTCGTATTCAGCAACCCGACTCTTTAGTCTGACAGAATCCTGGCGACCGAGGAGAATATTTATCCCTTTTTTAAGTTTCCTGATGTTATTTTTTAATTCCTTTTCACTCTTTTCATCGGTCACCGCGACTGTGGCGCCCTGAGTGGTCAATAGGTTAGCCACTGCCAAGCCACTTCGCGCCAGACCAATAACTAATACTTTCCTCCCCTGATAGTTCTGTTCTATTCTCATCTGAGTTTCAGAGCACTTAAAGCTATTAAGGCCAAAATAATCCCCATAATCCAGAACCTTATTACCACTTTCGGCTCAGACCAGCCAATCAATTCAAAATGGTGATGTAAAGGTGCCATTTTTAATACTCTCTTACCTCGCAGTTTAAAAGAACCCACTTGTAGAATTACCGATAGGGCTTCAATTACAAAAATTCCTCCCACAATGACCAGGAGGAGTTCTTGTTTAATGAACAGGGCAATGATACCGATTGCCCCCCCTAAAAAGAGGGAGCCAGTGTCGCCCATAAATACCTGTGCTGGATAGCTGTTGAACCACAAAAATCCCAACCCCGCTCCTGTCATTGAACCCAGAAAAATAGAAAGTTCACCAGCACCGGGAACAGGAACAATGCGCAGATAACTGCTAAACTGAGCGTGTCCTGCCAGGTATGCCATTAAAGCATAAGTCATTGCCGCAATAAGGATGGAACCCACTGCTAATCCATCCAGACCATCGGTTAAATTGACTGCGTTGGAGGAACCAACTACGAGTAAGATAGCAAAAAGTGCATAAAGCGCCCCCAGATTAATAAAGAAATCTTTCAAGTAGGGTATATTGACCTTGCTGGCGTATCCGGAATTGGCTGGATAGTAGTAAAGGTAAATTACAATAACTAAAGCCAGAATCGACTGCCCGAATAGCTTATACCTCGCTTTAAGTCCTCGACTACGCTTTTTTATTAATTTTAGATAGTCGTCAAGGAAACCTAACAGTCCCAACCAAAGTGTAGAGAGAAGAATAATTATGGTGAAGCGATTATCGAGGCGGGCCCAGAGAAAAGTGGAAACGACAAGGCTAATGAGAATAATTAATCCTCCCATTGTGGGCGTTCCTGCTTTTTTCACGTGGGAGGGAGGACCGTCTTCCCGTATCTGCTGACCGATATGGAATTGTTTCAATTTCTTTATTAATAGAGGTGCAATGAATAAGCTTAAAAGTAAGGAAGTAAATATAGCGGAGCCAGCACGAAAAGTTATGTATTTGAATACATTAAACGGGAAAAAGTATACATGTAGAGGATAAAAGATATGATAAAACATTTACTCTCCGAATAACTACTGTGTTGTAGAGTTTCACTCTGCTTCTAAAAATCTTTCAATGATGAACAGCTTATCTTTTAATTGGTGGGGAATTAAAAAGATATTTTATAACTTCTTCCAGCCCCATCTTGCGGGAGCCTTTGATTAGTACTACATCCTTTGGCTTAAGTAACTTCTTCAGTTTTATGGAAGCGCCTTTCTTATCCTTGAAAGAGAATATATTGTTCTTTTCCATTCCCCACTTCCCAGCAGCCTGTCCAATAAATCGGGCATCCTCTCCTACGGTGATTAGGCTATAGATTGGGCTTGCAGCCACTATCTCGCCAATCTCCTGGTGAAATTTTCGACTCATTCTGCCCAATTCTAGCATATCGCCCAAGACAACTATTTTACGCAGGGAAGGAAAAGAGGAAACAAAATCGCTTAATACAGCTTTTACAGAAGTAGGATTGGCATTGTAAGCGTCGTTAACCAGTGTTACCTCGCCGTATTTCAACTTTTCCATCCGCAGTTTGGGAAATTTAAATTTCCCCAGCACCTCAACCATCAGGGAGAGAGAAAGACCAAACTCTTTAGCAACACTTATCGCAGCCAGTGCATTATAAATATTGTAACGTCCTAAACAGTATAAATCAAATTCTCTTCTCTCTCCCGCCGCCCAGACGGTGAAAGAAAGTCTCTCTTTCTCTCCCGGGCTACTTACTGCAATATCACTTGCCCGGACATCGGCCCGGGGGTCTATGCCAAAAGTAATTATTCTTTGTTTTATCTTCTTAAACTGGCTTCTTAAATGGCCATCGTCTATATTTAATGCAATTTTCCCTCGCCGGGGCAAAAGTTGAACAACTTCCATTTTAGCAGAAAGCACGTTGGAAATGCAACGGAAAAATTGAAGGTGGGTGTCGCCGATATTGGTAATCACTCCTATTTGTGGTAACGAAATTTCTGCTAATCTTTTGATCTCCCCGGCGTGGTTAGTTCCCATTTCCAGAACCAGAAACTCTGTTTTGGGAGAAATCTCAAAAAGCGTTAAGGGAAGACCGACTACGTTGTTGTAATTACCGACAGTGGCTGTCACTCTATACTTCGATGAAAGAAGAGCTTTCAACATATCCTTTGTTGTTGTTTTACCATTGCTACCGGTCACTGCCACAACCACAGGATTGAACATTCGACGATAAGACTTCGCCAATTCTTGCAGGGCGGTCAAGGTATGGGTTACGCTTATGATGGCCACTTTACTAGTAATTTTTTTCTTCTTAGAGACAACTGCCGCCTTTGCACCCTTGTCTATAGCTTCCTGGAGAAAATCGTGCCCATCGAACCTTTCTCCTTTCAGGGCAAAGAATATTTCTCCTTTCCTGATCGTGCGACTATCAATGGACACCCCTGAAATTTCACCTCGTTGGCTTCCACAAATTAATTCGCCCTGCACCGCTCTTATTATTTCTTTTATGGTAAGTCTTTCCATATTAGTCCTGTAACTATCCCTTCATCCTCCTTAAAAGAATCTCCCTGGCAACTTCCCGGTCATCGAAGTGAATCCTTTTGTCTTTAAACAATTGATAATCTTCGTGTCCTTTTCCTGCGATTACCACCAAGTCGCCCTTTTCTGCCATAGATAATGCTTTCTCGATTGCTTGAAACCTGTCGATGATAGTCTGGTAATTATTCTTCTTTTTCCTCTTTATTCCTACTTCAATGTCCAGGGCTATCCGCTCAGGGTCCTCACTGCGGGGATTATCCGAAGTGACGATGGCATAATCGCTAAGGCCAACAGCCACCTCGCCCATTAGAGGTCTCTTTCCCCGATCCCGGTCACCTCCGCAACCAAAAACAGTAATGATTCGCCTGGGTCTTAATTCCCGGCAAGCATGCAGAAGCTTCCGCAAGGCTTCATCGGTATGCGCATAGTCGACTATCACCGTAAATGGCTGACCACAATCGATTTTCTCGAATCTTCCAGGAATAGAAGAGACTTTTTCCAGGCCACGCTTGATAATGTCTAGACCCATTCCTTGACCGAGGGCAAGAGCAATTGCGGCTAACGCATTATATACATTATATTTCCCAATTAAAGGTAAAGAAATTTTCACTTCCCCGTCCGGGGAGAACAGGGTAAAAGTAGTCTTTTCCAGATTCAATTTTATGCTTTTCGCCACAACGTCGGCTTTCTTTTCAATACTATAGGTGATTATCTTTGCCTTTGTCAATTGCATAATTCTTTCCGTCGCCGGGTCGTCTAAATTCAAAACTGCCAGTTTCTCTCTTTCTTTCCGGGCATCCTTTCCTAAAGTAGAGAATAGTTTAATTTTTGCCTGCAAATAGTATTCCATGCTTTGGTGAAAGTCGAGATGTTCGCGACTCAGGTTAGTAAATATGGCACTATCAAATTCGCATCCTTCTACTCTATCTAAACTTAAGGCATGGGAAGACACCTCCATAACTACTGTGGAGAACTTCTCATTTACCAACTTTCTAAGCATTTGCTGCAGGTCGGAAGACTGGGGAGTGGTGATCGGGGCAGGTAATATTTGCTCTCCCAGCCGATAAGCAATCGTACCCAGGACTGCTACTTTTTTTCCATTCTCTTTGAAGATTGATTCAGTGAGATAACTGACTGTCGTTTTCCCATTGGTGCCGGTTATCCCAATGATATTTAATTTATCGGAAGGATAATTGTAGAAGCTGGTGGCAAGGTTAGCTAAGGCTTTACGTGGATTCTCTACTAAAATGTGAGTAGCAGAGCCTCCCCACCTGGGAGGTCTTGTTAATTTTTCTATCCTTTTGGAAGAAATAAGTACTGAAGCGCCTGCTTCCAGGGCTTGGGGAATATAGTAATTCCCATCCTCTGTGTAACCAGAAATGGCCACAAAGATGTAATCTTGTTTCACCTGGCGAGAATCGTAAGTTATCCCCTTTACGGAAAGTTCTGTGGAGCCGTGTATTTCCTTGATACCTATCGCCGGTAATAGGTCGTCTAGCCGGACCATTATTCTAACCTGTATATGAGATATTATGAAAGCAAAAATATTCCTCCCTTTCGGGAGGAATGCACTGTGGAGTCTGGAATCCCCCGTTACAGCGGAGAGCCAACAGAAACAGCTTCCTGGGGGGGATTCCTAAACATTTTCTGGGAATCAGGCGGGATACCAAGATGGCGCATAATCCTCAGTCCCACGCGTGCAAATACCGGAGCAGCTACGCTTCCTCCCCAGTAAAATCCTTGCGGCTCATCCAGTATGACCAAAATAGTAACCTTAGGTTGCTCTGCCGGGAGATAACCAATAAATGAAGCAATGTGGTTTGTGTCAGAATATTTACCGGTAGCTGCGTCGAATTTTTGAGCCGTTCCCGTCTTACCAGCTACCTTATACCCCATAATTCTCGCTTCCCTCCCCGTGCCATGTTCCACAATTCGGCATAAGATACTGGTTAAAGTTTTTGCCGTTTTGTAGGAAATCACCCGTCTAACCGGGCAGGGCCGGAATTCTTTAACTGCCTTCCCACTGGGGTTGACGATTCGCTTGACAATCATGGGTTCCATCAGCACTCCTCCGTTGGCCAAAGATGAAAATGCAGAAATAAGCTGGATGGCAGTTACTCCTATGCCCTGCCCGAAAGAGAGACGACTGAGAGATATTTCTGACCAATCTTTTGGCTTCTTCAAGATTCCCGGGGTTTCACCTGGCAACCTAATTCCAGTAAAGTTACCAAATCCGAAATCCCTGGCATACTCGTACAACTTGTCTTTCCCTAACAGCTGTCCAGCCTTAGCCATTCCTATATTAGACGATTTCTCAAGAACCTGGATAAAAGTAAGCCAGTCCTCACTTTCATGGTCTCGAATGGGAAGCCCGTTGAATAAGTAGACTCCTTCCTCACAATAAAAGCGATCTTCCAATGCCACGATGTTCTCTTCCAATAATGCTGCAGCCACTATTGGCTTAAAAGTAGACCCCGGCTCAAAGATACTGGAGATCGCAGGATTCTTTAAGTACTTATATTTTTCCCGAGAAGGACTATTTCCATTAAAAGACGGAAAATTAGCCAATGCTAGTATCTCCCCGGTTTTAGAATCTTGAACAATGATTGTGGCCAGCTTGGCTTTAGTCTCGTTGTAGGCCTTTTTCAATTCTACTTCTGCAATGTATTGTATTACTCTATCGATTGTGGTGACTACGCCGCATCCACTCACTTCTGGCTGATAAGCACTGTCCGCAGCTATTACTTCCCGACCAAAGCCGTCTTTTCTCCTTACAGTTTTCTTAGTCTTTCTTCTCAGGGTGGGGTCAAAAGAATTCTCAATTCCTGATAGACCTTGATTATCTAAACCAGCTAGACCGATTACCTGGCTGGCTAACTCATTTTCTGGATAGAACCTTTTGCCTTCATTTATAAACTTTATTCCTTTAAGATGCAAACGGTCAATCTTTTCTGCAATTTCGGTGTCTATTTTGCGCTTTAACCAAACGAATGAATTAGAAGAATGTAATTTTTTACGGATCGCCTTCTCACTCATGTTGAGCAAGGGAGCTAACTTTTTGGCTGTCTCTTTCCGATGGGAAATCAGGGAGGGGATGGCGTAAACGGAACTAACTTCAAATTCTATTGCTAGTTCATTCCCGTTACGGTCATAGATTGTGCCTCTCTTGAAATCGGCTTGTCTAACCGAGAAGGATTGCTTATCTGCCATCTTCCGGTAACGATGATGGTTAACAATCTGGATATAATATAATCTAATTTCTAATACGATAAGGGTAAAAATTACAATCAGCATAGAACTAATAATGCGAGTCTTGCGAGGCACCTTTTGCACCCTCCCGGACAATGAAAAAACCTTTATTCGATGAGATTCTACTCTCCTTGGAATTTACTTCCAGAAAGAGAATATTTTCACGCTGAGGGAAAACCATATTTTTCTCTTCTCTGGCAATTTTGTCAATATTTGCCAGATTGGTATATTGGTGTAAATTTGCTTTCAGATGGCGATTCTTGTTCTCTAAGGAAATGAGTTCTCTCTTTAACTCGCCAATCCGATAACTAAGCGTAATTACTTCTGCACATTCCCAGACATAGAACAGGAAAATCAACAGACCTCCAATAAAAACCAGAAGATAATGCTTTTTGGTCTGCTTTTTCTTCTCTATCTTCATCAGCACATTTCTCCTGCACGTAATTTTGCACTTCTCGAACGCGGATTCATTTGAAGTTCTCGTCTTGTGGGAGTAACCGGTTTGGGAAAGACTGCCTTCAAGCCCTGCTTCTTATATTCCCGAAAGAAATTTTTGACGATCCTGTCCTCGAGAGAATGGTAAGAAATAATACAAATCCTTGCACCCTTTTTCAGAAACCTTGCCGCTTGGGGAAGTGTCTTTTCCAAAACCGTCAACTCATCATTTACTGCTATTCTTAATGCCTGGAAAGTTCTGGTGGCTACGTGAATCTTTATGGGCCAGGCCGAACGGGGAATTGCGTTTTTTATGATTCTTACTAATTCAAAGGTAGTCTCCAAAGGCCTCCTTCGCCGGGATTCAACCACTATCCTCGCAATTCGCCTGGCCCAACGTTCTTCTCCGTACTTAGATATAATCTCTACAAGTTCATCAACAGAAAGAGTGTTCAATAGATATCCCGCAGTCAATTTCATGTTTTCTGACATTCGCATGTCTAAGGGTCCGTCTTTCTGAAAGCTAAAGCCCCTATGGGCATCTTGTAGTTGCAGGCTCGACAAACCCAGATCAAATAGAATGCCATCTACTTCTTTGATTCTTAATGACTCCAGGATGGTTCCGATTTCAGAAAAGTTTCTCTCAAAAACGAGCAAGTTTTCTTTATATTTTTTTAGATTTTCTCTTGCTCTTTTTACCGCCTGTACATCCTGATCGATTCCGATCAGCAGGCCACCAGGAAGGATTGCTTCCAGTATCCTTTGAGCGTGACCACCTTCGCCCAAAGTAGAATCTACGTAGATTCCTCCTTTCAGCCATTTAAGACTATCTATCACTTCATCAACTAGGACGGGAATGTGCCTTGACTCTTCCAATTTATGCTGGAGAGGGTGTTAGATTCCCAGGTCAACCAATTTTTCAGCTACCTCAACAAACTGCTTCTCAGCCTCCTTTTGGTAACGTTGCCAGTTGTTTTTTGACCAAATCTCTATGCGATCTAACACCCCCACCACTATTACCTCTTTTCTTATATTTGCGTAATTACAAAGAGTCTTGGGAACCAGTATCCTTCCCTGGTCATCCACAGGGCATTCGTTCGCTCCGGAAAGGAAAGTGCGTGAAAATTTACGGGCGTCAGCTTTGGTTAAAGGAAGGGTTTTTAATCTCTCTGTAATTTTCTTCCAATTTTCTAGAGTGTAAACAAATAGGCAACCTTCTAACCCAGAAGTAATAACAAACCTTCTTACGTTTTGACGGAGCCTGGCAGGAATGAACAGCCGGTTTTTTCCATCTAAGGAATGGCCATATTGTCCAATTAGCACGCTTTCACCACCTTACACCACTTTTCCCCACCGCGAACCAAATTATATACCAAGTTCCCCATTTTGTCAAGTAAAAAATTAAGGTCTCTAATTTATCCTGGAACTATAAACAGTGCTCCCGCCCAAAAAAAATCCCGGGAGATAAATTACTTATCTTATCTTGCCGGGAAATTTTTGTATAAACTCTAGCTTTCCTCTACTCTACCGCTTCCCCACCTCTCTTTGATGATTCGATGAAAGCGCGGAGCATATATTATTTCCCAGGTGGTCTCTTTTCCGGGAAACATTTTCAATGCCCGGCGCCTGATAGACTCAACTATCAGTTCCGCTTCCTTTCGCGAAAGACGTTCTTGACTAATAAGAGACAGACCTAAGTTTACCATTATCTTCAAATGGCGGATTTTTCTGTTTTCCTCTCCCAGCGAATCATCCTTTTCCATTTTTTCCATCTCAAATGCGCGTTGTAATTATGTTACTCGACCAACTCCAATCTTGGATTGTCATTGTACCGTCGGCCTACCTTAGCACAAGGCTTACCCTCCACCACTACTACATCGGCAGTAAAGTCTATCTTATTTGCAAAAAGAGCAGAGCCTATGCCTACTGCATCGAAGGGCACACCAAGCTTTACGAAGTGTCTTATTCTCTGTTCATTAAATCCACCGGAAATAATAATCTTTATGTGGCCAAACCCCGCCTCATCAAAAGCCTTCCTCGCCTTCCGGCAAAGTTCAGGAGAGACACCGTAAGAACTCTTTCCTCTACCCTTAACCGACTTATCTCGCAGATCGCTGGCTGTGTCGAACCTTACTCCCCATAACTTCTTACCCAGAACTTCAGCCACTTCCAAAGAAGTCCTTATGCAATCGTTTTCGAAATCGACCAGAACTATCCTGGTAACATCCTCAGGCATATATTTATCAAAGGCTCTTGCTGCACGAACAGTGTCTCCTCCATAAGCAGCTATGAGTCCGTGGGGAATAGTACCTATCCCTTTTCCTCCCCATAATGAACCCTGAGCATCGGTGGAAACATTTATAGCTCCCGAGATAAACGCTGCATATCCATCGGCTTCCTGGACCCGGTAATGGTCAAATCTTGCGGGAAAGAATAGCACAGGTCTTCCTGCTGCCGCATTTACCACTTTGCTGACAGCTGTGGCTACTGCAGTGCCCCTTGCCAGCACTCCCAAATATACAGTTTCCAGGTGGGCAAAAGTGCTGTAATCCCCTTCAATGGTCATTACGGTGTCTAAAGCTTTGATTCTGTCTCCATCGTGAAGTGCTCTTATCCGCAAATTCTCCGCATTGACCGCGCAGAGCTTCAGGATAGCAATAGCCTCATCGACCCCACAGAGAACACCCCCCTTGCGACAGAATACCTGCATAACCACTCGGGTGTGGCGGTGGTCCTTCTCCAGAACTTCCTTGGTGCGCACAAAGTACTTGTCACTATACCAGCCATCTCTTACTTTCTCAACCGGGACATTGAAAATTTTGCTGTCCAGTCTCTTGGCTACCATCTCTCTCCTCCGAAAAATCTAAAATCATCGAGTGTATTTCTGTTGGTCTCGGGGCACATACCATTTGATGAAGTTATAGCCGATGCCCGCGGGAGCCACCTCAATACCATGGAACCTCTTATGAACTACAGGGAGGGCATCAGCGACATATAAGAAAGTATAAGGTTGCTCCTCACCCAGAATGGCATGAATCTTATAATATATTTCTTTTCTTTTCTCCATATCGAAAGTCTGCCTTCCCTCCACTAACAGACGGTCGACTTCCGGGTTACCATAGGAAACGAAATTGTATTGTCCCTCTTTGATCTGGGATGAGTGCCAAATAGAATACTGATCGGGATCCCGGGAGAGGCTCCAACCCAAGATTACCGCATCAAAATTCTTCTTATCAATATATTGGTGAATAAAAGAAGCCCATTCCAAAATACGAATTTTTACCTGGATCCCTATCTGTCTAAGATTAGACTGGATAATGGTAGCACAAAGCTGGCGCATCTTGTTACCCTGATTGGTCATAAGAGTAAAACTGAACGGTTCACCCTGCCTGTCTAAGATTCCGTCTCCATCTCCATCTTTCCAGCCACAGTTATAGAGCAATTTCTTAGCTTTTTCGGGATTGTGCTCGTAAACAGGAACAGTTTTATTGTAAGCCCACGAAGTTGGAGGAAAAGGCCCCGTGGATATTTGGCCCAAGCCCAGAAGAACTCCATCTATGATTTCTTGCCTGTTTACAGCGTAAGTAATGGCTTGACGAACCCTTTTATCCTCAAACAGGGGGTTTTTCAGATTATAGCCAAGATAAGTATAGCCAAAACCGGGATAGCGAAATTTGTTAAAGTTATCCAGAAACTCTTTGTTTACGGCTTCTTTTTGGAATTGGTCTGGAGTCAGTCCCATTGTATCTATCGTCCCCTTCCTCAACTCCAAAAACTGTACCGCCTGGTCCGGAACAATCCTGTAGATTATGCGATCGATAAATGGCCTTCCTTCAAAATAGTCTTCATTTACTTCCAGGACTATCCGTTCATCGGTCTTCCACTCCACGAATCTATAAGGCCCTGTTCCGATAGGGTGACGGTTTGCGGGATGGTTATTGAAGTCTCCTTTCTCAAAAACATGCTGGGGAATAACTCCCATACCCCAACTTTCCAGTCCAGGAGAGAAAGGCTCTTCATATACTATCTTTACCGTGTAAGGGTCAACAATTTCCAACCTGTCAACCATAAGGTAATCCGAGGCATAAGGCGTCCTGGTATTAGGGTCGACCAACTTCTTATAAGTAAATTTAACGTCTTCGCTGGTGAAAGGTTCTCCGTCATGCCAGTTCACATTTTTGCGTAGATGGAAGGTGATTACCAGCCCATCGTCAGATATGTCCCACGATTCTGCCAGGTCTCCTACCAGCTTAAGATTTTTGTCATATTTTACTAAGCCATTATAGACATAACCATTAATATCTCCGGAAGCGCTGTCGCTGGCAAGAATAGGATTCAAATAACTGGCGTCTCCAATAGATGCCTGGACGATTGTATCTCCATAGGCTGCTTGGGGAGGATGGCTTTCACTGGTAGGTTTTTCATCCTTTGATATGGGGGAGGGCCTTTTTGCAAAATAGATGAGTAGCCCGGTGAGAGCAACTACTGCCACTACCGGGACAAGTATGGTAATGACTTTTCTCATTTCTTCTCTTCACTATTTTGGATGTCCTACCGGGATAATGTACAGCGGTATATTATCTTTCGGTAGATATAGCGCCTTTTGCACGGCAGTGTCGCTAAACGCACCAATAGGAACGGAACCCAAACCCAGACAGACTGCCTGAAGATGAATATTCTGGGCTATGTGGCCTGCCTCAATATGAGCATACCTCATTCCCCTCTCTCCATATTTCCAGCATATCTTATCGTATACGCAAGCAATTACAAAATCGACTGCTGCCTGGGCGATTGCTTCCTGCCATAAGGCAGCGCCGGAAAGAGCGGAACGAAGATCTCTATCTGAAATCTCTTTCAGGCTGTGGCTTGAAGGAAAATAGTGGAAGACCCCATTGGGAGAAACGATGTAGATTTCCATAGGATATAGAGCACCAGCAGAGGGAACAGTCTTGGAAGCGCCTGTAATTGAATCGACATCCCTTGGCCCGTAAGCTGCCCAGAGAAGCTGAGAAATCTCCTCTGGAGATAACTCCTGTTTACTGAAACTCCTAACCGACTGTCTATCTATTATCGCCTCCTCAAGACTCATCTTGCCAGTTGTCCTGGGCCGGGGTAACTTAATATTTTGCTCCTTCACTTTCCCTTTACCTCCTTTGAGAATTGAGGATTCTCCCTGTCCTACATATATTCCGAAAAAAAGAAGAAATAGAAAAGAAAAAATAAGAACTATGGTGAACAGAAATGTTCTCATTTATCTTCTGAACCTGTATACTATTCTTTGCGTTTGGCTATTTCTGCTTCAATAATCTGAATTGCTTTTTCCGCTTTCTCTTTCTGGTCAGCTACCAGGATAACTACATCGCCCTCCTTAACCCCGAAAGCCTCCTCGATGTTCCTCTTGTCTTGTTTATTGAGACCATATTTTGGTAGTTCATCGGTGGAGATAAATCCTTTAACCCCGGCTTCTTTCTCAACTTTCTTAGCTAGACTGTCCGTAAGTTTCTGGTCTTCAATGAGAACTCCAGAAAACCCTTCGGCCTTTATTCCCACAACGACTCCTCCTGAATCCAAAACCCCTTTTATTACGTGGGAATTAGTTTCGCTGAGCAAATCGCTTATATCCTTCATGCTTTCTCACCTCCTTTCGCTCCGCTGCACTCGGTGACCCGTCCCGATTTATCCATCGGGACGTCGCCAGACTTGTCGCTCCTTATTCGTCCCGATTTATCAATCGGGACATCGCCAGACTTGTCGCTCCTTATTCGTCCCGATTTATCGGGACGGGGTAAACCTCTGCGCTACATTGAGGCAAAGCAGTCACTCTACAGTTACATTCTACACTTAATTATTTCTAAACTAGAGCACCGTAGAGACCAGAGTCTCCGTAGCGGAAACTCCGTCGATTGCCCTGATGTTCTTAATTACCAATGAAGTCAGGACTTTTAGGTCAGGGGCCTCTACGGTGGCTACAATGTCCCACCGACCAAAGACCGCCTGAACTTTTTTGACCCCTTTTACATTTTTGATTTTAGCGAGAACTGCTTCTTCCTTCCCTGCTTCCAACCTGAGCAGAACCAATCCTACCATTAACCATCACCCCCACTATTTACCGCTGGAGCAGCAAAGTGCTGTTCCCGATTTTCAATCGGGACTGATAATGACATATTTAGAAAACAGGACCTCGCTCTGCCACTCTTAATTGCGGCCCAATCCCCTCTACAATTTCGTTTCTCGTAAGAGTTCTGCCATTACCTCCGAGGAGAGTGGCTCGATATAGAAACCAGAACTCCAGGAGAAACCTTCAACCTTCACAATGTGGGGAAGTATCTCTAAATGCCAATGGTAATCTTTATGTATCGTCTTCCAGTAACCTGCTCTTGGCCGCATATAAGGTATGGAATGGATCATATAGTTGAGTGGTGGATCCTCAAGTAGTTTACAAATCTTGCTCAAAGTCACCTTCATAATAGCTGCAAAATCGAAAAGGGTACCCTTGTCTTCCTGAGCGAAATCTGCATTGTGTCTTCTGGGAAGTATCCAGGTTTCAAAAGGAAGGCGTGGAGCAAACGGCACATAGGAGATAAAAGATTTGTTCTCCCCAACTATTCTTAGACCAGCATCCATCTCCTCTCTAACCACATCGCAAAAAACACAGCGTTCTTTTTCTCCATAGTAGCTTTTAGCATTTTCCAATTCGTCTTTTACACTTTCGGGAGTCAAGGGCAGAGCAACCAATTGAGAATGGGTGTGTCCCAATCGGAAAGGAGAACTCGGTCTTTGATTCTTGAAAACTATGGCATATCTGAAACGCTTATCGTTTTTCAAATCGACAATTCTTTTCTGATAAACAAGAAGAGCATCCTTTATCTGTTCCTGGGGTAAATCGCTTAAGTTCTTTATGTGCTCAGGACTCTCGATTATTAACTCGTGTGCTCCCACGTTATTCATTGCATCGTATATGCCCACACCGCGCCTCTCCAATCCCTTCTCTATTTCCAGTGCTTTCTCTTTGCTGGGAAAGACTCTTACACTCCACCCCGGTTGGTCTGGCATAGTACCAGACTTTCTCAAAGCATAGATTTCTTTAGGTGTCTCTTTCTCATTTCCCGGGCAGAAAGGGCAAGGCTTCTCCTTGACCCTTACTCGAGGCTCCAAAGATTCGAAAAATTCGTCTCTCCCCTTAGTGTTGGTAATAATCCACCCTCCTGAAATTATATCTTTTCTCAATTCAGCGCACATTTCTTTCTCCCCAAAGTTCTAACTAGACCATCGTAGGAAAAGGTATTCAATACATTTCTCCTTTCCAGCCAACCTCGGCGGGCAACGCCAACTCCTAAGTAGAGATTCTCAATCTGATTCAGGGTGTGAGCATCTGTTCCTATTCCCATAAAGATACTTTTCTCTTTTGCTTTTCTGCAGTAGATGTCATATAGGTCGAGCCTTTCAGGATAGGCATTGATTTCTAGGAATGTCCGCGTTTTCTGAGCAGTGTTTAAGACTTTCTCCATATTTAGCGCGTACGGTTCCCTCTTGCCCAACAGCCGGCCTTGTGGATGGGCAATCATATGCACATATTTGTTCCCCATCGCAGAAATTATTCTTTCCGTTAATTGCTCCTCCGACTGTTTGAATCCAGTATGAATGGCAGCGATAACCAGGTCGAGTTGCGATAGTAAATCATCGTCATAATCCAACGACCCATCGGAGAGGATATCCACTTCCGTGCCGCAGAGAACCTTAAAGTTCTTACTTTTTTTGTTAAATTCTTTTATCTCTTCCATTTTCTCATAAACCACGTCGGGGCGGAGACCTCCAGCAACCCTCAAAGATTGGGAATGGTCACAAATTCCTACCCATTCCAGCCCCATACTTTTTGCCTTTTCTGCAATTTCTGATAGTTTACCTGCACCATCGCTATACCTGGAATGAACGTGCAGATCACCTTTAATGTCATTCTCTGTAATCAGCCTGGGGATTCTATTTCGCGAGGCCATCTCAATTTCACCCGAGGCCTCTCTTATTTCTGGAGGAATATACTGAAGTCCCAACTTCTTATAGACCTCTTCTTCGCTCCTGCCAGCTACCCTTATTTCTCTCACTGGTCTTGTGGAAACAGTTCCCTTTCCCCGGGTGGAAACTCTACCCAATCTCTTTCCCAGTTTGAATAGACCATATTCGTTTATTTTATACCTTTTCTTTCGACCCAGTTCGCGAAGAGCAATATTATGGTCTTTAGAACCAGTAAAATACATCAGGGCAGCCCCATAAGATTCTGGCTTAATCACCCTCAGGTCAACCTGTATACCCTCGTCGAGAATTATGCTCGATTTTGTCTCTCCCTGAGCCAGTATTTCCTTCACCTGAGGAAGATTCACAAATTTGTTCATTACCACACCCGATTTTTTCGCCGTGCACAAGATATCTATATCTTTAATTGTCTCTTTCTTTCTGCGAATGCTACCAGCCAGATTTATGTCCTTAACGCCGGGAGACTTCTGCAGTTCCTCTATTATTGGTTTTGCCAAAAATAATGCTGCCGATAGAAGAATCCTTTCCCCGCCTTTCCTCATCATTTGAATGCCTCTCAAGATGTTCTCTTCGGTCTTCTCCCCTAAACGGCGAAGCTCGCTCAAATGGTGTTCTTTAGCTGCTTTTTCCAATTGGGTAAGGCTTTTTATCTTTAACTCCTCATATAGAGCTTTTGCTGTCTTAGGACCCACTCCAGGAACAGACATAATTTCCAGAAGCCCCTCGGGAAAAACTTTCTTTAACTCCTCAAAATATTTTAATTTGCCCGTTTCCAGATACTCCTTAATCTTTTTCGCTATCCCCTCTCCTACCCCGGGTATCGTTTCCAGTCTATCGTTACTTACCAATTTCTCGATTGGTTCAGTAAGACTGGCGATATTTTGAGCTGCCTTCTCATAGGAGCGCACTCGAAAAGGGTTCTCTCCCTTCAATTCCAAAAGTTGTCCAATTTCCTGGAGTAATTTTACGACTTCTCTATTTTTCATTAATTGTTTACTTCTCTTCCGCCTCCCGCAGGAATTTTGCCGCTGCCTCCGGGGAGGGTGGATTAATATAAAAATCTCCGCCCCACTCAAAACCCCTGGCAAGCATAGCATGGGGCAGAATCTCGATGTGCCAGTGGTAGTCCTGTTTGATAGTTAGCCAGAACCCTGCTTCGGGAACCATAAAGGGAGCAGTATGAAGAACAAAATTTAAAGGAGGGGCTTTCAATAATTTGACAGTCTTTATGATAGTAGATTTCAATTTCTCTGCCAACTCCCAGAGGTCTTCTTCAGGCACATTCATAAAATCGCATTCGTGCTTTCTGGGAAGAATCTGGGTTTCAAATGGAAAGCGGGAGGCAAAGGGAGCCAAAACAATAAACTTGTCTCCCGCGCTAACAATCCTTTCATGGGAATATAATTCTTGCTTAATTATGTCGCAGAAAATGCACCTTTCTTTTTCCTCATAATAACTTTTAGCTGAATTTAGTTCCTCCTTAATGCTTTTGGGAATCAGGGGTAAAGCGATTATCTGGGAATGCACATGCATCATAGAAATATCTTTCCCGTAACCCTGATTACGGAAGATGAGACCATACTTCAAAAGGGAGTTCTTTTTTAACTCCCTTAACCTAATCTGATAGACTCGGAGAACCTTCTCTATCTGCTCAATGGCAAGGTCTGAAATATTGGTGATATGCAAAGGAGATTCAATTACAATCTCATGGACTCCATATCCATTCATTGTGTCAAAAAAGAAGAAGTCGCCCACTCCTTTCCTATCCAGCTCCTCATTGGGCTTTACCACGCCAAATTTACTGGGAATTACACGCACCATCCACCCCGGGGTGTCGGGCTTGCTGTCTTGTTTACGTAGAGCAAATGCTTCTGACGGAGTCTCCAATTCTCTCCCTTCGCAAAAAGGACAATCCCTCTCCCTCTCTTCTTTGCGTACAGTAATGAAACCAAATGGCGTGTCCACTTCATCTCTCGTAGCCGTAATCATCCATCTTCCGGAGATGGGGTCTTTCCTCAATTCTGACATATCCTCCTCCTTATGTGAATTTGTCTTTAATTTGTTCTTTACTTTACGACGATGCCTGCGTATCCCACAACAGCGGAATAATCCCCTGAAACTTCTGCACTGGTATTGTACAACACCAGTTCGCCTTTCTTTGCCCCCAACTCTTTACAGGCAAAAATCATTGTAGCCGTTGGTCCTGGGCCACACATTGAAATATCATTTTCCATTACCGTTTTCAGTAAATTTTCTGGATCGAGTTTTAAGATTTTATCAATTGCCAATTTATCTTTTCTTTCCGCATCCTTTTGGGATTCGTAATGGGTCATGTCGGAGGAAGCGACAATCAGACAGGAAGGTTTAGATTTAGTCACCGTGGCTATTGCCTTACCTAATTTTTTGCACGTAGACAGCCGATGGTCCCACATACAGATGGGAACCATGGCGAAATCTTTCTTCAAATATTGAATAAATGGTAACTGAACCTCTAGCGAGTGTTCGTGTAGATGAGCCTGTTCATCCTCCTGCGCTAAATCGCCAGCCTGGGAAAGTAAATCTTTTGCCAGGGAAGAATCTATTTCCACGCTACCATTGGGCATCTCCCACTCACCTTCTACCATTATGGAAATCTCCGCACCGATCCCAGTATGGTTAGGCCCGATGATAATGATAGTATCGGGTAGGTTAATTTTAGAATAGACTGCCCCGGCTACTTTCCCTGAATAGAAATACCCTGCGTGGGGAGCCACTATTCCTAAAACATCTTCTCTTTTAACATCGCTCAGTAGGTATTTCCCGACCTGTTCCCTTAGTGCTTCCGGGTCTTTCATATAGAACCTTCCCGCCTGTGCTGGTTTTCTAATCATCGCTTTCCTCCTTAAACTTGAGTGAGCGCTTTCGAAAACTACTGCTGTTATTCAAACCAGTCCGTAACCAATAGTTCATGGTCCATAGATTCCGTCCATAATTATTGCCAACCGGGGCCAGGAAGAGACTTTTTCAGAGCTTGCATTGTCTCCAGGTGTGCCAATCTTAAAGGTTGGGGTATCCTTTCTCTTTTGCAACAAGTCAGGATGACGTCCAATGCCTGGTCCAGGTCGATTCTGTACCCTTGAGAAACGAATACGGGTTTTACATTTTTCCTGGTGCGCAGGGCCGCCCCCATTAGTTCTCCCCCTTCGTCTTTTAAAAAAGCATAAGCTCCCTTCAAATTTACAGGCTCCTCACAATGGCCGTATAGAATAGACTTGGCACAGCCAATTGTGGGAAGCCCTAGCAAAAGACCCATGTGGGTAGCCAGCCCGAATCTCAGAGGGTGTGCAATTCCTTGACCATCGAAAATTATTATATTCGGAGACCTTTCCAGTTTTTTCAAAGCAGCTATCAGAAAAGGACCCTCGCGAAAGGTGAGTAGCCCGGGGAGATATGGAAACATTCCCTCAGAGGATTCCATAGCCCCCTTTTTCTCTACCAGTTCCAGCTCAGGGAAAGTAAGCAAAACTACACTACCATAAGCCCTTTTCTTATTTTCATCATACGCAACATCGCAACCGGCGATAGAACGTATCTCACTTACAGATTTAAGAGAACTTTTCAATACAACTTTGTTTCTCAACTTCTCCTGGATTTCTCTGGCCTTCTGAGGAGATACCTTCCAGGAATGGAGGTTCTTAACTTCCATACTTTAAATTTAGCAAATTTCATACTTGCATTGCAAACAAAAATTTATTACCAAAAATTCTGTCTCCAGCCTCTTTCCAGACCCAATTCATCTGCCATCTTCAACACTGCATCATATTCTGTTCTGGAAATTCTTCTGGAGAGTTCGGGAAATTCAAATGCCAGGTGAGCGGGATGGTACTGAGCCATAATGGACATATAAGTATTTTGGGAGATATTCTTGCCAATAAACTCCAAGACTTTTCGAGAACCAACCACATCTTCAGGCATAACTAAGTGACGAATAAGAAGCCCCTGCTTGGCAATTCCTTCTCTATCCATTTTCAGGTCACCAACTTGCCTGTGCATTTCCAGAAGCGCTTTTTTGTTGACTTCAAAATAGTCATCGGCCCTGGAATATGTCCTGGCGCTAATGGAATTAGAATACTTGGAATCGGGCATATAGATATCGACTACACCATCCAGAAGTTTCAGAGTCTCCACAGAATCGTACCCGCCCGAGTTGTAAACAAGAGGAATGTTCAAGCCCTCTATAACCGCAAACTGCAAAGCCTCAACGATTTGGGGAACAAAATGGGTGGGAGTAACAAAGTTTATGTTGTGTGCCCCGAGCTTTTGTAATTTTACCATCATTCTAGCCAGTTCGGAAATCTCTACTTCCTGACCGTTTCCCAACTGGCTAATAGGGTAATTCTGACAGAAACAGCAACGAAGGTTACAGTGGGTAAAGAAGATGGTGCCCGAACCACGATAGCCCGAAATTGGCGGCTCTTCCCCGAAATGGAGGTTATAACTGGAAACAGCAACTCTTTTACCTGCCCCACAAAAACCTTTCTCCTCTTGCAATCGATCTACCAGGCATTTCCTGGGACAGAGGTGACACTTCTCAAGTAATCTATTAAGCTCTTCCTTTCTCTTTTTTAAGATGCTTCTCTCATAAAGTTCAACGTAACTCATCCGATTCCGTCTTTTCCATTTCTAACTTTCTTCGTAATTCTTTCTCAATTTCCGGCTCGATTTCTGGCTCCTCTTCCTCTGTTATTTCTTCTTCTTCTTCTTCTTCTTCTTCTTTTACACCTCCCACTTCGGATAAAAACCTCTGTGTTTCCTTACTGAGAGTGGACATTTCCACTCCGTACCACTTAACAATCGCCTCCCAGTCCATTCCTTCTTCCCTGAGGATGCTAATATCGTCGGCTGCCTTACCTGTGGCGGTTGCCAGAATCAATATCTTAATAATCTCTTCTGTCTCATAACCTTTTTCCTGCAAAGCCAGAACAATACTGTGTTCAATATGAAACTTGCGCGCAATTTTCTCCTCTATTGTCTTTGGCTCCGGGGGTGGTTTTCTTCCCCACCCACTGAGGGAAGAGGCAAATAGTATAGGTGTCAGAAAAATCGACAAAAAAAGAACCAATCTGAGTTCTCTTTTTTTCATATTTCCTCCCACTTCGTTACCTTAAATGGCGACCCCGATAAGTATCGGGCCCACTCTTTCCCGGTCCCGTCAGATGTCGGGAAGAGGCAGAGTGCCAGGTAATTCTCTACTTCTGGCACTTTGGACAGAAAGTAGTTCCCCTGCCACCAAGTTTGATAAACTTCAAAGGAGACTTACATTTAACACAGGGTTCCCCTCCCCGTCCATAGACTTGCAGGCGAGTGTGGAAACTTCCTCCCCTTCCATCCGCATCAACATAACTGACTAAAGATGAACCTTTATAATCTATAGCTCTGTTTAAAACCCTTTTTATTTCAGAAAATAGTGATTTCGCTTGTTCTAGCTTAAGCTTGTTGGCTTGCTTTTCTGGGTGAATTCTCGCTTTGAATAGCGCTTCTTGCGCATAAATATTTCCTACGCCAGCCAAGAACTCCTGATTCATCAATAGGGGCTTGATTTTAGCCTTTTTTTTGTTCAACATTTTACCGAAAACCTTGAACGTAAAACTATTTTCCAGAGGCTCTATCCCGATCCTGGCAATACTAGGAACTTTCTTCCAGTTCTCCACCAATCTGATTTCTCCCAGATGCCTGGTGTCCTTAAGGTTCAAATATTTGTCCTGTGACAGGAGAAACGCTACCCTGCTTTTTGCATCTTTCCTTCCGTAAATCAGTTGACCGGTCATTCTCAGATGTATCACTATACTTTTCCCGGAGGATAATACTAATATCAAGTATTTTCCTCGACGAATAACCTGGGTAATTTTTTTGCCTACAACTTCTTCTTTGAATCTCTTCGGGGAAGGCTCTTTTACCATCTTATCCGTGTTTATTTCCACTGTTCTTACTTTCTTTCCCAGGATTCTATCTTCCAAACCTCTTCTTATTGTTTCTACTTCTGGTAATTCAGGCATTTCTTCCTTTCACGAGATATATCTTATCTAATTTGTTTTAGATTTTTTCTTCTGGACTTCCAGATGTTTCTTATAATACGTAGAGAACCTATGAGTGCCTTCTCCCTTGGTAACAAAGAACATCAAATCTGTCTCGGCGGGATATAAGGCGGCCTCAATAGCGGCTAAACCAGGATTGCAGATAGGCCCGGGTGGTAAACCAAAATGGATATAAGTATTGTAAGGGGAGTCAACTTTTACATCCTTATAGGTCAATTTCTCCTTGTGCTCTCCCAGTGCGTACTGAACCGTGGCACAAGATTCTAAATACCACCGCTTCTTTAACCGATTATGGAAAACGGCAGAAATCAACGGTCTCTCTTCATCCTTAACTGCTTCTTTCTCAATTATAGAAGCGAGAATTACTACATCTCTCTTTGTCAACTTAAACTCCTTCCCTCTCTGTTCCATCTCTTTTGTAAAAACCTTGTTGAATTGGTCTGTCATCATATCGATAACTTCTTCAAGTGAAACATCATATTCAACAAAATAGGTTTCCGGAAAAAGGTAGCCCTCCAGGTTCCTCTCCTCAACAATTTGTAAGAACCTATCCTTTTCTCCCAGTCCTTTCTCCTTGATTAATTGGGCAATTTCACGGGCTGTAAATCCTTCGGGAATGGTCAATCTTATTTTCTTGCTCTCTCCTAAAAACAGTTTACTAATAATTCGCCAAGTGCTTTCTTTTGAATCTATCTCGTAAATTCCTGCCTTAATTTTCCTATGCACGCCTCTTAGTCTGAGAAGAAACAGAAAGTACTTCTTACTAGAAATTAGACCTTCCTGTTCCAGTAGTTCCGCTATCTCCTGGGAATTCATTCCCTGTTCTATTGTTACCAGGGAAGTTTTACTGTGGCGCGGAGACAAAAAGAATACTCCTAAATTTACTAAACTCAACAAGCACACGATTACAACACCTATCTTTATTAATCTCATCTATTGCTCTCCTCAATCTTATCTTTTTCACCCGGCCCAATACTGTCCAAATAGTTTTGCAGAATTATGCAAGCAGAGAGTTTATCTAAGACACGTTTTCGTTTCTTCCTCGATAAATCTGCTTGCCGAAGCACTTTCTCTGCACTAACAGTTGTCAACCTTTCGTCCCAGGTCACTATGGGCACTTTCACTCCTTTTTCCAGAACTTTCACGAACGCCAGAACCTCTTTCCCTTTCTTTCCAATGGAACCATTCATATTCTTAGGCAAGCCAATAACAATCTGTTTGATCTCGTTTTCATTGACAATTGTTTTTATCTCTTCAAACCAATTACGCGTTGCGTCTTTGTTTAAGACTCTCAGACTACGAGCAACCATATTGGAAATGTCACTCAGCGCCAAGCCAATTCTCTTTTCTCCATAATCGATTCCTAAAATTTTCATAGCTTTCCTATAACTAGCGAGTGAACCAACTCCCGAGCATCTAACCTATTCAGTGACTACCATTTCTAACGGCAAGGGTCTTGCTTTTTGCTCCCTTTCAAATTTTTCGAAATAGACCGTCTCTTTTTCCCTTATCTCTTCCATTAGCTGAGAAATTGTGACGAGCTTATATTTGTTTTTTTTCAATTCAGAAATGATTTTAGGAAGAGCCTTCAGAGTAGTATCCAATCCATTATGCAAAAGAATTATACCTTCATCTTCCGCTCCCGAAACCGTCCTTTGATAAATCGGTTTACTGGAGGGGCAGCCATAATCACCGGGATAGTCTGTCCACAGAATCATTTTGTACCCACTTAAGGTAGCAGTTACAATTACCTTATTGCTATATCTCCCACCAGGTGGGCGAAAGAGATAAGTGTCTCTGCCGGTAATTTTCTTAATCACTATACGGGTTTTATCCAGTTCTTCCAGTATTTTTTCTTTAGAAAGTTTGGTTAGATCCGGATGACTATACGTATGGTTACCTATATCGTGTCCTGCCTTCCATATCTGTCTCAGTAGATATGGATACTTCTCCACCATTTTTCCAACTACAAAAAAAGTAGCCTTAACATCCTCTTTGTACAACATATCTAAAATTTTTGGCGTGGCCCTGGGATCCGGACCATCATCAAAGGTAAGTGCTATCTCCTTAAACTCGCCTGGAAAGAAGGGAAGAGAACGAAGCTCCATTTCACTCTTCCGGGAGATGAGCGCTACCACTCCCGTAATTAATAAGAAAGCCATAACCAGTATGACACGGTACCTCTTCTCCAGTAACTTATCTTTCAATTTCTTAATTATCATTTCAGATTTACTTCCTCTATTATCCTGTAAGTGGGTCCTTTAGAACTGAGTTGACTTTCCATAACCAGTATTCTGTCCACAGGAAATTCTCCCAGGTCATAACGTTCCCAATCCTCAATTTTTTTAACCAATTTTCCCCTACTCCTGGGAGACCTGACCCTGCCAATCGTTAAATGAGCAGAAAACTCTCTTTTCTCCCTGGCAAATCCTAAATGAGAAAGATTTTCTTCAATTCTCTCACTTAAATTTTTAAGCTCCGCTTTCCCTTCAGTTACGCCAATCCACACTACCCGAGGAGACCTCAGATTGGGAAAACTTCCTAAACCCCAAAGGTGAACCCTGAAACTGGAAATCCCTGAGACTGCAAGTTTTGATTTTTCAATTACTCCGGAAAGTTTGTCCTCGCTTACCTCACCGAGAAATTTTAGAGTGATGTGGAGGTTTTTAGGCTCAACCCATTTGACATCCGGGTCTCCTTTCTTGAACTCCACCTGAATTTGTGCAATCTTTTCCCTCACTTCACTGGATATTCCTATAGCAATAAAAGTTCTCATCCTTTTACGCTCCCGTAATCGTCGGCCCGTAATTTTTAAATTATAACAGCATTCTTCACAAAAAGCAATAAGTTTTTATACGAAAAAGAGAGTTTCAGGTGGGAGTCTATTATTAGTGGTGAGCGATACGTAGCGGAAGAATAGGAATTATAGACAGGAATTTAGAAATTCAGTTAAGTATTATATTTAAACAATTTATATAATTCTAAACATCACTACCACTTTTGTGGCATAAACTATCGGTCAAACCCGCTTCTTGGAAACCTTTGGCTCTCAATCTGCAAGCATCACACTGACCACAGGGCTCTTCTTCCCCCAGATAACAACTCCAGGTAAGTTCCAGGGGCACTTTTAGCCTTACTGCTTCTTCTACTATCTCCTTTTTGGTCATTCGAATCAAAGGAGTTTTTATCTCTATTTTGCCTCCTTTTATTGTCTTTTTTATGGCTACGTTAATTAGTTCCTGATATGCTTTTATATATATCGCTGTTGTATCCGGATAGCCTGGATTATCTATCATATTTGCACCCATATAGATTGTCTCCGCGTCTACGACTTCAGCAAAACTCAAAGCCACACTAAGAAAAATGGTATTTCTTGCCGGTACATAAGTCGGGGGGATATCCCTGGCTATTTCTTCCATCTTTCTTCCCATAGGAACTTCTATGTCATCCGTCAGTGCCGAACCTCCTATCTGTCTTAAATCAATCTTAATCTTTTTAAAAATTGCCCCGGCTTTCTCAGCTATTCTTCTTGAACATTCCACCTCTTTGACATGTCTCTGCCCGTAGTCAAAACATAATGCGTAAGGGACATACCCATCTTCTATAGCTTTGTACAGGCAAATCGATGAATCGAGCCCACCGCTCAATAATACTACTGCTTTTTTGTTTTCTTCCATTTCATTCCCTTTTTTGCGCTGCTTATTATGAATTTACATGCCTTTTTTCTTATTTAGGGAAGCTTTGATGAATTCTCTAAACAAGGGGTGGGGCTTCGTCGGTCGGGACTTGAATTCGGGGTGAAACTGAACCGCTACAAACCAGGGGTGGTCTTTGAGTTCAACAATTTCTGCCAGTCGTTTCTTCTCATATTCGCCAGTTACCAAAAGCCCTTTTGCTTTGAACCTGGGACGAAACTTATTGTTCAATTCATATCTGTGTCTATGTCTTTCAAATACTAATTTATTTTTATAGGCACGGAAAGCAAGAGATCCTTTCTTCACCCTGCACGGATAACTCCCCAGTCTCATAGTCCCACCTCTTCTAGATATCTTCTTCTGTTCAGGAAGTAAATCGATAACTGGATAGGGCGTATCTGGTTCAAATTCTCTGCTATATGCTCCCTTCATTCCACAAACGCTTTGAGCAAAATCTATTACCGCGCACTGCAACCCCAAACAGATACCGAGAAAAGGAATCTTACCCTCGCGAGCAAATCTGCAAACTCTTACTTTCTCATCGACACCTCTCTCGCCAAATCCTCCAGGAACAAGTATTCCATCCACTCCTTCTAATCTTTTCTCCAATTTCTTGTCTTCTACATCAATGTACTTTATCTTTACTTTTACGTTATTACTTAATCCTCCATGAACCAATGCTTCCCAGATACTCTTGTAGGTATCCTTAAGTTCGGTGTACTTTCCGGCAACACCAATTACCACATCCTCTTTCAAATTTGCTATCTTCTTAACGATTTCTTTCCATTTAGATAGATCGCTTCTCTTTTTTTCCAAACATAACATTTCCAATAAAATAGTATCCAGATTTTCTTTTTTTAGCATTAATGGGACTTCATAAATACTGGTAGAAACATCTCTTTCTTCCACAACTGCTTTTTCCTGAACACTACAGAATAAAGCTATCTTTCTTCTCAATTCATTTGTCAACGGTCTTTCAGTGCGGCAGACAATTATTTGCGGCTCAATTCCAATTTCTCTTAACTTGGCTACGCTCTGCTGCGTAGGCTTGGTCTTCATCTCCTCAGCTGCCTTAATGTAGGGCACAAGAGTAACGTGAACATAGCAAACATTTCCCTCACCTATATCCTGCTTAAATTGTCTGGCTGCTTCCAGAACAGGTAGTCCCTCGATGTCGCCTGTGGTCCCGCCAATTTCGGTGATTACTATATCGCAATCTTTCGATAACGCCTTGATGCGAGATTTAATCTCATCAGTAACATGAGGAATTACCTGAACTGTCTTGCCCAGGAAATCCCCTTTTCTTTCTTTATTAATAATTGCGTCGTAGATTACGCCACTGGTGATATTGTTTAGTTTCTTCAAATTAACATCCAGAAATCTCTCATAATGGCCCAAATCTAAATCGGTCTCCGCTCCATCTTCAGTAACAAAAACTTCTCCGTGCTGGAAAGGGCTCATCGTCCCAGGGTCTACGTTGAGATAAGGGTCTATCTTCAAGATATTTACTCTCAACCCACAACTTTTCAGTAAACATCCAATAGAGGCTGAGGTTATTCCTTTGCCTAACGAAGAGACTACACCGCCGGTGACGAAAACGTATTTAGTTGCCATTTTGCCCTTCCTTTTCACCCTTCCCTCTCCCCTGAGGAGAGTGAAAATTAGGTTGAGTCAAACAAAAAAGCCCTCCAGCCACTACTGCCAGAAGACTCCATTGAATTAGTAGAATACCTTTTCTGTATTCTTTTCATATATTACCTGTTCTTTTCCTCTTTTGTCAAGAAATTTCTAAGTTCTTACACTTATTCCTTTGCCCAGGAGATAATCTTTAACTTCTTTAATTTTATATTCTCCAAAATGAAAGACTGAGGCAGCAAGAACTGCATTTGCCTTTCCTTTAGTGACTGCCTCATAGAAATGTTCCAGTTTTCCCGCTCCTCCAGAGGCAGTCACGGGGATATCTACTGCCTCTGAAACAAGACGAGTCATCTCAATATCGTATCCATCCTTGGTGCCATCAGCGTCCTTGCTGGTTAAAAGGATCTCTCCTGCACCTAACTTTTCAACTCGCTTTGCCCATTCAACTACATCTAAACCTGTGGGCTCTTCTCCACCCATAATTAAAACTTCTAATCTTGGGCGAGAGCTACCAGGAGGATTCTTCTTTCCATCAATAGCCACAACAACCCTTTCTTTGCCAAATTTTTCACTGGCTTCTTTGATTAAAGCAGGATTTTTAACTGCAGCTGTATTGATAGAGACTTTATCCGCTCCCAGGTTAAAAAGAGCCTGCATATCCTCTAAATTTCTAATGCCTCCTCCTACACAAAAAGGCACAGTGGTTACCTCTTTTACCTCCTTTACCCAATCCAAACGCGTAGCCCTTGTTTCCACAGAAGCAGCGATATCCAAAAAAACAAGTTCATCTGCGCCCGCGCTACAGTAAGCAGAGGCTGCTTCCACCGGGTCGCGAGCATCTTTTAAATCAACAAACTTCACACCTTTAACCACTCTTCCATCCTTGATATCCAAACAGGGAATTACTTTTATTGGCTTCATCGCTGTGTTATACCTCTTTCTCCACTTACCCCCTCACCCCAGCCCTCTCCCCGCAGGGGAGAGGGAGCTTTACCCATACTATAATCTTGAGGGGATTGCCTTTCTCCAGGTATCACTTAATGTGATAAGAGGAAGATCAATTATCGTTTTTCCCTTGTATTGAATTACCAGTGTGTCTCCTGTGACATTACCCAGAACTTGATATGGAACCGAATATCTTTTCAATATCTTTTCTAAAGTACTCAGTTTATCTTTATTCACAGAAACCACTATTCTGGAAGGCGCCTCTCCAAAAAGAATCTCGTCTATCTTTATGTCTTTGTTTTTCAACTCATCCAACTTTACCACTGCGCCCAGCATTTTGTCTGCGTTGGTGATACACGATTCAGCTAGGGTTACTGCCAATCCACCTTCCGAACAATCATGAGCAGAATTAATAATCCCTGACTCGATCGCTTCCAGGCATGCTGCTTGAACAGATTTCTCCATATTTATATCTATCCGAGGATTGCCTTTCTTCTGCTTGTGCACCAAGTACAAATATTCACTACCGGAGAGGTCAGCTTTGTTTTCACCTAAAAGCACTACTAAATCAGATTCATTCTTAAAATCCTGGGTAACATATTTATCTGCATCCTTTATCAACCCTACCATTCCCACTATAGGAGTAGGGTCTACCGCCCCCTTAGGATTTTCATTATAGAAGCTTACGTTACCGCTGATAACAGGCGTATCTAAAGCTTTACATGCTGCAGAAAGCCCCTGTATACACTTGTCAAATTGCCAGTAATTTTCAGGTTTCATGGGATTGCCAAAATTTAAACCATCAGTAATCGCCAACGGCCTCCCACCACTTGAGACTATATTTCTCGCTGCTTCAGCCACAGCCATCATCGCTCCGTTATAGGGATTCAGATAGCAATACCTGCCATTACAATCTACGCTTATGGCTAAGGCCTTTTTAGTGCCCTTAACTTTAATCACCGCTGCATCTGAACCTGGACCCACTGCTACTTGATCCTTATTTATAGCAGTAAATTTTTTATATGCTGATTCTTTGCTGGCAATAGTAGGAGAATCCATTAATTGCAATAAGACTTTATTGAAGTCGTCTGGCACCTGTATGGATTCACGATCTAACTTTTGCGCCTCTTTCAAATAAGCAGGCTCGGCAACTTCTCTATCATAAAGAGGAGCTCTTTTGGTAAGGGCCTCTGCAGGAACTTGGCAAACCACCACCCCATTCTCCTTGACCCGCATCATTCTATCATCTGTTACTTTTCCAATTTTTACTGCATCTATATTCCACTTTTTCAACGTATCCAAAGCCTTTTTTTCTTTGCCATCCTTTAAAATGGCCAGCATCCTCTCTTGAGATTCGGACAAGAGGATTTCATAAGGTGTCATACCTTTTTCTCTCTGGGGAATTAGA
The DNA here is from genome assembly GCA_011773355.1 of bacterium. Lineage (GTDB taxonomy): Bacteria > UBA6262 > WVXT01 > WVXT01 > WVXT01 > WVXT01. The sequence continues at coordinate 67,190 of WVXT01000047.1, forward strand.
GCAACATCTATTTCAATGCCTGTTCCTCCTCTGGTAGCTGTCTCACAGGAAGAACAGGTAAGTCCCGCTGCTCCCATATCCTGCATTCCCACGACAAGCCCCTTTTCTATCAATTCTAGGCAGGCTTCTCTTAAACGTTTTCCCAGTTCAGGATTACCAATAGCCACTGCCGCTTTTTCAGAACCGGACTCCTCAGTAATTTCTTTGGAAGCAAAACTTGCTCCGCCTACACCATCTCTGCCTGTCTCTCCTCCTATATAATATACGGGATTTCCTGTTCCGTATGCGGTACCTCTCACAATGTTATCATGCTTTACAATGCCCACAACAAAGGCATTAACTAAAGGATTGCCTTCGTAACTTTCATCAAAATAAGTCTCGCCACCCACTGCATTAACCTCTGCGGTGTTGGCATAATGAGCCAATCCCCTGATAACTTCTTTAAACAAAAATTTAACTCTTTCGTTATCGAGACTTCCGAATCTCAGGGCGCCCAAACCTGCAACAGGCCTTGCTCCAGTGGTAAATATATCCCTTAAGCATCCGCCTATACCTGTGGCTGAAGCTTCAAAGGGTTCAACTGCCGAAGGATGATTGTGCGATTCTATTTTAAAGGCAACTCCTAAACCATCTCCTATGTCCACAATTCCTGAGTTTTCTTCGCCTGCGCCGACCAATACTTGTTTGCCTTTGGTGGGGAAGAGTTTAAACAACTTGCGTGAATTCTTATAGCTGCAATGCTCTGACCACATAGCTGAAAAAACGCCCAATTCGACAAAATTTGGAACTCTGCCAAGCAATTTTTTTATCTCATTAAACTCTTCTTCCGTAAGGCCCAAATTCTTTGCCAATTCTAGATTAACGACCGGGGCTTCCATTAAAAGACCTCGCTCCCTAACGGGCATTCACCGCGCCACATTGCATTCCAGCAACTTTTTATATCCTGTGGCGTTGCCTATAGTATTGCCTATGGGAAATCAATCTTCGAGGATTTCTTCTGCTTCTTTCTTATCGCATTCCATTATGTATTGGATGCCGCTTATTTCACTTGCCTCATGGGTTAAAGCAGCAATATCATTGCGTGAGACGTGTTCTAATGCGAATTTTCTTGCACCGCACATAATTTGTTTGACTCCCTGTTCGACCCTTTTCATATACGTATAGAATCCGATAGCGCCTGTGGGAATTGAGTCAAACTCACTACCAAATTTGCGACGAAGCTCTGAAGCAGTAATGAATATCTCATCTTTCGTTCGTCCAAAACGCGCCACGTATATCGGTACACTGCCTTCTTCTATCTTTTTTCCTATGTTTTTACCCACCATTGCAGCAGCAAGTGGAGCCCTGGCCATGCCAACCAGTTTGAAGTGCGGTGCCCCCAATGCCAAACCTTTAAACACCTGGTCTTCCATGGTAAATCCACCAGCGATTGCAACATCAGGAATATATTTTCCTCTCTTCGCTAACCTGTCTAGATATTGATAGAGAAGCGACCAGAGTTCAATGCCCGGCACGCCCCATTCATTCATCATTCTCCAAGGGCTCATTCCTGTTCCACCACCGGCTGCATCTACAGTCAATAAATCGATTTTCGCTTCCGAAGCGCATTTTACCGCAAGAGCAAGGTCCATCGGTCTATAAGCGCCTGTTTTCAGAAAAATATATTTTGCGCCTGCAGCCCTCAATTCTTCTACTCTCTTACAGAAACTTTCTTTTTCAACCATGCCAATCCTTGAGTGGCGTTCAAATTCCTGAAAAACGTCGTGCTCGAAATCCTGTATAACCGCCGGGTCATAAGGATCGGGTAATATGATATATCCCCTGTCTTTTAGCATCTGGGCATGCTTTAGTTCCTTTACCTTTACTTCGCCACCGATGTCTTTTGCACCTTGTCCCCATTTTAGTTCCACTACTTCAACACCTAATTTATCTATGGCATATTCATGCACCCCGAGCTTTGTATCTTCGACATTTGCCTGGACAACGATAGCACCGTAACCATCCCGCTGCCATTCCTTGAAGATCTTAATCCTTCTTTCCAGTTCCGGGGAGTGAATGACTTTCCCCTTCTTCATTTTCGCGTCCCTGTCCATGCCGCATACGTTCTCTCCTATTGTAATTATTACACCCGAAAGTGCAGCGCCGACAGCAAGTCCTTCCCAGTTATTCTTGGCTATGGCTGTCGAGCCAAGTCCGGGAATAATAATAGGTATCCGCAATTTTATGCCTTTATCGTGTCCTATCCTCCGCTCCAGGTTAACATTCGTGAATAGGGCCTTGTTGGAATCTGGCTCTATTCCATATGCACCTTTAAATGTGCCAAGCATTGTAAAGTGAGATAGGTCCACAGG
>WVXT01000004.1:0-292 GCA_011773355.1 bacterium
GATAATGTTATTATTGATAGGTATGAATCATAAAACTACTCCTCTCAGGATCAGGGAGAGGATAGGGTTTAACGAGGAGAATCTAAAGAGATTTCTTCCCTTATCTCCTGCCTATAAAGGCATCCAGGAAATAGTGATTCTTTGTACCTGTAATCGAATGGAGATTTACGCCTGGGTTGAGCAAATAAAAGTGGGGATAATCTCTATCAAAGATTTCATAGCCAAGAGTTATCAGGGAGGCGATAAACTCGACTCTTTCTTGTACACCCTTACAAATGAAGAGGTAGTTAGC
>WVXT01000004.1:422-624 GCA_011773355.1 bacterium
GAAAAAAAGTGAGAGAGAAAACCGAAATTTCCTCCGGAAGATTATCGGTAGGTAGTGTAGGGGTGGAACTCGCAAAAAAAACGTTGATGAATTTGAAATATAAAACTATCTTGGTTCTGGGAGCAGGAAAGATAAGCGAGCTGGTAGCGGCTAGTTTAGCTAGTGAGGGTGTGAAGGCGATCATTGTTTCCAATCGAACCTA
>WVXT01000004.1:709-1056 GCA_011773355.1 bacterium
CCTCATTACTTAATCAAAAAGTCCATGCTTAAAAAGATAATGGAGAAACGAGATAAGCCTTTACTTTTCATTGATCTTGCTCTACCTCGTGATATAGAACCTACGGCGGGGGATCTGGAACGGGTAACCTTATACAACATGGAGGATCTGGATTTGGTAATTAAAGGGAACATGGTTGAGCGAAGAAAGGAAGCAAAAAAAGCAGAAGAGATTGTTAAAGAAGAGGCGGAAGAGTTCACCAAAAAGATGAAGAAAAATGACTGGAATAGAGAGAAAATTCTGGTATAGGCAAGCTGTGAGAAAAATCACTGTAGGCACGCGGGCTAGTAAGTTAGCTCTTGCCCAAG
>WVXT01000004.1:1064-1808 GCA_011773355.1 bacterium
AGAATTAAATCCTGGGGTGGAAGTTGTTCTTAAGAGGATAAAAACTGGGGGAGATGCACTTAAAAATTGGAAACCGGGAGGAGACCAAACAGGAAAGGGTCTTTTTGTTAAGGAGATAGAAGATGCTCTTTTAGCTGGCGAGATTGATTTAGCCGTACATTCTATGAAAGATGTCCCTACCCAGCTTCTCCCAGGACTAACCATTGCCGCTATTACTAAAAGAATAGATCCTAGAGATGTCCTTATCTCCAGAGGCGACCTCTCCTTGGATGAGCTTCCTCAGGATGCTAGAGTTGGAACCAGTAGTTTAAGAAGGAAACTGCAGCTGCTTTTTTATCGGAGGGATTTACAAATAGTACCCTTGAGAGGAAACCTGGATACCAGATTAAGGAAACTGGAGGAGGGGGAGATAGATGCTATCGTAGTAGCCGCAGCAGGGTTGATGCGCTTAGACTGGCAGAATAGGATTACCCAATACCTACCTTATGGGATAATGCTTCCTGCAGGAGGACAGGGAGCTCTGGGAATTGAGATTCGAGAGGGGGATGAGGAAATTAAAAGAATGTTGCAGCCTTTAAATGATAACGATTCCCAAATAGTTGTAACTGCTGAAAGATGCTTTCTTCGCCGGTTAGGTGGTGGATGTCAAGTACCGGTGGCTGCGTTGGGCCAGGTGCAAGGAAAAAGACTCAGGCTGGAGGCAGTGGTAGCGGCCTCCAATGGAGAAAAAATTATTCGGAGAAA
>WVXT01000044.1 GCA_011773355.1 bacterium
GAAATCCATCTTTCTACCACCGTCCCCACCCAGGGCGATACTCTGGCAGTAGAGGTTAAAGGGGTAGAGATAGGTAACGTATATTCCTGCTGGTTTAATGCCCGGGAGTATTCCCTCTATCCCATTGCAGGAGGTTCTCTCAGGGCATTGATTGGCTTGCCGTACAATTTCGTTCCTGGTAGGTATGCTGTTCTAATTGCGGAACTGGGCAGAGGAAGAGAGAAAAGAAAAAAGTATGAACTCCTGAGTGTCAGGAGAAAGGTTTTTCCTGTATCTTATATTAACTTGACCCCGGAAAAAAGGAGATTGATTGGTTCACCTCTGAATAAACGGGAAAGAGATTTGATTTCTACCGCCTTAGAAATTGAGAAGAAAAAACAGAATTGGGAAGGAAAATTTATTCTGCCAGTTAAGGGGAAGATTGTGGGGAAATACGGTGTCAAGAGAATAGCTGGCAAAGAATTCCTGTGGAGCCACAAAGGAGTCGATTTAAAGGTTCCTCAGGGCACCCCGGTTCAAGCAGCCAATAGCGGCGAGGTTATCCTGGCAGAGAAGAGATTCTATCTTCATGGAAAGACGGTAACGATTGATCACGGTCAAGGCATAACCACAATTTATCTACATTTAAAGTCTATTGATGTTAAAAAAGGAGATAGAGTTACTAAAGGACAGGTAATTGGCAAGGTGGGAAGGACGGGGCTTGCTACAGGTCCCCATCTCCATTGGGGGTTATATGTGCATGGTGTCCCGGTCGACCCTCTGCCGTGGGTAAGAATAGAGTACTAAAGATTGAAATTGGCCCGCCACCATAATTAATTGCGGTTCTCTTTATCGTGAAGAGTAATCGCTAGCCTCCTTTTTCAATTTCCCCAGAGAAAGATTCTCCTTCCACAAGAAGAAGAGGCCAAGGCTCACCAGTAGACTAAACTGAAGGAAATGTACAAGCACGGCATAGCTCAAAGCGAGACTCCTATCAATGGCAAAAAGGGCAAGAGCAGTTATGCAGAAATACTCATAAACTCCAACAAAAGATGGAGAAGAGGGAATCATTACACCAAGGGCTATTACAACCATTGTAAAATAAGCTTGAGGATAAGATATGGATAAATTAAGTGCTTTTGCTCCCAGATAGAATGTTGCCCCTTCAAGAGTCCACACCAGGAGGGAAAGACAAGAGACGATTAGTATTTCTTTTCTTTGACGTAAGACATTCAATCCCTCAATAAAAGAGTCTGCCAAGTTAAGTATTTTCTTCAGGATAGGTTCTTTAAGAAAGCCAAACAGTTTTCTAACGATTTTTCCGGTTAGCTCTTTGGAACGCATCATTGTGTAAAGGAGAATTAACACAGTCAGGAATAAGGCCCAGGCGACATAAATCATCTTTTTCAACCATTGAGGGAAAGAGTGTTGTGCAGAGGAACCTCTTCCCAGAAAAAGTATTGCTACCAACAGGAGAATGACCAGGGCAAGTCCATCAAAGACTCTCTCGACGACTATGGTAGCCAAAGAGGAACTCTTGCTAATATTTTCCTTCTTCCCATTTACATAGGCACGTATCAATTCTCCCACCCTGAGTGGCAAGAGATTATTTGCCATAAAGCCAATAAAAACTGTTGAAACCAAGTTGAATATTTTGCATTTCTTTATGGGCAAGAGAAGATATCTCCACCTTATTCCCCGCATCCAAAATCCAAACATATATGAAATTACTGCCGGTAATAGCCAGTAGTAATTAGCCATTTTCAATGCTCTTTTACCTTCTGCCACATCAAATTTCCGGAACGCGAGATAGAGAAACAGGATGCTAATTAATATCCCGATAACAACCATCCATTTAGACCTTTTCATGAAAAAGTACCTGTCACCTTTTTAGAATGGAAAAAAGTGAAATATGCCAGAGGTGGGACTTGAACCCACACGTCCCGAAGGACAACGGTTTTTGAGACCGCAGCGTATACCAATTCCGCCACTCTGGCATGGCGATTAATTTTACACTTAAAATACATTTACTGTCAAGACAAATATACGAATTACATATTTTTCTTGACAGAACAAATAGGGGTTAGTAAAATACCAGACCTCTTTAAATTTGTGTCCCTTCCTGCCTTGTTCGCGCGTGCCTCGAAGATTGGATTAGTGAAGCAAAATGGTGTCCTCCCCAATAAAGCTATGCGGTCTTTGGCATAGCTGATTATGACCTATTCTATCCTCTACATTTAATCATACATTTCTCTAAGCAATCTGTTTCCAGAGGCGTTTTTGAATTTAAATAAAGTTTGACTTTGCTCGATTTGTTAAGTATAATTAAAAATACGAAAATAATGATGGAGGTAAATTTTATGGAAAAAAAAGAAGCTCAGAAATTATGGGGAAAGGCGGAAGAACAACTCAAGGGGCTCAGTGCCAGGGCGGTGAAAATTGCCAAAGGTTTACAACAGGAAGCCCTCTATGGTGTAAAGATTAGTAAGCTAAAGGTTGAGGAGCTGGGCCTGGAAAGTAAAAGGGCAAAACTTCTTCAGGAAATAGGGGATGAGTCTTTTAAATTAGTTAAGGCAAACAAGCTCAAGAATAGTAAAATTTCTAAGTTGTGCACTCAACTAGACAAAATAAATAGAGAAATTAGAAAGAAAAAAGCTAACTCTTCCTCGTTGAAAAAGAAGATATCCCAGGGTATTAAGAAACTGAAATAGAAACTCAGCAAATTGAGCGAAAATGGGGGCGTAGTTCAGTTGGGAGAACGCATCCTTGGCAGGGATGAGGTCGCCGGTTCGACTCCGGTCGCCTCCACAAGTTTCAAAGTGCAAAAGAAAAAAGGAATGCAGATTATTGCGGGTAGCCTTAGAGGCAAAAGAATAAACAGTTTGCCCGGGTTGGCTACCCGTCCACTTTTGGGAAGAATTAAGAAGTCTCTTTTTGATATTCTGGGGAACAGGGTAGTGGATGCGAGTTTCCTTGATCTATATGCTGGTACGGGAAGTGTGGGAATAGAAGCTCTCTCCCGGGGAGCGAATTATGTTCTTTTTGTAGAAAAAGAGCCCCGCTTGATAAGATTGATTAAGGAAAATTTAAAAAAGTGTGAGCTGGAGAATAGAGCAGAGGTCGTGGAAATAGATATTTTTAGTTATATTGAAGGAGGGAGGAAATTTTCTCTGCTTGAACAATTCGATTTGATTTTTGCTGGACCTCCATATAAATTGAACGTGACTGGAGACACTTTGGATATAATAGTTAAGTCAAATTTATTAAAGAAAAATGGTTGGGTTATCTGCCAGCACCACTTTAAGGAAAAGGTGCCGGAAAAAAAGGGATTCTTATCCCGTTTTAGAAAAGAGCGGTATGGGAAAACAGTGATGAGTTTTTATAAGTCGGGTAATAATTTTATAGGGGGCAAATGAAATGAAGAGTATCGCCATAATTGCAGATTTAAAGAGAAATAAAACCAGGTCTACTGTTCACAAATTGACTTCTCGTTTACAGAGAAAGAAGATGAAGGTTTTAGTAAATGAGATTTCCAAGCAAACCAATTTGGTTATCGCTTTGGGTGGCGATGGAATCATACTAAAAGCAGCCCGCCAGGTAAGTGGGTTTAAACTGCCTGTGTTAGGTGTTAACCTCGGTGGATTTGGCTTTTTGTCAGGGGTGAGTCTCGCGGATTTGTACCCGACAGTCGACTTAATTTTGCGAAGGAAATTCAAAACTGAAGAAAGGATGCTGTTACGTGCCCAGGTGGTGCGTAAAGGTAAAGCCGCAGGGGACTTCTTAGCTTTAAATGATGTAGTGGTAAAAAACGGAATTACAGCGAGAGTAATAAGATTGAAACTGGAAGTAAATAATCAATATGTTGCCACGTATGTGGGAGATGGGTTAATTATTTCTACTCCTACGGGTTCCACAGCCTATTCCTTAGCTGCCAGCGGTCCCATAGTTCACCCGGATTTATCGCTTATCATCCTGTCACCTATTTGTCCCCATACTCTGGCTTTACGCCCGTTGATTATCTCTTCTAAAGATGAGATTAAGATTTGGGTTGAGGCCGATCACGATGAGGTTATTCTTACTATGGATGGGCAGGAAAATATTCCCTTGAAGTTGGGAGATTTAGTTCAAGTAGAGAAGGCAAAGGAGAGATTAAAACTGATTGTCCCTGAAAAGAAAAGTTATTACCAGGTGTTGAGGACGAAGTTGAAATGGGGAGGAAGATAGAAAAGGGCTTAATTTGTTCGACACCGGGAAATTTCTTACGCTCGAAAACTTGGGCCTCTGCAGGGCGCAGAATCAAACTCCCCTTCGGGTCGAACAAGATTCTGCTTGAAAGATAATTTAGTCGGCCTTGTTTTGCTCGCTAAAATTTACAATGTTTCTCACAAATTAAGCCCTTTTCTGCCGTCGGAGGTGTAGCTGTCCCGATGAATCGGGACCTTATGTGATTTGAGGATACGATGTTACGGGAATTGTCCATAAAGAATTTTGCTTTGATTGAAGAATTGCACATATCTCTGGATAAGGGTTTGAATATTTTGACGGGAGAGACAGGGGCCGGAAAATCAATAATTATCGGAGCAATTGGTCTAATCCTTGGCGAGCGCGCTTCTTCTGAAGTTATCAGGAAAGGCAGTGACCTCTGTGAGGTCAGGGGACTATTTGATATTAAGGAGAAAGTCAGGTTGAAAAAGATGCTCGCTGAGAAAGGTCTGTTAAGCAGCGGGGAAGAAGAGTTTATCCTGAAGAGGGAATTGAGTCGACAGGGGCGGGGTCGCTGTTTCCTGGACGGCCAGATTATTACTCTGGGAATGCTGGAAGAGATTGGCAACTATTTAGTGGATGTGCACGGGCAGCATGAACATCAGGCTCTGCTCAAGGGCGGCGTTGCCAGGGACCTCCTGGATGAATTTGGAATGTTGATGAAGATAAGGAAGAAAACTGAACAGACCTACCATAAGTTTCGGGAAAAATCACGTGAACTGGAAGAATTGCGCGCCTCAGAGAAAGAACGGGAACAACAGATCGACCTTTATCAATTCCAAATAGAAGAGATTAACCAGGCTAATCTATCTACTGAGGAAGAAGAAGTTCTGGAAAAAGAATATAAAATTTTGAGTAATGCAGAAAAGTTGGACCAGTTAAGCCAGGAGCTTTATCACCATCTTTACGAAGGAGCAGGCTCGATTACGGAGAAGATGGCCCTGGTGGAGAAAGGCCTGGAAAGGATTATTGCTATTGACCACACATTGAAGGATGAATTAAAGGAATTGGGCGAGATAAAATACCGAATAGACGAGACAGCCATAGCCATAAGAGATTATAGAAAAAAAATAGAATTTACTCCACAAAGATTGGAAGAGATACTGGAAAGGAAAGAGTTAATAAGTAAACTTAAGCGAAAATATGGAAACACAATAAAAGAGATTCTGAACTATAGGAAAGAAACGCAGGCTAAATTGGACAAACTGGTTAATAGTGCCAGGAGTATGGAAGAGATTACAGTTGAGGCAGAGAGACTGCAGGAGGAACTCGTGCGGGAGGCGAGCAAGCTTTCTGGTGAAAGAAAGATAGCGGGAGCTAAATTAAAGAAGAAAGTGGAACAGGAACTGAAGGAATTGGGAATGGGAAAAGCGATATTCGATGTAGAAATTACTCAAGGCGAAATAAAATCCAGCGGAATGGATGAAATCAAGTTTCTGGTTGCTCCTAACGTAGGAGAAGATTTAAAGTCCATAAATCAGATTGCTTCTGGCGGCGAGATATCGCGCATAATGTTGGCGCTTAAGACTATTCTGGCAGAGGTAGACGAGATACCAACCCTTATCTTTGATGAGATCGATGTAGCCATTGGCGGAAGAATTGCCCAGGTTGTGGGAAGAAAGATGAGAGCCCTGTTTCCCCATCACCAGGTTATATGCGTCACCCACCTTCCACAAATTGCAGTTTTCGCATCGAATCACTATCACGTGGGGAAAATGATTAGTGGTGGACGCACAAAGACAATGGTTTCTCTTCTGGATAAGAAAGGGAAGGAAAGCGAGATTGCGCGCATGTTAGGCGGGGAACGCCTCACGGATATAACTTTGAAACACGCCAGAGAAATGATAAGAGAAGGCCGGTCTTAAGATTTTGGTGAACATATGGGAAAAATTAAAATAAACATTGAGCTGTGCAAAGGTTGTAAGTTATGCGTAATATCATGTCCAAAGCAACTGATAAAGTTATCAGAAAGATTAAACCCGGCTGGTTACCATCCAGCTGAGTTTATTGATAATGGAAAGTGTAATAGTTGTGGTTTGTGCTACCAGATGTGTCCCGATGTGGCAATTGAGGTGTGGAAGGAGTGAAAAGTTTGGATGAAGGGATAGTTTTCGGAGTCGCTCGGTTAGCAAAACCTCGCTCAAAATCGGCCAGCGCTCAAGCTATACCTGGCCGATTTAAAGCTCCTGAAACTATCCCTTCATCCTGAGCATGGTAGGAAAAAATTGTCGGCTTGATTTTCTCGCTGAAAATTTCAAAAGCTCATCATAAATTAACTTTTTTAAGATATGATCTTAGAGTCGTAGCGGCAGAGCGAAGCTCTGCTTTACAGCTTTCATAAATTGACTTTTTGAGGGTTATTGGAAGATGGAAGATAGGATTTTGATGAAGGGGAATCACGCTGTGGGTGAGGGAGGAATACAGGCAGGTTGCCAGGCCTATTTTGGCTATCCTATAACTCCGCAAAACGAGCTAACTCAATATATGGCTAAGAGAATGATAGAGGAAGGAAGAGTATTTATCCAGGCGGAAAGCGAGATAGCGGCAATTAATATGGTCTTTGGTGCTTCTCTGGCAGGTGCGCGGGCAATGACTTCCTCGTCCTCTCCCGGGATCAGCTTGAAACAGGAAGGCATCTCTTATATGGTAGGTTGTGAACTCCCGGGTGTGATTGTAAATATTCAGAGAGGAGGACCGGGTTTGGGAAATATTGCGGGCGCCCAGAGTGATTACTTTCAAGCAACAAGAGGAGGTGGGCACGGAGATTATTACTTGATTGTTCTTGCCCCTGCCTCGGTTCAGGAAATGTACGATTTGACTGGAGAAGCTTTCGATTTGGCTGATAAGTACAGAAATCCTGTAATTGTCCTTGCCGATGGCATTCTGGGCCAGATGCTAGAACCGGTAAAGATTGGGAACAAAGAGGCGAAATCAAATTTCGTTGTTAAGAAAGATTGGATTCTGGACGGCTGTAAAGGGAGAGAACCTCGCTTAGTTCGTTCACTATTGATGGATGAAGGAGTCCTGGAAGAGCATAACTTGAAACTGAATAAGAAATATGAAAGGATGAAAAAAACAGAAGTACGAGTAGAAACAGATTGTCTCCAAGATGCTGAAGTGGCGCTGGTGAGCTATGGCACGTCTGCCCGGATATGTAAGGAGGCGATGAACGCTGCCCGACGGAAAGGAATAAAAGTGGGACTGGTCAGGCCAATTACACTGTGGCCTTTTCCAGAAAAAGTTATCGCTGAAAATGTAGATAAATTAAGGGCATTTCTGGTTATAGAAATGAGTCTGGGACA
>WVXT01000033.1 GCA_011773355.1 bacterium
CCCTCGCCAAAGAAACTGTATGGTCTCTGGCGAGTGCGGTCGAACAACTGGTCGGGAATTACTATATCTCTGGGTTTCAGTTCCTCTTTTAAGCTACCGCACGCGGAAATAGAGATTATCTGTTCCACTCCTAAACTTTTCAAAGCATAGATGTTCGCTCTGGAGTTAAGCTCTGAAGGCGCTATGAAATGTCCTCTGCCGTGCCGGGGTAGAAAGGCAACAGGTATCGCTTCCAGATTGCCAATGACAATCGCATCCGAAGGGTCGCCAAAGGGAGTCTTTATCTTCTGTTTGCGCATCTCGGTAATTCCTTCGATATCATAGATGCCACTGCCCCCTATTACTCCAATTTTCACTTCCCCCATTATCTTACCTCCTCGCTTTCGTCGCTGTGAAGATTGTCTGCACTATTTGTTTTCTTTACCAGCCTTAATTGCTTCTATTACTTTCTGGGCTAAAGTAATGAATTCCCCAAGAGATTCTTCAGATACAGTAATAAAATTTCTTTTGTACCTTTCTCCTCCCAGGGGAATCGACTCAGTAATCTTCACGAACTTTCCATTCACGTTTTCTTTCACGTCGAAAAAGAAGGTCTTTCCTCTGTCAGTTCTAAATCGTTCGCTGTAGATTTCTCGATCAGGCATTTACTCCTCCTTTGTTATTTTCTTTTATATTCTTTTCACTATTTCTTTTAATAATCTGGCAAGCTTTGTCGCTGCTCTTTCTGCTACCCTCAAGGCAGACTGATGACTCACTGGTTCTTTCGAGGTTCCCGCTGCCATATTGGTCACACAGCACATACCCAGAATCTTCAGTCCCAGCTGCTTACCTACGATTGACTCGGGCACAATGGACATACCTACCAAGTCTGCCCCCATTCTACGAGCCATCTCTATTTCTGCGGGAGTCTCGTAAGAAGGCCCTGTCATACCAATGTAGACTCCTTTTTGAAGTCTAATCTTGAGGGCTTTGGCACAACTTAGAACAGTACTAATTAAATTTCTGTCATAGAGATTTTCCATATTGGTAAAGGTGATTGATTGGCCTTGAGTTCTATCTCCTATTAAAGGATTATTTCCCATAAANNTGGTGAAAGTAATTGATTGGCCTAGAGTTCTATCCCCTATTAGAGGATTATCTCCCATAAAATTTATGTGGTCGGTAACCACTACCAGGTCTCCTGGTTTAAAATTCTTACTTATTCCTCCTGCTGCACCGGTAATGATTAGATTCTTTATTCCCAGACCGGCCATTACTCTTATGGGGTAAGTAATTTCTCTCATAGAGTAGCCTTCATAGAAGTGGACCCTTCCCTTCATTACGCAGACCTCTTTGCCTGCCAATTTGCCGAGAACCATCTCTCCAGCATGACCTTCTGTGGTGGGATGGACAAAATGGGGAATCTGATTATAGGCAATCGTGCACGCTTCTTTAACATCATCAGCAATTCCACCCAGACCCGAACCCAAAATCAAGCCAATTCCGGGCTTACCCAAAGCCCGCGAGCAGTTAGCTTCTACTATCTCCTGTAATTTTTTTACGCTTTCTGCAATCATCTTTTAAGTAATCTTCACCAGGATATCGCCGATGATATTTGCTGCTTCGTCTCCCCTGTCTGCAGCANNTTTCCCGCAATTTCAAAATATATATGAAATCTTTACTCTGGAATAATTCTGCCAGTGCTTCGTGATAGAGGTGTTCTATATAGTTTTCCACTTTTTTTGCTCTTACGAGATGTTGAAGAGAGGATTTATGTTTTCTTCTCAATTCCTCTACTGCCAGACATAAATGTTGGGCAGATTCGAAGAGAGCCTGAGTCATCTTCTTAAGATGCTCGTTTGTGTTTACTTTAAAAAGGAGCATTTCGTTAACTGTGCTTTTTGCATAATCCAACATATCGTCGATCGCCCGGGAAAGGGCAAAGATATCTTCCCTATCTATGGGCGTGACGAATGATTTAGTCAATTCCTCAACCAGAATGCGTCTTGCTTCATCGGCCTCTTTCTCAATCTCTTTGACCCTGTTGCCTTTCTCTTCGGATACCTCGTCAATGAAATCTTTCAGAGCAGCCATTCCCTCTTCGGTTTTTACTGCCTGCCCGGCAAGCATCTTAAAAAAATCTCTCTTTTTAGGAAATAGTCCCATAAATTTCTCTCCTAGAAAATTCTATTAATAAGAAAGTAGAAGAATATGGACAGTATGGCCACAACTGGAATGGTAACAAACCAGGTAATCAAAATTTCCCTGACCACTTCCCATCTCACCGCCTTCGGCCTTTCCGCTGAACCAGCGCCCATAATTGTGGAAGTAGCTATCTGGGTTGTGGACACGGGAAAGCCGAAAAGCGCTGCTCCATAGATAATAATCGCTGAGGAGGTCTGAGCAGTGAATCCGTGAATAGGACGAATTCTGTAAATCTTGACGCCTAAAGTCTTAATAATCCGCCAGCCTCCACTTAAGATTCCTAAGGCAATAGTGCCAGCACAGGCAACAATTACCCAGCGGGGAATGGGGAAAGTCCCTGACGGCGGATGGTAGAGTCCCAGGACGACCAGAGAAAATGTAATTACTCCCATTGTCTTCTGAGCATCATTTGTTCCATGAGAAAGAGCCAGAAGAACCGAAGTGCCAACCTGCAATTTTTTGAATAGACTGTTGGCTCTGGGAGAAGACCACTGAGAAAAGGAATAAGCAATCTTAGTAAATAGAAAACCCAGAACTAAACCGACTATGGGAGATGCTACGAGAACTAAAAAGATACCCGCAACTCTATTCCAATTAATAATCGAAAATCCCTTACCCACCACAAATGCACCCAGAAGACCTCCAATCAAGGCGTGAGAAGAACTGGTAGGAATTCCAAAATACCAGGTGAAAAGGTTCCAGCTAATTGCAGCTATTAAAGCAGCAAATACTATTATGATACCATTAGGGATTACTTTAATAATTTCGGGATTGACAATCCCTTTTCCTATTGTCCGGGCTACAGCTGTTCCCAGAAAATAGGCTCCAATAAACTCAAATACGGCAGCAACGATTAATGCCCAGATGGGCGATATCGCCCGGGAAGAAACCATGGTAGCGACAATATTCGAGGAATCGTGAGCACCATTACAGTAATCGAAAAATAATGCAACAGCAACGAGCAATACGGCTATTGTAAACGGATCCAACTATACCCCTTGTCTATGGCGCACCAAGACTATTTTCTTTTCAATACTTTTTCTACTGCTTTTATAATATCAAATCGTGTCAGCCCGAAATCCTGCATTAACTCCTGAGGACTTCCTGATTTACCGAAGCGATCTTTGATTCCCACCATTTCCACTGGCACGGGATGCTGCTTCACCGCCACTTCGGTAACCGCACTACCAAACCCGCCGGAAAGTTGGTGTTCTTCGGCAGTAACGATAGCTCCTGTCTCTTTTGCTGCTTTGAAAATTACTTCCTCATCAATGGGCTTCACTGTATGTAAATTAATTACCCGTGCCGAAATTCCTTTCTTATCCAGCTCCTTTGCTGCTTCCAGGGCCTCATAAACCATAATTCCACAGGCAAAGATTGCCACGTCCTTACCCTCACGCATTGTTATTGCCTTACCCATAAGGAATGGAGTATCTTCCGTTGTAATTATGGGGATGGGCGGTCTGCCGAATCTTATATATACCGGTCCCCATACTTCCGCCGCCTGAATGGTAGCTTTTCTTGTCTCAATAGCGTCACAGGGAACAACAACCTTCATATTGGGCAAAACTCGCATAAGGGCAATCTCCTCAATAGACTGGTGGGTAGCACCATCAGCACCAACCGAAATTCCCCCGTGGCTTCCGCCTATCTTCACGTTCAGATTACTATAACAGATTGTGACTCTAATCTGATCCCAGACTCTACCGGAAGCAAAAACTCCCAGGCTGCAGCAGAAAGGAATTTTGCCCACCAGGGATAATCCTCCCGCAGTGCCAATCATATCCGCCTCGGCGACTCCCATTGTAAAGAATCTTTCCGGGAATCTTTTCTTGAACATAGAAGCTCTCGTAGAATCTGTAAGGTCGGCTGACAAGACTACCACCTGAGGATTCTTCTCTCCCAGGGCTACCAATGCCTCTCCATATCCATCTCTTGTTGCTTTCATTTCCATCATTGATTCTATTCTTTCTCTACTATAATTGATAAATGCTGAAATCCCGGTTTTGAATCGGGAACTACGGAAGGACTCCGGTTTTTCTAAGAAGGGTAATAGGAAGAGTTAGTCAGGAACTTTCCAAATCGCTCAAGGCAACTTTCGCTTGCTCGTTAGAAGGTGCTTTCCCATGCCATTCAACAGCATTCTCCATAAAGGAGACACCCTTCCCTTTTATGGTCTTTGCTACGATAACTGTCGGTTTTCCTTTAACTTTTTTCGCTTCAGCAAATGCTTCAAGGATCTCTACCATCTTGTTTCCGTCAATTTTTATAATATTCCAACCAAAAGCTTTCCATTTTTCAGAGATGGGATTGGGATTCATTATCTCGTCAATTTTGCCATCTATCTGCAGTCCATTATTATCGACGATGCCACAAAGATTATCCAAGCGGTAATGGGAAGCCGCCATTGCCGCTTCCCAGATCTGTCCTTCCTCTATCTCGCCATCGCCCATCAAACAGTAGACGCGAGCGTCTATTTTATCCAGTCTAAGCCCCAGAGCAACGCCATTGGCGATAGAGAGACCCTGTCCCAGTGACCCGGTGGAAACTTCTATACCCGGTAAACCGTCGGTCTTGGAAGGATGACCCTGGAGGCGGCTACCAAGTTTTCTCAGTGTCTTTAGCTCCTGCACAGGAAAGTAACCAGCCCTTGCCAAACAGGCGTACATTGCAGGACAGCTATGTCCTTTAGAAAGAATGAACCTATCCCTCTCTTTCCATTGAGGGTCTTTTGGGTTATGCTTCATTATCGAAAAATACAGAGCCACCACAATGTCAGATGCTGAAAGAGCCCCACCCGGATGGCCGGAACCCGCCAGGGCAAGCATTTCAATAATATCCTTCCTTACCTGTCTGGCTATCTCTTCCAGTTTCTCAATCCTATTATTTCTTTTCATCTTCTTTTCTCTTCTCAATTAAATAATCGATGCGTTTTAATAGATGTTCGGGTTCAAAGGGCTTGGTTATGTACCAGTCGGCTTTTTTCTCTAATGCTTTTTCAAAATCTGCACCGGTATCAAGAGCGGTTAGCACTAAAACCGGTATCTCTTTAGTATCCGGATCACTTTTCAAAGTTTCACACACCCGATATCCATCCATTCCCGGAAGCATCAAATCGAGAATGATCAAATCGGGTTTCTTCTCTTTTACCTTTTGTAATCCCTGCTCTCCATCTTTGGCTGAAACTGTGGAATAGTTATTCTTTTCCAAAATAAACTTGAGCAATTTCACTGTTTGAGGGTTATCCTCAACAATTAAAATTTCTCTTTTCGGCATCTTTTCCTCCTGCTTTTCAACAACTCATTTTTTTTCTAGCTTTGCTTTTATTTCGTCAAGTAATTCCTTGGGGCTGAAAGGTTTAACGATGTACCCTGAAGCTCCCACTTGTAGCCCTCTCATCACATCCATCTCTTGCCCCAGTGCTGAAAGGATTAGAATTGGGATATCCCGAGTAGTCTCGTCTTTTTTCAATCTCTCGATAGCTTCGATTCCGTCCATCTTGGGCATCATAACATCCATCAATATCAAATCTGCTTTCTCTTTTTTGCTTAATTCCAAAGCTTCTACCCCATTATGAGCAATAGAAACATCGAAGTCATTCTTCTTTAAAAGAAATTCAATCAACTGTACAGTAGTAGGGTCATCCTCTACTATTAATATCTTTGTCATTTTCTTTTTCCTCTCAATTATCTCTTGCCTTAGTAATTCCCGTTCGTCGGAACAGTTACAGAGATTTCGCGCCACGAGCGAAAACAAAAATTATCTACTAACCAAATCACCAGCATACCTTTGTCAACGATGAACCCAGCCCTTAGTGGCTGGGTTTAATACTATTTTTGGAAAAGTTCTTTGTGACCTATCACAGCAATATCGAGAAGCATATTGAGATACTTGTACTTCTTTTTTATATCATCATAAGGAATGAAGTGAAGGGAAATATTTGCATCATCCAAAATTGCTCCCAGCATTCTGGAAAACTCAGCCTCGGATAAACTACTGCCTGGTGGAGGCCCCAGGACTACAGCAATTCTCACGTTACCCGTTTTACAGAGTTCAGCAAACATCCCGTAATTTATCTTCTTTTCTGCCAAATAATCTTTCTCAAAAACTGCCTCCAACCGGAATTTCAACTTATGTTTTTTCAATACCTCATCAAATTGCGCCTTAAGTTCTTCAAACTCTTTACTACGGTCTTGTGGATAAAAATAGCCTATTTCTACTTTACGCAATTTCTTATCAACTGGCGCTGGCTTAGCAGGTGGAGGGGAGACTTCTGCGGCAGGCTCTGGCTCCTTCGCCACTTCTGGTTCTTTTTCCTCAACCGGCGGTGGAATTCTTTCCCTCTTAATTTCCTCAACTTCCTCTGCAATCACTTCTTCCCCTGGAGGAGGAAATTCTGGTGCTGCCTTTTCAGGAACCTCTTTGGGAGCATATTTTTTGCAATTATGGCAATACCACCGGTCGTATTTTTCAACATAAGTAAGATTTTGTCCGCAAGTCAAGCACTTTCTCTCCTCTTCAACTTCCAATGGAGGAGGAGCCGGCTTCTTTTCTTCTTCTAATTCGGGTGCCCGTGTCTCAGGTGGCTTTACCTCTACTAACTCTTCTCTTTCTTTCTCTGGCAGAAGATCGTTCATCAATCCCCGAACTAAATCTATGGTTACTTCCTGCTTGGTTAATTGACCATAGGCATTAATTCTCTTCAGGAAACCTTCCAGTTCGCGAATGTTAGATTTCAATTTGCCGGCGACATATACGAGTATGTTATCACTGAGGTCTAAATTTTCAAGTTCCTCTTTCTTCTTAAGGATAGCAACCCTTGTTTCCAAATTGGGGGACTTGATATCAGCAATCAGTCCCCATTCAAATCTCGACTTCAATCTCTCCTCCAAAGTGGTCAGCTGTTTGGGAGGCTTATCTGAACTAATTACAATCTGCTTATGGGCATCGTGAAGAATATTGAAAGTATGGAAAAACTCTTCCTGGGTTGACTCTGCCTCCGCCAAAAATTGAATGTCGTCGATTAACAAGAGGTCTACTTGTCGGTAGCGCTCTCTGAACTCTTCTAACGTTCCTTTGCCGATAGCGTCTATAACTTCATTCATGAACGCTTCAGTAGTGACATAAAGTATCTTTGAGTCGGATTTTCTACTTTTAACATAATGTCCAATCGCATGAAGAAGATGAGTTTTTCCCAACCCTACCCCACCATAGATAAATAAAGGATTATAGATTTCTCCCGGACTTTTTGCCACAGCCTGAGTAGCTGCGTGAGTAAATCTGTTAGACGGCCCGACTACGAAATTATCAAAAGTATAGCCAGGATTTAACTTGACCTCTCCCACCGGTTTAGCGAACCTTTTGGCCCTTTCCTTTCTCGGCTTTTCCCGCGCTTCTTTCTTGGGAATTTCTTTTGCAGCTTCTAACCCGGAAACGGAGGGCTGGGGGGCTTCCATAGATTCGTCCAGTATCTTGATTATCTTTTCTTTTACCTGGGAGTCAACATCATGAACATAAAAGGCCCAGTTGTATTCCTTATCCTGAGGGATAAAAGGACGACTGCAGATATTTCCAATCTTGTCCATTAGGTCCTTGAGGTCCTTTTGTTCTCCCCAGACCCTTATCTTGTACCTTTTTTCTCCCCTCTGACTTGGAGAAAAACTCATGCTCCAACGTTCAATCATATTACCACCTGAGCAACATAAACATTCACTTCAATTGCAAACGGCCGCGACTCCAAGACAATAATTTCTTATTCCTGCTTTAGATATTTGTTCTCGACCTGTTTAATCTTATTTATCCTGCGTAAATGCCTCTCCCAGCCAAAAGGAGTATTAAGCCAGCCATTGACTATGTTCATAATTTTGTTTAGATTCGGATTAGCGTTCAGGCAGATAATGTTGGCATTGTTATGTTCAGATGCCAACTTTGCCATTTCTTCATCACGGACCAAAGCTGCCAAAACTCCGGGAACTTTGTTGGCGGTAATGCTCATTCCTATGCCGCTCTTGCATATGAGAATTCCCCTGTTACAATCTCCCCGGGCCACAGCTTCAGCAACCTGCACGGCGTAATCCGGGTAATCACAGGATTCTTCTGAGAAACATCCAAAGTCACTCACTTCGTGATTCAATTCCTGAAGTTTCTCTTTCAGTTTTGCCTTTAATTTGAATCCTTGATGGTCAGAGCCAATAGCAATTTTCATCTTTTCCAAACGCCCCCATGAATCGGAGCTACTCTTATTTGGAATTGGAGAAATACCGAAAGGCACTAATAGCCTATGACCTTCAAAAAAGATTCTGCCTTTAGACTTGCTCCCCCTACTAACCCTCCGTCTACATTTTCACAGGACATCAGAGCCGAAATATTGTCAGGATTAATGCTTCCTCCGTATAAAATTCTGATTGCCTGAGCATTTTCCTTTCCAAACATTTGCCCTAATAATTTCCTGATAAATCGCTGCACCTCTTCAGCCTGGTCAGGGGTAGCTGTCTTTCCCGTACCGATAGCCCAGACAGGCTCATAGGCCACTACTAATCCTTTGCTTTCTTCCTCCGTCAATCCCGATAGTCCTGCTTTGATCTGTTCTTCTATTACTGCTAACGTCTCCCCTGTTTCTCTCTGGGGAAGCGTTTCCCCCACGCAAACAATAGGAATAAGACCAATAGAAAAAGCTATCTTCGTTTTCTTATTCACCATCTCATCTGTCTCGCCAAAATATTGGCGTCGCTCTGAATGACCTAAAATTACATAATCACAGCCGATATCTTTGAGCATTGTCGGCGATACTTCTCCGGTATATGCTCCGCTAATTTCCCAGTGCATATTCTGGGCGCCTAATCTTATTGACGACCCTGCGATTACTTCTTTTACTGAAGAAAGAACAGTGAACGGGGGACAGAGAACTATCTCTCTATCCGCGATACCTCCGGCTTTGTTTTTTAATTCACCAGCTAACTCCACTGCTTCCGGGCTTAGCTTATTCATTTTCCAGTTACCGGCAATAATCGGTTTCCTCAATCTTACTCTCCTGAAAACATAATTTAGCAAATTTAGCAACATGAAACAAGCAAAAATTGAAGCCAATCCCACAAATCCAAAAAAGCCTTAAAGACTCTGAATAAAAATAATTATAATGCACATTCTGTATAGTGTCAAGAAAAAAGGTAAGTATTTCCTGAAATTATCGGAGGAAGAAAAAAAAGACCCCTTGTGGATAAAGACAAATTGCGAAAAAATTTTACGTTCTCAAAAAGTTGTATCACCTGCTTCCCTAAAATACACAGTAGGAGCAATTGTCTTCCAACAAGGGGTCACCTTGCACTGCAAAACTTTGAGTCTACTTGCTATCTTCTCTTCTTTCTTTTCTTTTTTGCTTTCTTTTTCTTCTTTGCTTTCCTCTTCTTTACCATCTTTTTCCTCCTTTTTTTCCTTGCAATTTTCTTTTTGGCGGCTTTTTTCTTTTTTTTCTTTTTTCTTTTCTTACCGCCGCGGGACATCCTTGCCCGAGAGACGTCTCCCTGCTTATCGAGGTAATAGAGATAACCGCGGGCCTTTCTGACTCCAACTCTAGCAACTTTCACCGGGCTCCCGCCTTTCTTGCCACCGCGGGCCATCCTCGCCCGAGAGACATCTCCTTGCTTGTCGATGAAATAGAGATAACCTTCCTGTCTCCTAACACCGACCCTTGCTACCTTTTCTCCCATCTCTTTCTCACCTCCTCTGTTTTAGAAGCTTAAATAACCGCGTACCTACTCAATCCTGCCAGTCTGTTTAAGTCTTGATGTCCTTCTTGCTCTTTTCCGTTGGAAGCTTCGCCTGGGACTCTTTGGGTAAAGTAATAATTGACTCTTTTAGCCAGGCATCGATCATCTCTTTAGAAAACTTATATTGTCTACCAATCTTAGAAGCCGGGATTTTTTTCTGACGGATTAATTGATAAATCTTGGATTTGCTCAGTCCTATATATTGCGACAACTCCTTGGTGCTCATTATATCTTTCATCAGATTCACCTTTTTAGGAATTTTTAAATATATGTTTTATCATCTAATAACTAGCTTTTGTTTTAATTATAATATATCCACAGGATTTGTCAAGTAAAAAATTTAGCTTTTTTTTAGTGCCAAGTCGCCGCCTCTATTTTCATCTAATATCATTAAGTCTAATAAACCACGAATTTCTATCATAAAGCAACTTTTACTTATTTCTTGTATCTAGCTCTGCTTTCTAACCTCAGGTAGCCCTATGGACAATTAGAGAGTTCTTTGACCAAAGGGTGGGGCCAGGGTTATCTCCTCCATCGCCGCCCGTTCTTCTGGAAAGGGACAGGTAAAGTAGAATAAAAAAGCGAAGCCTCCGATTTTTTGGAGTCTTCGCTGAAAAATATCCTTAAAGTATATGAATCCTTGCTCTACAAACTATATTCTGGGCAAGCTCACCTTTATTCCTGGACCCATTGTTGAAGAGACGCTTATACTCCTTAAATATTGGCCTTTAACACTGGGGGGTCTGGCGCGCTGTACTTCTCTTATTACGGTATTGATGTTA
>WVXT01000023.1 GCA_011773355.1 bacterium
CCAGTTTCTTCAGTCGCTGCACGCTCTGGCGAATAGTGGAGAAATTGGTCAGCATCCCTCCCCACCACCGCTGATTAACATAAAACATCCCACACCTTTCTGCTTCTTCTTTTATGATTTCTTGAGCCTGACGCTTAGTTCCCACAAACAGTACTGTCTGATTGTTAGCTACAATGTTGCGAATGAACTTATAAGCCTCTTTTATCTTCGCCAATGTCTTCTGCAAATCGATAATGTGGATGTTATTCCGAGCGCCGAAGATATACTGAGCCATTTTGGGATTCCACCTTTTGGTCTGATGTCCAAAGTGCACTCCTGCTTCCAACAACTGTTTCATAGTTACAATCGCCATTCTACCTCCTTAATTTACCCCGTTAAAAAGCTCCTTTTTAGGAGCAAAGTTAAAATTCCTCCCAAAAACCCGTTAGAAATAAGTTCCCCACACGGGGTAAAAGTAGCAAACCTTTCTAACAGGGTCCATCTCATTTATGCAATAAAACGTAGAAGATTAACCCCGCAATTAATGCTAGTACGAAAATTCCCAGATATAATTTCTTATTTTCTATTGTGAATTTCTGAGGCTTTAGCCTTCTGACTTTTGTTTTCTTTTCTACAAGAGTCTCGCCTAATATTCCCGGGCTAAACCTTGTCCTCACTGCCCATCGTTCTCCTTCCGTCCTTACTTCTTCCACTATTGTCGACAGGGGAACTACTTCCTCGCCCTTGCATCCACCCAAGAGGCGGGAAAGATATTTAGCAATATCCCGTGAATCCAAAATTTTAACTAAAATTAAATCATTTTTCTTGAGTTTCTCAATCTCTACTGATGAAGAAGAGGTATCAGTAACTAACTCCGTCTTCAAGACAATTGCACCCTCTTTTCTACTTACCGGTTCCTGCGTCTCGTTCAAGTAGGGTTTAACCTCTCCCTCAGAGAGAATAGTTGACTCTTGAGGAAACTTAAATTGATTTAAATTAAGTTCCTCGACATTCATTTCTACTTTTAACTGAGAGTCCTCCAAAGATTTACCGACGATTGATTGCAGGATAGCTGTAATTTCTTCATAATTTCTATCTTTTAGATTCTGGAAGAAAGACTTCCTATAATCGCTTGCAATCTGCCAGTTTAAGTTCTGCTCCAGCTTCTGGATTAACTCATGTGCGCAACCCTCGCTGAGCCGATCCGCATAGAGCCTCTTTTCGAAGTCGCGCCATTTACAATCGAGGGCTCCCTCATAAATCCCGGGGTCGTATGTGACTATTGCACTCAAACGAACGACCCTCTTTTGATTGAGATGGCTAATGACTATAAACTGACCATAAACATTAGTCTGGCTACATATGAACTTTCCTTTAATTACTACAATATATTTAAGAAGTAAATCTATCGATTTTATGGCTTTTTCCAGGTTGTCTCCCGTTGAATGGAGAGCCAGTTCTGCCTGACCCTCGTCACAGCCGGTTTCCTCCATGAGTATTTTTACGTTCTCTCTCATGGTTCCTTCTCCCTGATTAAAGCCTTAAAAAATATCTTTTTTACTGCATTAACAGCCAGTTCCACGAAAAGGACTTTCACAATTATTCACGCGCGAGGATGATACTTTTTATAAATTCTCTTTAACCTCTCTGTGGTTACATGGGTATATATTTGGGTAGTAGACAAGCTGACATGTCCTAACATTTCCTGTACAGCTCTTAAATCGCAGCCAGCATCTAATAGATGTGTGGCAAATGTGTGTCTCAGGGTGTGCGGACTCACTCCCTTTTTGATACTGGCGAGCTTGATATATTTGTGAACAAGACGGTTTATGCTCTGTGCATTTAACCGCGACCCCTGAAAATTCAAAAATAATGGTTCCTTGTTATAAGACAAATCCTGGAAATTTCTATTCTTAAAAAAAGCAGGCTTTCCCGGTAGTTGTCGCATCTTCAAATAGCCTTGAATAGAGTTAAGTCCTATCTCTCCAATAGGCACTAACCTTTCTTTTGACCTTTTACCTTTCACCTTAATCATTCCGCCTAACAGGTCAATGTCACTTACATTCAAGCTTACCAGCTCACTCACTCTCAGGCCCGAACCATATAATACCTCTAAGATTGCTCTGTCTCTCAGGCCCAGCAAAGTTCTCCTGTTAGGCAATGCCAAGAGTAGCTTGACTTCATGCAAATCCAAAAAAGAAGGTACTCTCTTCATTCGTTTTGGTGTGGGAATATGAATTGTCGGATTTTGAGCTATGATTTTTTCCCGTGTCAGATAACCGAAGAACGACCTAATGCTGGAAAGTTTCCTGGCAATGGTGCTCTTTTCCAAATTTTTTCCCGCAAGGTGAGCCAGAAACTTTCTCACCTGCAGGCGGTCAATCTTGTTGAGACTGTCTATGTTGTCCCTTTTTAAAAAATTGATGAAGCTTTTCAGGTCGCCTTCATAACCTACAAGAGTATGCGGGGAAAAATTCCTCTCTACTCTCAAGTGTGTAATGAATTTGTCCAGAAGGATTTCTATTGCCATCTAAAAGCGAACTCTCCTTTTTCTCTGTTTATTCTTCTTTTGGAATCGACCTGGTGCTCTTGCATCTGGGATAAGCACTACAGGCAAGAAATTTTCCTCTCCGACCCCACTTGATCACCATAGGGCTTCCACACTTTGGACATTTTTCTTTAGTCTTCTGGGTAACTATCTTGTTCCCCTGTTCATCTAAAGTAAGAGTATAACGACAACGAGGAAATGAAGAGCAAGCAAGAAATTTGCCATAGCGGCCAATTCTGATTACCATGGCGCTTCCGCACTTTGGACATTTTTCCTTAGTCACTTGTGGTTTGATTTTCTTCATATTTTTATAAGCAATGTTCAGCGTTTCCTTAAAGGGTTGATAAAAATTTTTTAGAACTTCAACCCACTCTCTTTTTCCCAAGGCAATCTCATCCAGATTCTCTTCCATATGGGCAGTGAAATCGATGTCCATGATTTTGGGAAAGTATTTAACTAACAGGTCATTGACTATAATCCCCGTCTCTTCTGGATGGAACTGTTTACTCTTCAATGTCACATATCTTCTTTCCAAAAGGGTACTTATTATAGGGGCATAAGTTGAGGGTCTCCCGATCCCGTGTTCTTCAAGAGTCTTGATCAGACTCGCTTCCGTATAATGTGCAGGAGGCTCAGTAAAGTGCTGCTCGGGCACAATACCTCTTAAAACTAAACTATCGCCCTGGTCAAGAGGAGGGAGAACTCTTTCCTCTTCTTTCTTTTCTTCCTGATACACTCTGAGGAATCCGGGAAACTTAAGCTTTTGTCCTGTAGCACGAAAGACATAGTCACCCGCTTTGATATCCACAACCATTGTATCAAATATTGCCGCAGCCATCTGGCTGGATACGAACCTTTGCCAGATCAGGTTATAAAGTTTGAGTTGTGATGCATTCAGATACTTCGATACGGCTTCGGGAGTGCGCAGGCAGGAAGTCGGCCTGATAGCCTCGTGAGCTTCCTGGGCAACTTTACTTTTACTTTTGTAAATCCTCGGTTTCTTAGGTAAGTATCTTTCGCCAAAATTTTTCCTGATGAACCTTACCGCCTCACCCTGAGCCGAGGAAGAGACAGCGAAGGAATCCGTACGCATGTAGGTAATTAACCCTACACTCTCTTCCTTTCCCAGGTCGATGCCTTCGTAGAGTTGTTGTGCTATCACCATTGTCTTATTCGCGGAGAAAGCAAACTTTCTGGAAGCTTCCTGTTGAAGACTACTTGTATTAAATGGGGGAGCAGGATTACGCTTCTTGGGCTTTCCAGTTACTTTGGAGACAATAAACTCCTTACCTTTCAAATCCCGGCAGATCTTTTTTGCCCGTGATTCATTTGTAATTTCAAGTTTCTTAAATTTCTTTTTTCCCTTGGCAATGAGATTTGCCGTAAAGATTCGTTCCTCATCCCTCTTACTTAAATGGGCAAGTATCGTCCAGTATTCCTGAGGGATAAATTTCTCGATTTGCTTTTCCCTTTCCACAATCAACCTAAGAGCTACTGATTGTACCCGTCCTGCAGAAAGCCCCCTTCTGACTTTGCCGCTCAAAAGAGGACTGAGCTTATATCCCACCAGCCGGTCGAGTATGCGCCTTGCCTGCTGAGCATTAACTAAATGGATGTCGATCTGGCGCGGAGAACGAAGCGAATTGGCAATTGTTTCTTTAGTTATCTCATGGAAAACTATCCGTTTTACTCTCTTTCGGTCAGTATTTGTGACGGTAACTAAATGCCATCCTATGGCCTCACCTTCCCGGTCCTGGTCAGTGGCAAGATAGACCTGTTCCGCCTCCTTAACCGCCTTGGTTAAATCTTTCACAATCTTCTTTTTATTTTTGATGATCTCATAAGTAGGCTTAAAATTATTTTTTATATCCACCCCTAATCTACGAGGAGGCAAATCACGCACATGCCCCATGGAAGATTTAATCACGTAGTTCTTACCTAATATCTTCCCCATCGTTCTAGCCTTAGTAGGTGATTCGACAATAACTAAAGCCTTAACCATAGGTCTATCCTCAATAGAGTAATCCTGTAATTTAATGCAGGTGTTTCTTCCGTCCCTTGGGGTTATAATCTTCCTGGAAATCTTCTTCCAAAACGTCAAGTAACATTTCTTCCAGTTCACTTGCAGATAATTTCAATTTCTCCAAGTATTCCTTGATTTCCCTAATCCCAAAATTATCTTCATTCTGGAACATGTCCTCATCTCTTAATTTCCTTGCCACACTCTCCCCCTTTTGTGAATCAGCTCCGAAGGAGTCCGACGCCTCCATTAGGATTCGGAGTCCTGTCGGACCTGTGCTTCCCCGATATTGCATATCGGGGACGTTCGCTCCGCTCTCTGTCACCCCTTCCGCGAAGGTTCCTTATTTATAAATTTCAAGTTTCAGATTACAGATTAGCAGTTATTGTGCTTCTGGAATGCGCAAAAACATTTTCCCCGCTACTTGCCTAATTTTACCTTTTATTTCCAAATTCATGAGAACAGGTGAAATCCTGTTTATAGATATACCGCTCTGTTTACTTATAAAATCAATATGTACAGGCTCAAATGATAATACATTGTACACTTTTTCTTCTTCTGGAGACAATTTTACTTCACTAACGGACTTCATAGGGGCAGATACAGGCAGAACATCCCTTAAACAACGTATCTCTTCAACGATATCCTCACAATTCTCTACCAGTTTCGCGCCCTGTTTTATTAATGAGTGGGTACCTTTAGTTCCTAAGTTGAAAATATTCCCCGGAACAGCGAAAACTTCTCTGCCTTGCTCCAGAGCACATTCAGCAGTGATTAAAGCCCCACTTCTATGGCCAGCCTCGACAATCACCGCCCCTAAACTAAGTCCACTTATGATTCTATTTCGCAAAGGAAAATTGATTTTCTCCGGCCGCGTGCCCATAGGAAATTCCGAAACCACAGCCCCCCGCTCACTAATCTCATCAAAAAGAGCCCTGTTCTCCGGAGGATAACAGATATCAACCCCACATCCCAAAACAGCGATAGTTCTTCCACCGCAAGATAGTGCCCCTTTATGGGCAGAGCTATCGATTCCCCGAGCCAAGCCGCTAACTACGGTCACCTCTCTCTCAGCTAATTCCCTACTCAGTTTTTCTGCCACCATTTTACCATAAGTAGTCGGGCGCCTGGTTCCTACCACGGCAATGGCAATCCTATCTTCTGGCAATAGTTTCCCCTTTACATACAGCACAATGGGCGGATCGAAAATCGATTTTAAATTTGCCGGATAGTTATCGTCAGAAAATGTTACTACAGAAATTTTTTGTTTCTTAATTCTGGCTATCTCTTTCTGTATATCCAATTTATCCCTGGAGTAAACAATTTGTCTGGCCGTGTACTCCCCGATACCGGCAACATGTTGAAGCTCATTTAAATTTGCCCCGAGTATCGCTTGAGGGGATCCGAAGTGTCTTAGCAGCTTCTGGCATCTCGTTGCCCCTATGCCGGAAATCATACTCAGAGCTAGCCAAGATTCTATGTTATCTGTCATTTCTTTACTCTACAAAAAAAGATTTTGGCACAAAGCATAATATTATATACAAAATCCCAACCAGATGTCAAGCAAACCCCTCAAAGAATGTAGCGTAGGCCTTTATTCGCAATCCCGATTTATCGGGATAGGGAAAACCTTTACGCTACCAATTTTTTCTTATACAAAAGAGAGCAAAAATATGGAATGAATGAAAATATTCGGCGGGCACAGGCATAAAATCTCATAATAACAAGGAATCATAGTGCGGATATGGAGCAATATGTGTAAATTCTTCCTGCTTATTTTTATTCTGCTTTATCATTTTCTAGTTTCTTACTCTCCCCCTTGCAATTTAATAGGGTCACCAACCTCTATCGGTTTCCGGCTATCTCTTATGATTGCAGTTGAGCTATCTTCTTGAATGTCTGACGTAACTTCTAATACACCAATCTTCTCAATAATTATTCCCAGGAGTTCACCGGTCATAGGATGGACAACCTCGTCCCCTTCCCGATAGATTATAAACCTTGTCTCTGGCTTAACCTGCTGATTTTTGCCCAGATCGATGAACACTATGTCTCCATATGCGGTCATGAATTTCTTTTCTTTTACTCCGGCAATATATCCAGCGAATTCAAAATCGAGAGGAGCAATAAAGATATCCCTCTCATATTCGAATCCTGGTTTAACCTCTTCTAATTTTACCACCATCTCCTCTCCGGGCATTTCTTCCGATACTTCCACTTTTTGATACGTGGGAATTATCAGGTCGTCACCGGGAAAAATCCAGTGTGGATTTTTTATGTACCTATTATACGCCCATATCTCTTCCCATAAAGAAGGGTCATCATAGTAACGGTTGGCGATTTCGTGGAGGCAGTCTCCTCTCCTTACTTCATAAGCCTTAAGTACGAGTTCCGTTCCTTCTGGAATATCTTTTTCAGGAAGAACCCTTCTCCCACTTACAGCCTCCTCCACCTCTTTTGATGGCTCCTCAACTGCAACTTCCTCAGCGGGGACTTCACTCGGCTCGACGGGTTCTTCTTCGGCCTCAAAAGTAATCTCTTCTTCAGAAGGTTCGGGAGGCAAAGCTTCCTCTTCCACTTCAAAAGCAGGAATCTCTTCTTCCAAAGGTTCAGGAGGCAAAGCTTCCACATCTTCTTCCTGAGCGTGGGCAAAGAAGATACTTAAGGTTAACAGACCACACAATAGAAAAATAAAAATACCTCTTTTCATTTTTTACTCCTTTCCATAGCCTTACGGATTTACAGATTCAAGATTACATCCATAGATTCCTATCCAGGCTTCTATACTGGATGGCCTCAGCAATGTGATGAGAACCAATCTTCTCCTTTGCTTCTAAATCTGCAATTGTGCGGGAGACTTTCAGAACGCGGTCATAAGCCCGGGCTGAGAGCCCTAAACGCTCAATTGCATCCTTCAATAACTTCTCGGCTTCTTTTTCCAGAATACAATACTTCCTAATATGCTTAGCTTCCATATGAGCGTTACAATAGATTGATTTAAATTTCTTAAATCTTCCTTTCTGTATATCCCTTGCCATCTGGACCCGGCTGCGGATTGTCAATGAAGATTCCCCTCCTATTTCTCCCACCAGCTCTTGATATTTAACTGGCGGCACTTCAATATGCATGTCGATTCGGTCGAGTAACGGTCCTGAGATTTTGGCTCGATATTTCTGGATCTGGAAAGGCGTACAGGTACATTCTCTCTGTGAATCGCCGTAGAACCCGCAAGGACAGGGGTTCATGGCTGCAGCCAGCATAAATTTGGCAGGATAAGTTAAAGCTGTGCTTACCCGGGCAATAGTCACCACGCCATCTTCAATGGGCTGACGCAAAACTTCCAGAACGTTACGGTGAAATTCTGGAAGCTCATCCAGGAAGAGGATTCCATTATGTGCCAGGCTAACTTCGCCGGGCCTGGGAAAAGAACCTCCTCCTATCAATGCCACATCAGAGATGGTATGGTGGGGAGAACGGAAAGGCCTGGTACCTACAATTGCCGACCCCGAGGAGATTAAACCAATGACACTGTGAATCTTTGTGGTCTCTAATGCCTCATCTAAGGTTATTGCAGGCAAAATAGACGGTAATCTCTTAGCCAGCATGGTCTTCCCCGACCCAGGCGGGCCGATGAGAAGTATGTTGTGTCCTCCACTGGCAGCCACTTCCAGGGCACGCTTAGCATATTCCTGACCCTTGACATCAGCAAAATCTATCTCATAATTACGTCTATCTTCAAATTCTTCTTCCAAATCTATAGAGAAAGAAGAAAGCTCGTTTCTTTCGTTCAAAAAATCTACAGTCTCTTTCAAATTTTTAACGGGAAAGACATTTAAACGTTCCACCACCGATGCTTCTTTTCTATTCCTTTCGGGGATAATTAGACCATCTACGTCAGCCTCTCTTGCCGCCAGTGCAATGGGCAAGATGCCCTTGACCTTGCGCACGCTACCATCCAACGATAGCTCTCCCAGAACTATATACCTCTGGAGCCTATCCTGAGACAATTGACCGCTAGCAGCCAAAATCCCCAAAGCAATGGGCAAATCGAAAGCAGGGCCTTCCTTCTTTACTGCAGCAGGGGCCAAATTGACCGTAATCCTCTTCATAGAAAATTCGTATCCAGAATTCTTAATCGCTGCCAGGACTCTGTTCTTACTCTCCCTGATTGCTGTATCGGGAAGACCGACCGTCGAGAAATGGGGCAGCCCGGAAGAGATATCTACCTCCACCTTTACAGGATAAGCCTCGATTCCCAAAACTGCACTACTCAATCCAATGGAAAGCATTAGAATCCTTTCTGTTTAACCTTTGTTTGTAAAGTTTACCACAAATACTTTTCTTTTGCAAGAGTTTTTTGTGTACGGGCAGGCAGAAGCATAGACTCTTATGACAAGGTGGGATTACAGCGGGAAGGAGAAAAGGACTTTTTTATGTTAGAGCGAAGTTTATAATCCATAATCACAGTTTTACTACCTTTTCAGTTCCCGTACGGCTTTTTTGAGGCACGTTAGAAGCTCTCTTTCGATCTCCTCTTCGGTTCTGCACTCGCGAATCTCCGGCTTGATACATGTAACAGTGTTGATCAACACCTTTAAAATCTTAGAACGCGACATCTTTCTGTGGCCTTCTCTTTCTATCCTTTTTGCTAAATTCCTCAAAAAGTCGATTTGTGCTTTTTGTAATAAAACGGAAGTCTGTTTGGCTTTGCGCAAAGTCATAATCTAATTTCCTCTTGGTAATATTGAAATCAATCTTTCAAACGCACAAAAAATAGCACACGCCTCACGCTGGCTATTAATACTTCTTTATAGCCCGTAATATCCTTTCTTCCAGATCTCTTTCTGTTCTGACGCCCTCGACATTAATGTCCAATTTCATAAAGACATTAATCAAGGATCTTACTATATAAGATCGAGGCAACTTATAGCCCTGCTTCTTTTTCATCATCCTTGATAACCTGTAGAACCAGTCAAGAGCCTCATCTGGAATGGTTATGGTAACTTTATGTAAATCCTTTCTTACCTCTGACCTGAAACGCTTGTAATCCTTTACCATACTACGGCCTCTTTCTCCCTAAGTTGTTTGACACAAATAATGCCACAATAGACTAAATTTGTCAAGTACATTATTGAAACGTCTATTATCTTTTATCTCCTGAGAAGATTCTACGATGCCTTTTGACGTTCTTCAAGTAACGTATCAATGGCTGCAATATCTTTCTTGGAAAGCACCCAATCTCCGGCAACAGCGGTCTCCTCAATCTGAGATGGGCGCCTTGCACCCACGATGGCCGCAGTTACTTCAGGCCGGCGCAACACCCAGGCTATTGCTAACTGCGCTACAGTTTTACCACTCTTTTCGGCAAGGGAGCGCAGGTTTTCAACCAATTTAAGATTGGCACTCAACTCGGGTTCCTGAAAACGCGGGTCTCTCCGTCGGTGGTCATCCTCGGGCAGATTAGCCGCGCGCTCTCTGGTAAATTTCCCGGTTAAAAGACCCTTTTGCATGGGACTATAAGTTACTACTCCGATATTGTTTGCTGAACAGTATGGAAGGACTTTTTCCTCGACGCCGCGCTCCAGCATACTATAAGGTGGCTGGAGAGAGGCTACAGGATGGATCGGTTGAACGCGTTTGAGTTGTTGCAGATTAAAATTGGACACCCCGGCATAGCGAATCTTGCCTTCTTTTATCAAATCTCCCAATGTGGTCCAGGCTTCCTCAATGTCTTCGTCAGGCTCCGGCCAGTGGATCTGGTAAAGGTCAATAACTTCTATTTTTAGTCTTTTCAGGCTAGCTTCGATTTCGGAACGGATACTTTCCTTCTTCAGGCGTCCGGATATATTTCCATCCTTATCCCACACCCGTTCGCATTTAGTAGCAACGATAGGCTTCTCGCGTAATCCTTTGATAGCTTTTCCCACAATTTCTTCAGAGTGGCCAAGTCCGTAAACTGCTGCTGTGTCTATCCAGTTAATTCCCAATTCAAGCGCGCGCTGAATCGCGGAAATCGACTCTCTGTCATCCTGGGGACCCCAGCTGAACTTCCATTTGCCTCCTCCTATTGCCCACGTGCCCAATCCAATAGCTGACAGGTTAAGGTCTGTCCAGCCCAATCTTCTTGTTTTCATAATTTTCCTCCTTGTCAAAGGAGCCAGGCATAAATTATTATTCTTTTCCCCTCATATTCTCCTCCTCGGTTTCAATCACCGGAATACGTTTCTCCTGTCGGCCACAAAAAAATTTGCGGGTAGTGTAGCCCTTTATGGGCGTCCCGATCTATCGGGACGAGAACAAGCCCCTACGCTACCTACGCTAATCAGCTCTTTCCAGACCGTTTCTACCTGCTTTCGTAAACTAGTGGAATCAAGGTCACCGTTAATTATATAGTCCGCATATTTCTTCTTTTTATGCAGAGGAATTTGCGCATTTATTCTGGCTCTCGCCTGCTTACGAGTAAGATTATCGTCCCTCTGTAGTCTCTTAATCTGTATTTCCTGAGGAACGTAAACCAGAATTATTTTATCGACCAGATACTCGAGTTTAGCCTCGAAAAGAAGGGGAATATCCACCAGAAGAATACTCCTCTTTCTCGCGGTTGCCCCTAACCCAAATCCTTTTGTTAGTTTCTTAAATTCTCCTATCTTTCTTTTCATCTCAGCAATAATCTTAGGATGCATAATTGTGTTCAAAGATTTCCTCTTCCGTTTATCCCTGAATATTGCCTCAGCCAATCTTTTTCGGTTCAATCTCCCTTTCTTGTTTAATATCTCTGGACCGAATTTCTTAGTTATCTCTTGCAAAACTTTTGTGCCGGGAGCAGTTAGCTGGTGGGCAATTCCATCGGCATCGACAGTTTTACAACCAAATTTTTTGAATATCTTGAGGACCGTGCTTTTCCCCGACGATATTCCTCCTGTCAAACCCACAATTAGCATTTTCAACTCTCTCCTTTTATGACACTCGATCTACTTTTCCTCTTCAAACACCTGGGCGGAAAAAGTATATATTTCTGTCTCTTTATCCTTCCACGCATCCGCTGACAGACGCGCCTTGTCATAACAGAGGTGGTTCAGGAATTCTTCTTTTGACCAGCCAGTTTCAGTGGCTACCTGCGGTAGAAAGACTCCCTGATTAGCACCTCTCTTCACAATCACACCATGTTTTCCCATTTCTATCTCATCTACGCTTTTAATTCTTTCTGGCACCGTCAACACAGAAATCTCGATTTCTACCTCAGCCAACTCTTCCGGCCTTAGCGGCGGAAAGCGAGGATCACCAGTGGATGATTGAATCGCCATCTGGGAAACGGCCTTATGCAGCTCTTCCAGAGGCATAATATACCCGATGCATCCCCGAAGCATTCCTTTTTTACGTAAAGTTACGAAGACGCCTCTTTTTTCTTTCAACAAAGGGTCCTCTACGTTAAACTCTGGTATCTTCCGGGAGCGAATATATTCTTCTACGGTCTTCCGTGCGATACCCAAGAGAATTTTTTGCTGTTTTTCATCTAACATTTTCTTACCCCCTTTCTCTTCTTCCAATTCAGGAGTCATCTCTCCTTCTTTCAGCTGCATTATGGCAAAGGCACCATACCCCACCACTCTTCTCTTATCTCCAGTCACATCTCCAGAATTTGCATATTTCAATAGCTTTATTCTATCTGCCCCCAATGCTTTTGCTGCCAGAACTGAAGTAAATACAGCTGCCCCGCCACAAAGCTCTGTTTTTCTACTTCCCAGGTCTCTTCTCAAACCATCCAGATTAAAATTCTCTAAGTCACTTATTGCTACTCCATCCATCAGACACGCTCTCCCATAAGTGTGGTAGTGGGACATATCCGTAGAGGCAACTATGAGTATCTTCTTGTTGCCTTTTGAACCCACAATAGCATCTGCCAAAAGCTGACAGAACTCTTGAGAACTATCATTGACAACAATGGGAACTATCTTGAAATCTTTTAAAGTTGCCTGTAGAAATGGAAGTTGTACTTCCAGGGAATGTTCATCCTTATGGGCTTTCTCATCGGAATAAAATAATGCATGTTTGCTAATAATTTCTTCAGCGAGTTCAGAATCTACTTTAACTTTCGCCAGCGGGGTTTTCCACCATCCTTGAGCATAAACGGAAGCTCCCCTGACAGGCACATGGTGGCTCGGGCCCAGAAGAATTACAGTGTCAAAATTCTCCCCTTTAAGCTGACGATAAGCATAGGCTGCCACCTGACCCGAATAAATGTACCCCGCGTGGGGCGAGACGAGCGCTATTAATTTTCCCGAAAGTTTCTCCTGGTTGACGTTCTTAAAGAAACCTTCAACCGTATTCCTTAAAGCCTTAGGTGAGTCATCGTAGAATGGGCCGCTCCAGCGAGCCCGACGAACTTTAGACTCATAAGCCTCTGCTACCCCGAGAGAGGAAATACAAAAAAAGAGAAAGACAAAAAAGAGAAAAGTTTTTTTGAAATACATTTTGCACTCCTTTGCCATTCACCCTAATAAGCATTGCTCAAAAGGTGAACGTTACCTATTTTAATCCTTTTCACGCCCGCCCTACTCGCCTCTTCCGCACATTCCTCGGCGTGCACTCTGGAAGTCGTGGGAAGATCCGACATATAGAAATGGGGATGGAAAGCCAGAAGAGAGTAAGGAATCTCCGGGTCCAGGGACGCTATAAATTTAGCAATCCTGGAGACCTCGAACCTGTCAACATAACCAGGCACCAGAAGCGTTGAAGCCACAAGAAAGGGCGGCTCCCTTCTCTCCTTGGTGTAATCAGCCAGAAAAGAGAAATTCTCCAGTGTCCTCCTGTTGGAAACTCCGCACAGGGCAATATTTACCTCCTCGCTAAATGCTTTCAGGTCAAATTTTATACAGCCACCAGAATGGAGTGAGAGCTCTGCCATATCTTTTAAGAATTTAGGATTCATACAACCATTCGTTTCCCAGCAGATGCGCACTCTTTTCTTCTCCAAAGCGAGCCGCGAAGTCTCCAGGGCATGGTATATATGGGGAGTAGGGTCGCCGCCAAAATAACAGATGCAATTTGTCCTTCCATCCACACAATTAGACAGCTCCTCTGAAGTTACCAGGTTTACATCTTTNNCCTCCATTATTCGCTCAACCTCCTCCCGGTAGTGCCAGTTCTGGCAGAACAGGCAATCAAAAGAGCAGCCGTGGTAAAACACTGCCAAATTTTTATCTCCGTAGCTCTCCTTCTCTCCACAAACCCATTCAGCCACACAATTGGTAGGCAACGGATCGTGGTACCAGGATAGGCTTCCCCTTCGTTTATTTACCAGGTGGACCAACTTTCCCAGGTGATTAGTTCTCAAACCACAGTAGCCAAATCCTCCTTGGGAAATCTGGCATTCGTTGGCACAAATATTACATTTCACTCCTTTATTCCTGGGAATTGCCTGGGGAAGGCAAAATTTGCTTCTTGAAACTTTGTGGGCTTTCTCTACTAAAGGCTGAACTTTCTTGAAGTCTCGCCTTATACATTCCACACAGACGCCCAGAATCTTGGTAATTAAGGAAGACTCCCGTTTACAAATCAAACACTCCATATTTCTCCCGCTATTTCCACACCATCTTCTTGAATCTTGAGGCATCTTCAAACATATAGACATTGTTGAACATACAATATATTTCCTTTTTTTCTTTACATTTTACTTTAAGTTTTCTGAGGTCTCTATCAGTATAACGATACTTGTATCCACGAACTCCATGCAAACGAAAATAGACAAACTCTCCGGCTAGAGCTTCCGTCTTGAAGGGGTCAACGCAGTGCACCAATCCCAGTTGAGAACAGAGATTCCTAATCTCCTTCTTATCCCATTCTCCCCTTGGCTCCCAGACTAAACGGAGACCGTGCCTTTTGATTTTCTTGAAGAATTTTTTCATATTCCTCTTATTTTCCAATGTCGGCTGGAAACTGGGTGGCATCTGAAATATGACTATTTTCGCTTCCAGAAGTTGAGCTATTTTCTGGGTCTTATTCCAAGCTTCAAAGACCATATCGGTTGGCTTGAAGAACCCATAGTACGGTTTCTGTTTATCGGGAATTGAATAGCCCAGTTTCCTATAGGTCGGGCTAGATGGCAAGTGAGTTATCAACTGTGGCGCCTTTAAGGTAAATTCAAATCCTTTAGGAGCCTCTTCCCTCCACTTAATGACAGTTTCCAGCCTGGGGAACTGATAGAATGTTTTCTGTATTTCCAGAACCTCAAAATTCTTATAATACCTCTCCCTGGCTACAGCAAATCCGCAACAACCAACCTTAAGCATAAGAATTCCTCTTTTTCACCTCTCCCCTCATGAGAGGGTCAGGGGGACTCCAGTCTTGGTCATATCCTTATAGGGATGGGTTTTTTACAATATGGGCAATTACCATCTTCAATTTTCATCTCTGCCACAGAGAACCCATCTCTCCTGATGACTAATTTTCCACAGTGGTGGCAATAGGTATTCTCCCCCATATGTCCTGGAATATTGCCAATATAAACATAATGGAGGCCCTTTTCAAATCCAGTTTTCCTTGCCTCTTCCAGCGTCTCTACAGAGGTGAAGGGAAGATGGGCTAATCTCAAATGGGGAACGAATTGAGTAACGTGCCAGGGCGTATCCTCTCCCAGCTCCTTAACTATCCAGGAGGCAATCCCTTCCCACTCTTTTCTATCGTCATTATATCCCGGTATAATATTGGTTACAATCTCAACCCACATTCCCCATTTC
This sequence comes from bacterium, assembly GCA_011773355.1. Classification (GTDB taxonomy): domain Bacteria; phylum UBA6262; class WVXT01; order WVXT01; family WVXT01; genus WVXT01. Next base: position 15,284 of record WVXT01000023.1, read on the forward strand.
TTCTTAGCCCTCGCCGTCACCTCCAGAATTCCCTTGAAATCGGGAATGTTTCCAATCTTCCGGTAGCTTTCTTTTTTAAACCCCTTAATATCGACTCTGAAAGAATCGAGATATGGACCAATCTTATCCAGAGCCTCGGGCGTAATGTAGCCATTGGTCACATAATTTGTAAGTAGCCCTTTCTCTTTTGCCAGTTTAGCAGAATCCAGGGTATATTCAAACCAGATTGTTGGTTCGTTGTAAGTCCAGGAGATTCCCAGGGAGTGGCCTTTTTTTGCCAGTCTTACAATATCTTCTGGAGAAAAATATTGTGCCTCTCCCTCATAATCAACATGGGAGATGTCATAATTCTGGCAGCCAGGACAGCGAAAATTGCAACCGAGAGTACCTAAAGAGAGCCATCTTGAACCTGGATAGAAGTGGAAGAGAGGTTTCTTCTCTATCGGAGATATAGCCCAGGTGGATACTCTGCCATAGATAAGAGTGCTTAGCTTCCCTCCCGCATTTTTCCTTGTCCCGCACCAACCAACCTGTCCTTCAGCAACCGCGCACCTTCTCTGACAGATGCCACATCTCACCCTGCCATCTTTCAAAACCTGGTAAAAAATCGCTTCTTTCAATATATCCCTCCCTTTCGGGAGGATTCCAACTAGGCTAAAATATGGAAAAGCCGGCCTTTCTCAATCTTACAACCGAAGTATCATAGGGGTCGCAAATCTCCTCCTCCAGATAGTCTTTATAGCCAACTTTTCTCAATTTTCTTATCATTTCTCTTCTTTCCTCTTTAGGCATTAAGCGGGGATCGCTCATCGGGGCAACCCGAAAATATAAATCTTCCTTTTTCAAGGTCTCCACAGCCAGATAGGGCAGTTCGTAAAACTCACCCTTCCCCCCTGTTCTCCTCTGAAATCCTTCGGGAGTGCCAGCCTTTATGGAGACTCTGACATAGAGATTTCTATATTTCTTCAGGGCTCGTACGTATTCCGGCTCTTTCCCCAAAAGGATCCCGTTTGTCTCCAGAACAAAGAAGAAATTAGTATCGTCAACCAGGTCCAGAAGTCTAAGTAGATGCGCTTTCCCCAGAGTTGGCTCTCCGCCAGATACGCGCAATTTCTTAACTTTTGACCTTCTGGCATTAGAAATGAGCCTCTCAAAAACCTCTTCGGGAGTAAAGAATTTTCCATATTTGTATGGGAAGTCGCGAGAGAAGGAAACCCAGCAGAACACGCATCTCAAACAGCAACCCACAAGATAACCAGTAGAAATCCCCCCGTACACCCCGGTACAATAGAAATTTGTATATTTGCGGGAAGAATCCTCTATGCATAACTTTTCCGTCTCCCTCGCTAACTCCAGGGGATTGAAAGGAACAGAATCTTTGGTAATGAAGCCCTGATAATCCACTGTGCAAATTCACCTCTTCCGTTTTTCCACCTCATCGCCAGTCATAGGAACAAACCTGACAGGAACTACGTTCCGCACAGTCGTTTTTCCTTCCTTTTTTTCTAAAAGCTTGAGAACCTGGGGAAAACGGACTTCCCCCACGGGTATCACCATCCTGCCACCTTCGGCAAGTTGGTCAATTAGGGGCTGGGGAATATGGTCAGGCGCGCAGGTCACCATGATTCCATCAAAAGGCGCATACTCTTCCCAACCTAAATATCCGTCGCCACATTTTACCTTTACATTTACATAATCCAAATTCTTAAGAAGTTCTTCTGCCCTTTCAGCCAATGGCTCCAGTATTTCAATGGTATAAACTTCTTCAGCCAGTTCGGAAAGTATCGCTGCCTGGTAACCTGAGCCCGTGCCCACTTCCAATACTTTCTCATCGCCTTCCAGATTCAAACATTCTGTCATTAAGGCCACAATATAGGGCTGGGAAATAGTCTGCCCTTCCCCTATGGGAAGAGGAGAATCCTCATAGGCAAAAGCTCTATATTCTGCCGGGACAAACTCGTGTCGGGGAACATTCTCCATTATTTCCAGAACCCGCTTATCTTTTATTCCCCTCTGTTCAATTTGCTCAACCACCATTGCCTTTCTTCTTTTCTCCAGGTCCTCATAATCGACTCTAAGCCCTTTTTTGCGGCAGGAATTAAGGACCATTAAACAGGATACTATCAAAAAAAGAACAACTTTCTTTTTCATCTTAGTTCTATTTCCAATTTTTCTCTGCACAGTTCACAAAAATTTGCTTCTTTTATATCAGTGTCCCGAAGACTGTTGGAAAAGTACATCACACATTTCTGATTATTACAGTGTCTTAAACCGAAAGTATGCCCCAATTCGTGAACCGCTTCCTTAACTGCCCTGTCAAAGAAGAGTTTCTCATTCTTGCTATTTCCGTAAAACTCTTCCCGCAAGCGAGTTAAAGAAATCAAAGCCGCCTTTCTACCCAGGTCCGCCTGACCAAAGATAAAGTTCAGTGCGGGAACGAAGATGTCCACATCGAGAACACCCAAGACTTTTTCCCCATCTTCCGGGATATTTTGCTTCAAATCGTCCAGGATAGGACTGGCAAAATATTGTCCCCGCTTAGGTCTATATGCATCCTCAAGAAGGGGCAACGGCTTACCCATCTCAAAGACTGCCTTAAACTTCTCTCGCAAAACCCAGGACAATTTCAAAAGCGTCTTTTTCTCCACATCTCCAATTGGTATGATATAAATTTTCATTTCCCCTCCTTTTTCCCTACCTCCTTTTCTTGGCGATGAACATCCAATAAAGAAAACTGACAACAAAAATATAGGAACTATCCTTAACAGCCGTTTATCCATATTCTATTCCAACATTGCAAATGTTGTAGTAGGAAACAGAAGGGGCTCCTCAATGAGACTTAAATATTTGAAAGCATAACCGGGAAATTCGCCAGATTTCCACTCTGTCCTGGAAGCTACCATATGTCGGAAACCCCGTTCATAAAGGAACTCATCTATTTTCAACTTAAAATCTATTCTCTTAGTCTCGCCGGGAACAAGTGATTCTATCTCTTTATTACCTCGGGAAACGATTCTAATTCCTCTTTGCGGCAACAGGGAAACTCCTATCTTCTCCACCTTAACGGGGCCACAATTTTTCACCACTACATTTGCAGAAAATGCTGTATTGAAAGGAACCTTCTCGGGAATCTCTATCTCCGTGTGAATAGGAATTATCTTCCATTCTTCCCTTAGTCGGGAAAAACAGGACGCGCCGGCCAACACCCATTCCTGAGGGGGATAAGGACCTCTCCTTCCCCACAGAGCCCGTGCCAGGTCATGAGTGAATATTCCCCAAACCGGCCCATCTCCATATATGTTCTCCATTGCTCTTAACGTCCGTCCATAAAAATCCTCCGGACCGGCAGGATTCAGAGTGTATTGATGGAGTGGCCAATCGTAATCATCGCCAACAATCAAATTGGCATCTCCTTTATTCATATATTCGTTCCAGTCTTCAATCAAGCAATCTAACTGCTCAAGGTCCGACTCATAAAGCATTACTGCTATGATGTCCACGCCAGCGTCGCTCTTCATCACCACGTCCTGACCGTGCTGCCAGCCCTTCTCCCAGCTCAGATTGAACGCCCATAGGGGCTTGGTAAGACTTGCTTCTTTTTTTATTCTCTTTAATATCAGTGCTGCCTGTCTCGCTCTCCACCAGTTCCACTGATCTATCAACGGAATATCTCTTTCCCGCGTGCGCTCCGCTATCCTGCCCAACCACTCCATTCGTTCTTTCTTAGAAAACTTATTCCACTTCTCAGGAACCTCCACTTCCATTTCTTTCACAAACTCATCCACCAACTCCAGCCCACCTTTTGCCGTGCGAATATAATCGAACCCGATATAATCGATTTCTTTAATTTTATCTAATCTCTTAATAAATTTGATTATGTCTTCTATCCGTTTCTTATCCCCGATAGATATACCACGGGTGGGAACAGATTTCCCCAGGTCATATTTATAATCCCACCCATATTCATAATCAGGTCTGTATCTTCTGGGGCCAAGGGTGAGGTAACACTGGACCCAATAGCCAAAATCTATGCCCCTGTTTTTAGCTTCTTTAGCTAAATCATCAATAAAATCGAGATTTTCATTGTTCCAGGGAAAATCGTCAGGCAATCTCTTATCATAAGCCGAAGTCTGACCTGCCATATACCAGAAAGTATTAGCCCCGGAAAACTCTACCCAGTCGAAGAGCTTCTTCCAATTGCCCCATCTTCCATCCGGCCCCATTACCTTCATTGTCTTCAATGGACGCATGTTCTCCATGGTCATAACACATAAGCCGGGATTCAACTTTCGCGGCTTCCGACGGGCAATGAAAAATTTACGATTTCTGAGGCGAATTTTTTCTCTTAATTCGGGAGATAACCAGATTCCAATCCTATATTTCCCTGCAGGAGCATTCCAGGGAACCGGCCATCTTCCCCGCCATCTACCATTTTTCTCATCGTACTTCAATCCTACAGACCATTTCTTGCCAATCGTAGAAACAGGAGATATTCCTCTGTAAATTATGACAGGGAGAATTCTATTCTTAAAATCTTCTTTGAGGCGGTTATCTCTTATTCCAGCAGAAATATCGACGAAGTCATAATGGAGATGGGTTTTCTTCTCTGTTTTCAGGTAGATATCTGGCGAGGACCAGCGGTAGGCAGCCAGAATAGCCGTGATGACTATAATTGAAAATATTATGAACAAATATCTTTTCTGCATCATTTATAAAAAATCCACGTCCAAACGTTCCCTCTCCCTTCGGGGGAGAGGGTTAGGGTGAGGGGGTTACTTACTCTCCAGAAGTATCGTCACCGGACCATCATTATGAATGTTCACAAGCATACGAGCCTGGAACTCCCCGGACTTGACTTTTACTCCCTTTGCCTTCGCCTTTTCCATAAATTTTTCATATAAACCTTGTGCCATCTCTGGTGGGGCAGCAGAAGTGAAATCTGGCCGCCTTCCCTTTCTACAATCTCCATACAGGGTAAACTGGGAAATAACCAGGATTTCCCCTCCCACATCGAGAATGGAAAGGTTCATTCTATCGTTTTCATCAGCAAAGATACGCAGGTGGGAAATCTTCTCCGCAAGATATTCAGCATCATTTTCCCCATCCTCTTTTCCTATACCGAGAAGAACTACCAAACCTTTTCCAATCTTATTTATCTCTTTCAATGATTCGTTTTCCTTAACACTCACGCTTGCCTCAGATACTCTCTGGACAATTGCTCTCAATTCTCCCTCCACAAGTCATACCTTTTCTATTTCTTCTATTGCCTCATCCACGCTTTCCACAGAAATTATACCTTCAATATCCCAGGTATTGATTCCCACCACCTTCTTGCCCGTGGCAAGAGCCAGTCCAATCTCAGATAGAGTCCCATACCTTCCGTCCACGGCAATCAATACATCAGCAGTGCGCGTAATAATCGCATTTCGAGCATGACTCATTGCCGTGACAATGGGTATATCCACAAAGCGATTAGCGTCATTCTTGTCTTTACCCGGGAGAACACCTATTGTCAAACCACCTCCATCCTTCGCTCCCCGAGAGGCTGCTTCCATCACCCCGCCCAATCCTCCACATATAAGGATATGTCTTTTCTGGGCAATCCTTTTTCCCAGGTCATAGGCAACTTTAGCCATTTCTCGACTACAATAATTCCCACCAATAACAGCCACAATCATTTCTCACTCCTTATCATAATAGAGCAGAACATATCGTTCTTATGCTTAAAGCCATAATTAATAATCCGACAATTATCATTAATGCGCGGGAAGGAATCCTCTTGCAGACATAAGCCGCCAGAGGCGCAGCCAAAACTCCCCCGATGATTAAACCGATGATTATGTGCCAATGTACTAATCCAATTATTGTCAAAAAAGTTGCCACTTCAGCTACGGTTACGAAAAACTCTGCCAGGTTGACTGAGCCAATTGAGAATCTGGGATTATGTCCTCTGGCTACTAAAGTGGATGTTACTATTGGACCCCAACCGCCACCTCCAATGGCATCGAAGAATCCCCCGGATATTCCTAACGGCAATATTTTGGTTTTTACTTCTTTCTCTTCAACTTTTTTGAATGCTCTTCTAAGTATAATCAAACCCATTATCAGCAGGTAGAAGGCAATGAAGGGTTTTATCGCTTCTCCCGGTACAGCAGTAAGGATATATGCTCCCAAAATTCCTCCCATTACTCCGGGAATCAGGAGTCTCTTAAACAGTTTCTTATCCACATTTCCAAACCTTAAATGCGCCAGTCCCGATGCACCGCTGGCAAATATCTCTGCCGTGTGAACACTGGCACTTGCTGCCACCGGTGGTATGCCGATGCTTAGTAGGAAGGTAGTTGAAGTCACTCCGTACGCCATTCCCAGAGCGCCATCGATTATTTGAGCGACAAATCCTACGATTATGTAGACAATCATAGTTGAATCCCTACGAGATGATAGTAAGAAATAACAAATAATTATTCTACTAAACTAAATCCAATACGTCAAACTGATATTTTGGAAAAATTGCTCAACCGGTATGACTTGCAAAATTTCTGGAGGGATATTAAGGTATGCACTTCGATTATGTTTATCTAATCTTTTATATCATACATATCGCGAAGAAAGAAGTGAAGCTGCTTTTTTATCCATCAGGAAAAATACTTGTCCCTTTTCCGGGTCAACCCGCGAAGCGGGAAGCATCATATTCTTTTCTTCCAGAATCTCTTTAATAACCTGGGCTTTATCATAACCACTGACCAAAAAGATGATGTTCTTTGCATTATTGATTACGGGTAAAGTAATGCTTATCCGTTTATTCTTCACCCTATTAAGACTTACTGCAACGACCAGAGGTCCACTCTCCCTGAGAGAAGAAGTCCTGGGAAATAAAGATGCTATATGGCCATCTTCTCCTATTCCTAACATTACGAGATCAAACGTGGGGATTTCGCCAGCTTTCAACTGGAAAAAATCCTTTAACTGTTTCTGGTAATTTTCCGAAGATTTTTCTGGCGTATCTTCTTGCGTAGAAATAGAATGAAAGTTTTCCATAGGAATTCTCAGGCTGTCCAACAAGTGATGTTTTATCATTTGGTAATTGCTCTCTTCGTGGTCAAAAGGCACGAAATGCTCATCAACCAAAAAGAGATGAGTCTTGTTCCAATAGAAGCCCTTTCTGCAATTGGACAACTTCTCATAGAAACCAGCTGGCGTCTTGCCTCCTGATAGGGCAACGGCAAAGAAATCCTTACTTTTTATCGCATCTCTAGAGATTTCTTCCCACTTCTTAACAGCAAAATCAGAAATCTGGTCATATTTATCAAAAATAAGTATGTTCCTCTTACTATTCACCATTTTCTCCATTGCTGGCCTTCTTTTTCCATAAACTCATCAGCCTCTTTAGGGCCCCAGCTTCCTGCAGAATAATTAGGAAAATTCGACGCTGGCCTGCTTTCCCAGCGAGAGATAATCGGGTCTACTACTGACCACATCGCTTCAATGCCGTCCTGGCGAGCGAAAAGAGTCAAATCACCTTTCATACAGTCTATGAGCAATCTTTCATAAGCCGGATGCCGTTTTATTTTGAATGATTCTTCGTAATTGAATTCCATATTCACCGAATAAATCTGGTTTGCACTCCCTGGATATTTAACACCAAAACGCAAAGATATTTCTTCCTCAGGCTGAATACCCAAAACGAGAATATTCGGTTCTAACACGTCGCAAGTGCGACCAAAAAGCTTCAAAGGCGGCTGTTTGAACTGTATACTAATTTCAGTAATCCGTCTGGCTAAACGCTTCCCCGTGCGTAAATAAAAGGGAACTCCCGCCCATCTCCAATTGTCTATGTATATCTTCGCCGCAAAAAACGTGGGTGTATTGGAGTCAGAAGAGACGTCTTCTTCTTCTCTATAACCAGGAACTTCTCTCGTCCCTATCTTACCAGGCCCATATTGTCCTCGCACCGTGAAATTGTCGATGTATTCTTCGTCCATTGGCCTTACGGTGCGAAATATCTTCACTCTTTCATCGCGTATAAAATCTGCCTCAAATCCTGCTGGCGGCTCCATTGCTACAAAAGCCACAAGTTGCATTATGTGATTCTGAACAATATCTCTTACCACTCCTGCACTTTCATAAAAAAGACCCCTGTGCTCTATTCCTAAATCTTCGGCTACGGTAATCTGGACATGGTCGATATAACGTCTGTTCCACAGCGGCTCAAAAATACTATTCGAAAAACGGAAAAACATAATATTCTGAACAGTATCTTTTCCTAAATAATGGTCGATGCGAAAAATCTGTTTTTCATCAAATGCCTTAGCAACAGTTCTATTTAATTCTACAGCCGAAGATCTGTCTTTGCCAAAAGGTTTCTCCATAATAACTCTACTATTGAAAGTGGACTTGCTGAGCCCATTTTCCTTTAGTTTTTCAATAATCACCGGCGCAAATTGAGGAGGAACAGCCAGATAAAAGATTACCTCCTTTTTGTTTTCTTTAGTACTGGAAGTTACCTCATTTATACGACGGTAGAGTTTTTTGTAATTATCACCTATCTTGAAATCTGACGACAGGTAGAATAAATGTCTTGCAAATTGATTCCAATTCTTATCATCAAGAGATTCTTGAGAAAATTTTTTAAAAGAATCCCTTGCAAATTTACGGTATTTCTCATCCGACATTTCCGGTAAACCAAATCCCAAAATAGAAAATTCTTTGGGAAGTTTTTCATCTTGACAAAGGTGGTAGAGCGCGGGTAGAAGTTTTCTTTGACTTAAATCAGCCGCCCCTCCAAAGATAACCATAGTAAAGGGCTCAATTGCAAAATACTCTACAGGGATATCACAGGTCTGTAAATACGGACTGTCCACATTCCTCTCCTTCTCGGACTGGCTTATCTATTTTAGACGCGCGCTTCTCTTTTCTATGCCGAAAATTTTCTCTAAACGCTTCTTGTGTCTGCCACCTTTAAATTTTGAAGTTAACCATACTTGTAATATCTTTTTCACTTTCCTTTTATTAAAAGGCCTACCGCCAAGCACAAGTATATTGGCATCATTATGCTCTCTACTCAACTTCGCTCCATTTTCGTCTACCACAAGGGCAGCCCTTATTCCGGGAATCTTATTGGCGGCAATAGATGCTCCTATACCCGTGCCACAGGCAAGAATCCCTTTCTTATCCCTCTTTTTTCTAACTGCCAGACCGACTCTCTCTGCATAATCAGGATAGTCTACGCTTTCTTTACCAAACGCCCCTACGTCCTCCACCACGTAATCCATTTCCAATAATAATCCTCTTATGTACTCTTTGATTTCAACCCCAGCGTGGTCGGCGCCCAGAACGATAGTTGGTCTTTTCAACACCATTATTCACGCTCCTTTCACCATCAATATTCAAATAGATTCTACACTATGGCGTAACTTTTCAACATTTTCTACAACGTCCCCGGTAAATATAGCATGCCCCGCCACAAGTCTGGTTGCTCCTGCCTTGACTACTAACGGGGCTGTTTCTGTATTTATTCCTCCGTCCACTTCTATGGGTATTTCTAGCCCTTTTTCTTTCATCAGGTTACGAACTTCAATAATCTTTTTTTCTATTCCTGCCATATAGGGCTGACCTCCAAAACCAGGTTCCACCGTCATAATCAAAATCAACTCCATCTCCTGAATTACATCTTTTATGCTTTTAACCGGAGTTCCCGGCCTTAACGCTATGCCCGCTACAGTATCTAATTTTTTTATCTGCTGCACTGTTTTCAGGAAGTTGCAGCAGGCTTCCTGATGAATGATGATACTGTTAACGCCGGCCCGCTTAAAGTCATCCAAATATCGCTCCGGTTCCTGTACCATTAAGTGCGCATCCAGAAGTAGTTTCGTTCTTCTTCTTATCGATTCGATTATCACCGGGCCCATGGTAATGTTGGGCACAAAGTTCCCGTCCATAACATCTAAATGGAGCCGTTTGCAGCCGGCCTCTTCTACTTTCTTTATCTCTTCTGCCAGAATGGCAAAATCGGCTGATAATAAGGACGGCACAATTTCTATATCTTCACGCATAATTTTTTAGTTTTCATTTCTATTGAGTCTAAAAGTGATTCAAATGATTTTTGAAAAGCGACAATTCCCTCATCGAGTAACTCTTTGCAGATTTGATTTATGTCAATTATGAAGCTTTTTAAGTCATCAATAACATTTTGAGCTTCATCTGTTTCTCCGGTTAATGCTTCTGTTACAATCCCGTGATCCAGGAAAGCCTGAAAAGTGTTCTCAGGCATTGTATTAATAGTATTTTTCCCAATCAATTCCACTACATATTTAATATCGCTGTACGTGGGATTCTTGGTGCTGGTAGAACCCCAGAGCACCCTCTGGATGTTAACACCTTGCTGGTTTAGTTGATCAAACTCATCTGAAGAAAAAAATTCCAAATACTTCTTAAAGATTAGCTTTGCGTTAGCTACAGCTGCTTTCCCTTTTAAAGATTCTAGTTTATCTCTTATTAGTCTATCCCTTTCCGTTTCCAGGTATTCATCGAGCATCCTGTCTACCGCGATGTCGGTGCGACTTACAAACAGACTTGCCACGGATTGGATTCTACTTGCATCATTCTGCTTCTGTAAAAGCTTCTTCATACCGGCAAAGAATGCCTGAACTGCCTTGATGTATTGTTCCAGAGAAAATATCAAGGTAATATTAATATTTATTCCCTCACCCAATAGGTCTTCTATTGCCAAAAATCCCGCATCAGTTGCCGGCACCTTAAACATAACATTGGGGCGATTTACCTTACTATACAATCTTTTTCCTTCCTCTATGGTTTCTTTTGTATCAAATGCCAATTTTGGGCTAATCTCCAAACTTACATAACCATCCAGGCCGTTGGTCTTCTCATACACAGGCATAAATATGTCTGCCGCATCCTGTACATCCCAGATTGTTATATCATCGTACATCTCAAAAACTGACTTGCCCGCCGTGTACAACTCGTATATCTTTTCATCATAATCGTCACTGGAACTAATGGCTTTGTCAAAAATAGTAGGGTTGGAAGTCATCCCTAACAATCCAGCATCAACCATTTCCTTAAGCCTTCCACTGTTAATCAAAGAGCGGCTAATACTATCCAGCCACACGCTTTGCCCAAACTCTGCAAGTTTCTCAATCGTTGTGGGAGCCATATATATCTCCTATTTCCTCTCTAACACTTTTCTTGCCGCCTCAACTATGTCCACATCTTTCAGATGATATTTCCTGAGTAGTCCTTCCTCGTCGCCAGACTCTCCAAAGGTGTCATTTACTGCAACCATCTCTACCGGAACGGGGACAGTTTTACTTGAAACTTCTGCCACGGCACTTCCTAAACCTCCGTTTATCTGATGTTCTTCTGCAGTTACAATTGCTTTTGTCTCCTTTGCCGCCTGGATTATCGCTTCCCGGTCAATCGGCTTTATAGTATGCATATTGATAACCTTTGTTTCAATATTTTCCTTTGCCAGGGCATCTGCTGCCTTGAGTGACTCTGACACCAAAAGCCCTGTAGCAAGTATCGTCAAATCCTTCCCTTCTCTCAAAATGTTTGCTTTTCCCACAATAAAAGGGTCAGAATCTTTCGTTATTATGGGAAAAGGTGCTCTTCCCAGTCTCATATATACAGGCCCGCATATATCAACCATAGCTCTGGTTGCTTTTTCCGTCTCAATTGCATCAACGGGAGAAATAATAATAATATTTGGCAAGACTCGTGTGATAGCAAAGTCCTCCAGACATTGCGCAGTTGCCCCGTCAGGGCCAACCGTAAGGCCGGCATGGGAACCGATTACTTTTACATTTCTTCTGTTATAACAAATAGAAATCCTCAAGACGCCATAACCCTGGTTGGTAAGGAATACCGCAAATGAACAAGCAAAAGGAATAAGTCCATCTAAACTTAAGCCTACAGCAGTTCCCAGAATATCCTGCTCGGCGATACCCAGATTAAAGAATCTCTCGGGAAACTCTTTTTTGAAATATTCAGCACGAGTGGAATCTTCTAAATCGCCGGATAAAACAACAATTTTTCTGTTTTTTCTTCCCAGTTCCACGAGGGTCTCCCCAAAGGCATCTCTTGTTGCCTTCATTTGCATCATCATCTACCTCCTTCGTCCAGCTCCCTGAGGGCTAATGCCAACTCTTCGTTTTTCAGCGCCTTACCATGCCATTTTGCATTACCTTCCATAAAGGAAACCCCTTTCCCTTTTACTGTATGTGCTAAAATGAAAGTCGGCTTTCCCTTGACTCTATCGAATTCATCTAAAGCAGGAATTAGTTCTTCAAAATTATGACCATCTATTTCTATTACGTGCCAGCCAAAATCTCTCCATTTATCTGCAATCGGCTCTTCATTCTTTATCTCTGCCACCGGACCGTTTTCCTGAACTTTATTGCAATCAAGGATGGCGCATACGTTATCCAGTTTATGATGGGCTGCTGTCATTGCCGCCTCCCACACCTGGCCTTCCTGAATCTCTCCGTCCCCCAAAAGGCAGTATATGTTGAAATCTACTTTTCGTATTTTTGCGCCCAGGGCTATTCCATTTGCCACAGACAGCCCCTGACCTAATGAGCCAGTAGAGAGTTCTACACCCGGCACACTTATATGCACGTGGCCTTGAAGGCGACTCCCCAATTTCCTGAAAGTTTTCAGTTCTTCTTTGGGAAAATATCCACAGTCGGCCAGGGTTACGTAAAGGACGGGACTGGCATGGCCTTTAGACATTATGAATCTGTCTCTTACTGGCCAGTTAGGATTATCTGGCTTATGCTTCATCTTGTAGTAATATAAACTTATCAATATCTCCACACAAGACAGAGACCCGCCGGGATGACCACTACCGGCCTCGGTAATTGTCTCTAAGATTTCCTTTCTGAACTGCCTGGCTTTCTTTTTTAAGACATCAATAATTATTTCATTTGCACTCATGGCAATTCCTTTTTTTATTTATTTCTTAACGGATGTCCTCCGAATAGATTACGCAATGCAGCAATCACCTTGGCACTGAAAGACTCCTTTTGGCGCGAGCGAAAACGTTCTAAAAGCGACATAGTAATAATTGGTGCTGGCACATTCTCTGCAATCGCTTCCGCTACTGTCCAGCGTCCCTCGCCAGAGTCTTCGACATAACCTCGTATAGAATTAAGATGAGCATCCTTTTTGAATACGTCTTCAGCAAGTTCCAATAGCCAGGAACGTATCACACTGCCCTGGTTCCACAAATGAGCTATCTGAGCGAGCTGAAGAGTAAACTCTTTCTTTGCCTCCATTAATTCAAAACCTTCAGCGTAAGCTTGAAGCAAAGCATATTCAATTCCGTTATGTGCCATTTTTACAAAATGTCCGGCGCCGGAAATTCCCACGTAGGCATACCCATCTTTAGGGGCCAAAGTTTTGAATATTGGTTCCATTTTCTTAAACACAGATTCTTGCCCACCAATCATAAGGCAATAGCCAAATTTAAGCCCCCAAACACCACCACTCGTTCCTACATCAAGAAAAAAGATTCCCTTTCTCTCAAGTTCTTGCGCTCTTCTTATAGAATCTTTGTAAAATGAATTTCCACCATCAATTACAATGTCACCTTCGGTCAGTAAAGTAGCCAGAGATTTAACCGTATTTTCTGTGGGCTCACCCGAGGGAACCATAATCCAGATAGCGCGAGGCCCTTTCAATTTGGTAACTAATTCTTGAAGAGACTTTGCCGGTATTGCACCTTTCTCCCTGGCCACTTTAACTGCTTTCTCGCTCAGGTCAAAGGCAACTATTTCATGCCCTCCCTTCAACAAGCGCTGAACCATATTCTGGCCCATCTTTCCCAAACCAACAAAGCCTATCTTCATTTTATTCTCCACAAGAGAAGGGCACCACCTCTTGCCATTTTGGCTCCCAAATTCATTCGGCGTGCCCTTCTCTTAAAAAATATTATCTTCGTTTCTTTCCCCAGGCCGATTGGCGATAAATGCGTTCCTTTCTAGGGATTGAGCTTCCATATGTAAGAATTGAGAATTACAGCAAAGCTCACCCAAAATATATATGGAAAGAGCAGGAAGCTAGCTGCCCTGGAAATTTTGAAGAAATATATAATTGTGAACAAAATCGCAAACCAAAGTATGAGTATCTCTATAAAGGCATAAACAGGCGATTGTAATTTGAAGAAAAGGAATGACCAGAGCATATTTAGAACGAGTTGAATCCCAAAAATAGACAGAGCTATTATTACTTTTCTATTTTGGAGTCCTTTGCTCCATATTAAATACGCCGATATGCCCATTAACAAGAAAAGGGAAATCCAAACAGGACCGAAAAGCCAGTTGGGCGGGGTAAAAGTTGGTTTTCTCAACGTAGCATACCACGAGGAAATCGCAGGACGAGTAAACGCTGAACCAACTACCCCCGCCAATTGGCAAACAAGAATAGAAACAATGAGCCTGGAGATACTCGCAATTTTCATAAGATTACGTCTTCCAGCTCTCTCCATCATCCTTTGGTCAGTCTTCCCAGTGTTCCCAAAATGTAAATCGCGGATAGGCCAACAAGAATGTACACAATGCGAGACAAGGCCGACATCATACCAAAAATAGCAGCAACCAGGTCAAAATCGAAAAGACCAACCAATCCCCAGTTTAATCCACCAACGATAAGCAATATCAGAGCTATCCACTGTAGTGAACTTAGCTTTGGCATCTCATCACCCCCCTTCCCTTAGATTCAGGATTATCTTCCAATCTTATCTATCGCTAACCCTGCACAGTGACCGCCGATACTCTTTTTTGGCTTATCGCTATTTAACTTTCCAAATCTTTCTTAATCTTGTCAAATTCTTCTTTTGTAATTTCACCCTTAGCGTAACGTTTCTTTGCAATCTCCAAAGGAGTCTCTCTAAACGGACTCTCCAGACCTTTCGATTTTGTCGCCTGGATGATAAGGTAAACCGCCACGCCAACTACAATCAGAAATACTATCCACATAAATATACCTCCATAACCATAATCCATCATATGACCCCATCCTCCTCCATGCCAGCCATGAGCAAAAACTACACCTGAGAAAGATAAAATTGCCGTGAATAGCAAAAATATTCTTTTCATTTGCTCTCCTCCTTCTTAGAGTCAATCATCATATGTCTTAATATTCTCAAACTTTCATTCCGTAAACTCAACCTCTAATTTCTTCACATCCCACAGGTGTTTTATCTTTTCCACGATTTCTTCCTTGATGGCAGAAGCAAATTGATGATTGGCAGGCAGGTCAATCACCACCCGCACGTTTCCATCCTTTACATTTATGTCCTTGACCAAATTTGCGCGCACCAGGCTCAGTCCGCTTACGGGATTAATAACCTTCCTTAAACGTTTGCGCACCACCTCCACCGTAGTCGGCTTTCTATCTTTTACCAGGCCATGGCGCTCTTCGTAGTTCTGGATGGCCGAACGCAACCCTTCTACCGCCAGCACCGAGCAATGCACCTTAATCGGCGGAAGCCCTCCCAGAGCTTTTGAAGCTTGCTTCCAGCTAACCTTCTTTGCCTCGTCAATCGTCTTGCCTTTAGCCAGTTCAGTAATTATGGAGCCGGTAGCAATGTTAGAAGCACAACCATAAGACTCAAATTTGACGTCGGCAATGCGCTTGGTCCTGGGGTCAACTTTTATGTAAACCGCCACCATATCCCCGCAAGCCGGGCTGCCTTCTACTGCCTTACCGTCGGGATTTTTGATTTTGCCTACGTTTCGTGGGTGGCGAAAGTGTTCCAGTACTTTTTCACTGTATGGGAATTTCATTTCTAATCTTCCTCCTGTTCCTAATCTTTACCCAAAGGACTGATTTCCCTTAGCTCCCGCACCACATCAGCCAATGCCTCCACCACCGCGTCTACATCCTCCATATTGTTATATCGCCCGAAGGTGAAGCGCACCGATCCGTGTGCTCTTTCGTGGTCACCACCTATACCCAGGATAACGTGGCTCGCCTCCAGGGAACGGCTGAAGCAGGCCGAACCAGTGCTCACGGCAAAGCCCCGCATATCCAGATGCAAAGTGATCGATTCGCCCTCTACTAAATGAAAGGTGACGTTGGCGTTCTGCGAAATCCTCATCCAGCGGTCACCGTTCAGGGTAGTCGATGGTATCTCGGCAAGCACCCGCTCAATAAGGCGGTCACGCATAGCCTTCAGTCTATCGTTCTCTTCGGGCGTGACCAGTTCCACTGCTTTAGCAAAGCCCACCGCCCCGGGAATATTTTCTATCCCTGCGCGCAGGTCAAACTCCTGGAAGCCGCCGTCCATCCACTTGGCAATGGGCGTGCCCTTGCGTATGTAAAGACCACCGATACCCCTGGGTCCGTGGATTGTATGGGCTGAGACGGTAATCAAATCCACCGGCACCTCCTTAACGTCCAGAGGCACTCTGGTGAAAGTGTGGGTGGCATCGGTGTGGAAAAGAACTCCTTTTTCCCGACATATGCGAGCGATAGTTTTAATGTCCTGGATTGTGCCAATCTCCTGGTTAGCATGCTGGATGGAGACCAGAATCGTCTCCTCGGTGATCGATTCTCTCAGCTGGTCCAGGTCCACAAAGCCATCATTATCCACGTCCAGGTAAGTCACCCGGAAACCCTGTCTTTCCAGGGCTTTTGCGCTGTGAAGGACAGGGAAGTCCTCAATTTTGGAGATGATGATGTGTTTACCTTTTTTCTCGCCAAGGGCAAGTACTACACCTTTTAAAGCTATGTTACTCGATTCAGTGCTTCCCGAAGTAAAAATGAATTCCTTATGTGAAGCCCCCAGAACATCGGCAATAATCCCCCTGGCTTTGTCCAGCGTCTCTCGGGCTTCTATGCCCTGGGAATAGCCGAATTCCGACGTGGCAACGGCATAGACACCAAAGAAGTATGGCTTCATCGCCTCCAGCACCCGGTCGTCCAGCCGGCTGGCTGCTGCGTTGTCCAGGTAAACAAATTTGTCCAGCATGTCATCCTCACTATTATATGAATAAAGTTATTGTTGATTCCTTTGCTTCTTGTATATAAGCTCCCACAGCGCCATAATCGTCTATCAAGTCCTGGCGCAGGTCTTCCGGTTTTATTCCCATTATCTCCATTGTCATTTCGCAGGCAATAATCTTACCCCCCAGTTCCTTGAAGTCCTGCAGGAGTTTTTCTAAAGAAACGACTTTCGCCTTTTTCATCCGACGCTTCACCATCCACTTGCCCAGTCCCAGGAGATTCATTCTGGATAGAGGCCCTTTTTCCAGGCCCCCTTTCTTGAGACGCTCCAGCCCCCAAAAGGTGAAGTAAAGTGACGCTTCCATCCCCATGGAAAGCGCTCCGTTGGCTATGATAAGGGCGCTGTATAACTTGTCCATATCGCCACTATGAACTACCAGGGTAGCTTTACCAGCCATAGTTTATTCTCCTTTTCATCTCCTTATTCTGATCTTCCAAATTTCCCCTTCCTGTTGCACTTCCATCAGTTCCAGCCCCAGAGCCTTAACCGCCATTGGTATCTCCTTCTTAGAAGCTGGATGGTTCCCGATAACCTCCACTATGTCCCCTGGCGATGCTTTGCGCAAAGCCTTGCGCATCTCCACCAGGGGTACCGGACAAGTTTCGCCTCTCACATCTATTTTCATCTCAGCCATTTCTCATTACCCCCATACGGGCTTCAATATACTTCTGCCCCGAAAACCCAAATTTTTGGAGCTGTTTTTGCCTTTTCTGTTAATATTTCTTTATAAAAGATTATGGCAATAATTCGTAATATCAATCAATAGGTCAATTCCCCTTTTTTCTGACTTTTTTCCACCAGATGTCATCGCCATTTTCGCAAAAAAAATGGGGAAGCAAAGACTGCTTCCCCATTAAATATATATTTTATACTGGAGTATGTTACCTGATTCTCACGTAATGATAAAAAACATATGCTCCCAGAAGGCTTATCAATCCAGCCACAAAGAACACAGATTTCACCCCCAAAGTATCCATAACTGCGCCTCCTATTAAAGGGGCTGCTATCATACCCGC
>WVXT01000045.1:0-168 GCA_011773355.1 bacterium
TGATAAACTGGACCCAGAGGTGACAGATAGTCCATAATCTCTTTTCTCCCACCGTAGGCACCCACTGGAAGACCCCCTCCTATGATCTTCCCCAGACAGGTCAGATCGGGAATGACCCCGAAATATTGCTGCACTCCCCCATAAGAAATTCTAAATCCGCTAATAACC
>WVXT01000045.1:334-482 GCA_011773355.1 bacterium
TCTACGGCAGAAATATCATTGTAGGAAGTGAGAATGGTATTTCGAGTAAAATCCCGGGGAACACCGGCACTATCGGGAAATCCAAAAGTGCTAGCTCCTGAACCAGCTTTCACTAAGAGATAGTCTGCATGTCCGTGGTAACACCCCT
>WVXT01000045.1:663-902 GCA_011773355.1 bacterium
TGGGAGCTCCAAAACTTGTTCCCTTCTCTAAAACCTCTTTTACTTTCTTTATAACCTGAGGATGACTGTGTCCTAAAATCAAAGGCCCCCAGCTTAAGACATAGTCAAGGTATTCAGAACCATCAGTATCATAGACTTTAGAACCTTCGCCTTTTTCAATAAACAGAGGCTCTCTACCCACTGCTTTAAAAGCCCTTACCGGACTATTTACCCCGCCAGGGATATACCTCTGTGCCTCC
>WVXT01000045.1:1047-1196 GCA_011773355.1 bacterium
CAGGGCATACTCGCCGCTGACATTGTAAGCAGCCAGGGGGACATTAATTTCTTGCTTTACTCTGAATATTACATCAAGATAAGCCAGGGCTGGTTTGACCATTACCATGTCGGCCCCTTCCTCTAAGTCCAGTTTCACTTCTCTTAGGG
>WVXT01000081.1 GCA_011773355.1 bacterium
CCAGACGGTCAAGCTCCCGGAAAGAGACTTTCTCATCCTCAAAAATTATGGCCACCTTGTCCCCGAATTTACTGACACTTTCTTCCAGGACTTTTCCTACGTTCATTTTCATCCTCCTCCTTTCTCCCTTAGAATCCAAACCTTAATTCAAGAAACAGCTCATCTCTCTGAGCAAACTGTCCATAAAGATTCTGGGGGTCACCATCAAAAATATGGAGACCAGCAGCTGCTACGAGACTGTCCA
Organism: bacterium; assembly: GCA_011773355.1. GTDB lineage: Bacteria > UBA6262 > WVXT01 > WVXT01 > WVXT01 > WVXT01. Next base: position 245 of record WVXT01000081.1, read on the forward strand.
GAATTTCGAACTGGACCTTTGGGCTTATTTTCCAATCATTATCCAATCCATATATCACCAGGATCTCTGGCTTGAGCCTCTCGTGCATAAAATCTGTAGAGAGCTTCAGGCTTAGCATGGTAGTTACCTGGTCCATTGGGCCCAACGTTGGTCCAAAAAGGAGCTCATTGCCTTGATAACTATCCTTGGATGTAATGAACTGGATGAATTGCAGGCTGGCGAGCCAGTTTGTCAGGAAAGACTTATCGAAACCCAGGACATAATTAAAGTTATCCAGTTTCACTGGAGGTCCTGCGACTGAACCGTCTGTTCCGTAGTAAGTAGGAACGTCTTGAATGTATGCAAATTCGCCCCTTATGGTCAAGCCAGAAAGTGGCCCTTTAGTCAGGGCTTTGGTGAAAGAAGCTCCGTATAGATATATCCGCTCATACCTTTTCTGAAGATTCAAGGCGTTGACGCCCGGGATAGGTCCAAAGACCGGGCTGGGAGTGGGTTCCCACCAGGAATAGTTGGCTCCTGAAAGGTAGTAACTATACAGGAAATTGAGAGTATATTCGAATCCTCCCACTACATCGAGCCAGCGCACACCTATAGTGGTATCCTTTAAATCCTTCCAAGCGTCTGGCTTAACATCCTCGTTGAACACAACACTTCCACCGGCCATAAGCCAACCAAGGGCATTCGCTAGACCAAGCACTGATGCCCGGTAAGTGAATGGTGCGCCCACAGGCGGAAGGTAATTTGCCTGGAAGTCTGGAACGAACAGAAACTGAAAAGCTCCATTAACCGTTGGCGCATACTCTACCTTAAGCATCCACAAAGGTATGCGGCTGTCAGCATAGTCATCAAGAGTGAACTCTCTCATATCGGTAGGATTTACTGCATCCAATATCTTCACGCCATCAGCAGTTCCCCAGACGACCTGCTGTCTTCCTAACCTGACATCCAACCTATCGGAAAGGAAATCCACATACAACTCCCTGAGCCAATCATTGGTGACCTCTGTGCGGTAAAGTTCACTTTTCACAGATTCATATTGTTCTTCAGCGTCAAAAACGCCATCATAGAAAAATCTGAAAAGCCCGAACAGATGTAGATAATCTGTGGGTGTATACTCCACTTCCATCTGGACTGTGTTCTCAATTTTCATAAACTCATCCATTTTCAGATGGCTCGCTGTCTCGTTCTTTATTACCCCCGAAACGGTAACATTTTCAGCGACATCAATACCGTAAACCGAAGACGCTAGCAAAACCATAACACAAAACGGCAATAATTTACTAAAAATTCGCTTCATTTTGAACCCCCTTAGAGTAGTTTTCTATTCTACCATTTACTTCTCATTAGACTCTTCTCGGTAAAGAACATTTCTTTCAGTCCCGAATCAAATTTTATTTCATCAAACGTAACCACTGTTCTATGACCGGTCCTCAGGTTTTTACACTCAAGTAGCGTCTGCGTCCAATATCCATTACCGTAATCCTTATATTCTCTAAAGATTGTCCTCGCCTTTCTCCCCAGCGTGTCATAAATCTCATCAAAGACATTGCCTCCTGTATTCTTATCAATCCAGACAACCCTTTTCGAATAATACCAATCTTTCCTCTTTGGTCTTGCCTCAACTATATAGCAGTCGAGACCTTCATAGTAAGTCTTTCCGTCAAACTCGCATTGATAGCCTTTAAATTTTTCCTCTCCAATAATCTGGTAGGTCTCGTCTTGCCACCGGCGTATGGTAATCTCTTCCGTGGTAAAATCACTCCCCAAAAAGGCATCATCTGCCTGTGACTGGGATATTCTCCTTATCTTTTTTAAACTGGGAAGCCATAACCAGACATCCTGTTCCTTATTTGGGTCAATGTAGGTCCAGGTAAGAATTCCCAGACCTTTTACACTCCTTGGCTCGGTGAATGCCACGTAATCCTTGTAGTCCATCCCATCACTCTCTCTATTCAAAATGATGCGGGCCCTAAGAAACTTTCTATGTCTCTTGAAACCGCCTTTGCTAATCAACCACACATCACCTGTGCTCTGGTAATCTCTGGCAAATTTGGTGTATTTAATCTGATATTTTATCTTCATTAATTCATCGGCTGAAATTCCTTCGTACGGTTTGTCAATGGCACTGGCAAGCTGAGTCAAAACCAAAGCCAGCCCACAAACCAGCAAAAACCATCTTAATACCTTCATCTTTCATCTCCTTTCATTAATTTTAATTTGAAAATAACCAATCTATTTTTCTCCTTTATCACCTCCTTTCGCTCCGCTTCAGTCGGTGACTGTTCCGATTCACTCATCCCGATTTATTCATCGGGACGGCGTTCCGGGGCGCTCACCGTCTCGCGCCCGCGTCTTTCCCTCGCTTCGCTCGGTCGTCCCGATTTCATCGGGACCGGCGCCCCTTGGGGGAGAGACTCAGGGTGAGTGGGAATTACAAATTTTGGCTTGAAAATAGAAATAAGAGTGGGAAGCAGAATCAATGCGCCAAGCATATTCAAAATGAGAAGCGACCCCAGAATGACTCCCAGTCTCGCCTGCAAGCGAATATTGGAGAATACCCAGGAGAAGACTCCCAGAGCAACCGTCGCGCCGGTAAAGAACACAGCTTTTCCTGAAGTCTCCAGAGAAGTATATATTGCTCTTTTGAGCGGCAATCCCTGTCTCAGCTCTTGCCTGAGACGACTGGTAACATATATCCCGTAATCTACTCCCAACCCTATTCCCAGAGCGGCTACGGGTAATGTTTCTACTGTTAAACTTACTCCCAGAAGGCCCAGAGTTCCAAAAGTCAAAAGTACCCCCAGAATCAGAGGTGTCAAAAGAAGAATCCCGGCAACATACGATCCATAAGCCACCCAGATGCAAATAAATACTATTGAAGACAACTGAATTATGTTTCGGGGTAAGACCTTTCTAATAATTTCGTTTATCGCTGCCAGAATTCCGATATCTCCACCTGGATAGCGAAATTCAAAATTCTGAACCTTATGATTTGTATCTACCCACTCTTTAGTTGCCATCAGCACTTTGTTTATCGTACCTGCCTTATGGTCTTTTAAATCAAATTTAATGTTGGCATACCTGTAATCAGGACTAACCACAGGATCAAAATCCCCAGGAAATGCAGTAATGGAATAAAGGAAGAGATACTCTGCTACAGTTCTGCTATTCTCAGGAACTCTTAAATATCTGGGATTGCCACCAAACATTGCGAAGTTAAGACCCTTAATATAATCTACTAAAGAGAGAGAACGCCCCACCTCAGGGACTTTTTTCTTTACGTAACTCGCCAGTGACTCCATCTCTAAAAGCGTCTCAGAATCTACCAGGCCTTCCTCTTCTTTACTTTCGACTAATACGTAATACGGGCTGGAACCAGCGAATTTTTCGCTTATCATTGTCTCGGCGACGTTATAGGGAGAGTTGCGGTAGAGCGATGCCGAACCAGGTTCATTATCCCCGACTATAATTCTGGAAGCACCCAGCGTTCCCAACACTCCCAGAATGATGAAAATACCGACCACCGCCCATCGGGAGAGGCGGTGTATACTCAAAGAGGATATTTTTCCCAGAATCCTGTTCAGCAAATTGAATCTTTCCTCTCGCTCAACCTCCTTTCTTTTAGGAGGAGGAAGAAAAGAAAGGACTGAAGGGATAAAGGTTACAGTAGTGAAAAAGATGCTTAATACCCCTACCCCGGTAGTCAGAGCCATACTCCTGATCATTGCCAGAGGGACTACAAGAAGAGAAAGAAAACCTAATCCGTCAGTAAGAAGGGAAGTGCAGGCAGGAACAAAGAGAGACTGCAGCGTCTCCTGGGAGGCATCTTTGCTGGAAAGATGTCTCAATTCGTCTTCATAATATCTCTTTATGAATTGAACGGAATGGCTTATCCCCAGAGCCAGTACCAGAAAAGGCGTAAGTATGGTGGTTGGACCAAGCTTATATCCTGAGAGAGTAAGGATTCCCAGCCCCCAAACAGTAGCCATAAGACTGGAAGCAAGGGGAAGGAGAACTCCTCTCTTAGAACGGAAAGCGACGTATAAGATAAAAATCATTACAATCAATGTTCCCAGAAAAATCGTCCCCATTTTGGGAATGTAGAAATCGAGCCATCCTTCCAATATCGGTCTTCCACCAATGTATATGCGGTTGTTGGAATCTTTCTCTTCCTCAATAATCTGTTGAACCTGGCGAAAGATTCTTCTGGAGGAGACGTCCGATTCGAAATCAGCCTGAATTAGCGTGCTTTTGAAATCTTTCGATACAATGGGTCCATAAATCATGGGATTCCGCACGATGGTCATCTTCAGTCGTTCCATTTCTTCAGCCGACTTCGGCGGATACCTCATAAGTCTTTTTGCTCCAAATCCCTCAGCAGTCGCTTTCACGCTTTTGATTTTCCTTGCCGAAAGGGACACGACCCTACCAGCGTTTATTCCGTCGAGAAGATATAATTTCTTGGTGATTCTATGGACTTTACTGAGAGTGGGATAATTAAATATATCTCCTTCTTTTACATCAATAGCGATAGAAATTTGATTCAATCCGCCAAAGATATGGGTCAACTGTCTTTGCACTGCAAGGTAGGGATGTTTCTGGGGAGCGAAATCACCTAAATTGGTCTGCAGGGTTAAATGTCTCAGTTGATAGGCAAACAAAATAGTTAACGCTATGGAAATAATAATAAACACTACCCTGTAGCGAATTACAAATCTGGCAAAAGACCGGGAAAAATTGTTCAACCGCTCTTCTCCTTTAAATTCTTATCCCTCTTATCCCCTCACCCTTACCCTGTCTCCCAGCGCAGAGTGATCCCGCCCCCGTCGCCCTTACCCCCCAGGGGAGAGGGTTCTTGATTAAGCAAATTGTTTTATTAATCTCTGTGTGAATCTGATTTCGGATTTCACTATCTCCATAGAATGTTCTGTAATAGCAATCATATGATAAAGGGCTTTCTCTTTCTGAAGAGTCTTTTCTCTATTCTCCGCCCAGGTTTTGATTCCTCTTAATCCATTCAATCTGTTTTCCAGTCTCCTTTTCACTATTTTAGGGTCCACATATTGGAGAAAATAGAGTGACAAATCTATATTCAGATAAGGTCTTTGAATAATAAGAAAATTCTTGTTTAATAATTTGGTGAACTCTTCTTTACCTTTTTTAGTAACCCTGTATACATATTTCTCAGGACGCCTTCCCGCTCTTCCCACGCTCTTGGAGACCATACCTTTCTCTTCTAACTTCTTCAAAGGATAGTAGACCGATTTCACTCTTATACCTGTAAACTGACTTACCACGTTATTGATCTCTTTCTTTATTTCATAACCGTGTTTCGGACCTCCCTGCAATAGACCCAAAAACATTAAATCTTCCATTTTGTCTCCATATAGTAAAATTTTACTATTAAAATTTTTCTATAGTTTAGCAATCGCCAATTGCTTTGTCAAGCTTTTTTTGATTTTTTTTTCCAGTGGTGGGAATTGCTGGGAAGGAATTCTATAAGAAAAAAGTACTTTTCACTTTCTTATTAGAATTTTATGGTGAGGGTGGTGTTGACATCAATGGCAAAATAGTTGTTCTGGGGTAGAGCGTGATTTACGAAAAAGGTCATCCCGCTTCCTACAGTTAACATTAAATTTGTGCCCACGTTAAAATCACTAGATAACAAGGTAGAATAGGTATCAGTATTGTCTCTTTCATAATTGAGCTCACTTCTCTTAATTTCAGCACTGAAACGACCCTTTACTTTCATCTCCCCTGCCGTTCTGACTTGCTTTCCGATTATGGGGATCTTCCACAATTCGGGCAACTGTAAACGCGCTTCCACATCTATACTGGATGAATGAATTCGACTTTCAGTAGTCTTTTCCCCACCGGTCTCTCCCTCTTCTTTTTTATAACCATACTTGAGATTGAATCTCCAGTCCTTCCACCAGGTAAAAGTAATTTGAGCGTTATATGTCCTGCTAAATCCTTCCTGGCTAATCTGCCAGGAAGGCGCACTCTTCACCCTGTTTCGGGAACTGCTGTAGGTCAACCAGAAATAGTAATCTTCAAATAACTTAAATCTCAAATCTTCACTGAAGTCTACCTTCTTCCCCAGCGAGACATTTCTGGCATCCTCCTTGGTCAGGATATACTTCGTAATCATTTCTACTTCCTCCATGGCCAGGCCAAGTAAAGGAAATTTTTCCAGGCTGCTCATTCTTATGTCCAGATAAGGCCAGATGCGCTTCTCGCTGTCGAGAATTGTTGGACCTTGACGGCTCTGCGTGCGAGTGTAGTCTATGTCAGTGGTTATAGTCTTAAACGGATAAAGATACCCTTCTAAATTAAGAAATTCCAGGGGTTTCCAGTTACTTTCAATCCGGAAAGTATCCCGAAGAGAAAAAGATTTCAATTTGTCCTCAATTCCCTCAAGTCTTCTATACCCCATACCGTTGCCCCTTAGCCATAACTTCCCATAAACAGGATAGTCTTCCCCTATCTTCTCATAACTATCGCCATCATCTAATGCGTAGGAAGAAGTAATATTCAAGGAATCTACAGGTTTAAATTTGGGAAAGAGTGATTTGGCAACAAAAGGCAGATTCAATTTTGCTGAGCTAGTCCTGGTAAAATTCTTCTCTGTAGGTGTTGAGGTACCGGTAACGATTATGAAATTTTCCGTGTTGGTTATGCTGTAATTTAAAGAAGGCTTGAGCCATTCAAAAAATTGGAGAGTCGAATTGAATCCCGCTGTCTGCGTGCCCGACCTGGGACGGTTAATCTCACCATCCACATACACTCTTTCCCTCACATTCCTTCTGGAATAGGAAGGAACAATCGATAAATCAGATAGCGGCCTGAAGGTTGCTTTACCTGACCAATCGTTTGTGAATTCCCGGAAATTCTTCTCCGTAGGAGCAGTGCTTGTGAATTTGTTATATTTATTAATCCTTTTATAGGAACCACCAAAGTCTTGCGGAAGAAGAAAGAAGCGAACGGGAAGTTCATACTGATGAAGAATAGCTGAATATGTATCCGCATCCTCCCTCTTGCCTTCGGGCCGACTGCGGTCAACAATGCTCTTGGTATAACTTGTTCCTAACCTGGGCAGTTTTGGTAATCTCAGTTCCGCACTGGCACTTCCTTGATGGCTCACTACACGGCCTTCATCCTGAAAGCTTAAATCTTCAACTCTAACCGCCGAAGGAGTAACTGTAGTGGTCTTGCTCCAATTCAATGACAGCGGTAGATAATCGAGTCTATTAAAATTGGTGTAAGCTGAGATTACCTCTTTGTCTTGGTTTTTGCTGGGAACGGTAATCGTTTCGTAATTCCTATCCATATACCAGTACTTTCCGCCAAAAGTGAACCAGCCGGGAAGCTCACAATCTAAACCGATTCTCCCTGCCCAACCCTCTTTTTTCCTTGCCCCCGTCACGTGAATCTCATTAACCCAGATTTCTCCATCGGAAATATCACTTCCCGTATCATTTACAACCATTAATTTTATTTCGGCAATGTTGGTAAGATCAGGGCTTCCTACCCTAGTTATGGTCCCATCTGAACTCTCCATCGTGTCTGCTCCATACTTTCCGTCCTTGTCTAGCAAATCGATAGTCAAAAGCTTCCAGTTTCCCCAGTTTACCGTTCTTTCAAATTGATAGTAATCGCCAGGTGTGCCCAATCTCATTATGAAGGTTGGATTTTTTGTCGGATAATCGGGATTCTTAATGAAAAACTTGAGTTCCTTATATTGTGAGTAGTCCTCGGCTCTGGTAAATGTCCATTTCGTGTAGCCCGTAGCGCCACTAATTAACGTGTACTTCAAAGAAAGTGTCTGCTCTACCTCCTTTTCTTCAACATCTCTCTCTCCATAAAGGTCCTCATAATCTTTGTTATCGAGTAAGCCCCGACCATAAACATCATAATCATCCTCAGTATTCACAGCGACAACGGAAAAATTATCATCTGCATCTGTACTCTGGACAATTCCTCTTTCCCATTTATTCCCCACCACGCCCATAGAAGCAACCTTTATACTTCCTGAAACGTCTGTCCCTTTCAATGTTATCCTTATGTGCTTTATGGCTGTCCAGTTTGAAGCAGTGTCTGTAGTAATACCGAGGTCCCATTCCACTTTCTTCCACCCGGACCAGTTGATACCGGTGGAAAATGGGAAAACATAACCTTCCGCTTCCGGACCCACGTGGTCTCCATCCAAATCCTCGGTATCAATCTTCCCATTCTTATAGCCGATTTTTCCATCTCTGAGGTAAATCTTCTCATCGTCACCAGTCCAATTAGAAAATTGCCAGCCAACGTCTTCACCCACATTAAGAGTCCCATCGCCATTAATATCCTCTGTGTCCAGGTCTGCATCCCCGTCGGCATCTTCAGCAATGCTTCCCAGCGTAATCTCTAAAATTTCTCCCTTATTATCGCCATAAACATACAGTTCTAAACTCTCCTTCTGTGAGTAGTCGACTCCCCGGGTGGAAATAGGATAGACAATAGACGCTGTAGCATTCCCGGTCAAGTCATAACTAATTTTCAGGACTTCCTGCTCCTCATCTTCACCCACGTCCGCATTCGGTTTAATCTCTTTAATTTTGACATCCTGATTATCCCAGCTAATAGCTCCCTCTTGCGTGATAACTCCTCCCGGGTTACTGGCTATCTGCCATACATCTTTATCTACGGGCATTCCATCAATCAACTTTACCCCTTCCATGCTATCAATTATTGCTTTTCCCCAGGTGTTGGGATTATTGAGACTTCTGGCCAATTCTCCGGAAATTTTTGTCTGGAAAGGAAAAAATGGCTGAGGGTCAAACGAGAATTCTGAATTTGCATCCACAATGAATTTACTTCCTGGGGTTGTCCTCACGTTAGGGATAGCTGCCGATTTGGCTGCACCGCTATAGAGTAGTGTGGAGCCCAAAAAGAACCTGTCCGAGGGTGCCCATTCTCCTCTAGCGCCCAATAGAGTCTCCTGGTATAGACCGGCAAAGGGCATATATTCATAGTTAATCTTTATTTCCGTCTCTTCATCAATCTCCTCTTCGCGGAAGAATGTTATAAAGCCGGATTCATAGTCAATGAAATAATCTTCATCCCTTTTGAGCGAACGGTCATTCAAGGTAATCTTTTCACTTCCTTCCACAATATTCGGGCGGAGAAAATAGGTCTTCTGCCGGTATTTATACTCCACATATACGATGTAATGGTGCTGTGGATTTGTCTTATTGTAGATATCGTCATATCCCCCATAAGCCGCACCAAGCGGCTTTCTATTCTTAAATTTCAATATCCCTTCATCATAATCCATTTCAATCAAGTCATAGACATTCCCGAAGGTGGTTACTTCATTACGGTTCAAATCCAGAATCTTTACTACAAAGTCTCTGCCTTCAATTCCTTGAATAATCTTTTTCCGGCCAAAGTCATAATAATTCATCATTTCCTGATTCAGGAGTTCATTCTCGTCTTTAAGTATTTTCGGTTCTTCGTCGGGGACATTCTCTTCCCGCAGCCAGGTGGTATCAGATTTCTGGTAATCCACAGCGATAACATAATTTTCATAAATAGTCTTGCGGAAAGTGATAATCCCTTTGATATAATCTATGGTGTAATCCTGTCCGGGAACCTGAAGATTGAAATATCCCCAATATGTGGCTGGCGTGAGTAAACTATTTCTCACCATCATCTCGGTACCATTCTGGTTATTTGTCCCATCCCGGTCATCAATATAGACCTGTTCACTCCCGCTTTGAATGTTTGTATCCCACAACTCGTAATATTTGCGCCGTCGATACGACGTATCGTTAATATCTCTTTTCTCAAATGTGGACTTACCCTTAAATTTCTTCTCCTCCGGTATTCCCTTGGTCTGTGAACCTATAGCCATGAATTTAAGTTCCTTATACTGGGCATTCAATTTCCCTCCAAATACGCTCTTCTTATAGGCGACAAATTCAGTTGCCGGGAGTTCCAGGGTAATATCCCCGAACGCTGCCTCCCGAACAATCTCATCAGGGTCTCCTTTGTACACCACGGAGATATCTCTTTTATCCTCTACAGTATCATCATAATCTACGTTAACCGTAATTTTTCTGCCTACATTTCCTTTAATCTTCACCTGGAGCTCCTGGTCCATATCAAACCCTTCAGTCACCCCGGCGGGAGTACCGGTAGTTGTTCTCTCGTCTTCATCCTTATAGAATACAGCGCCATACTTCATGGATATCATTTTCCTTCCCGTTATGCTCAACCTCGACTCGAAAGGCAAAATTATGCCAATACCTTCGGGAGCGGGGGGAACAGCTTCTTCCTCTTCCAATCTTATTTCTTCTACCTTTTCCACTTTCGGCGGTGCCAAAAGCTCTTCCTCAAATATGAATATTCCCTGTTCCTTTTCATCCCTCATTTTATTCCATTGTTCTTGACTATACGAGATAAATTCTTCCTGCTCTTCTTTTATAAAGGTATCAAAATCTTCGAGTGCACCACCCCTGGAATCCATAGAACCGACCGAAGTGAGTCCAATGGATGCAATCAAAACTAATAGAATGGTTTTTCTGGAAGGTAACATTTTTCCTTTTGTAGGGGTTCGATTAATAAAAGCCACAGATGTCCGATACATCAGGTCCTTCGCCGAAATATTTTATGCTATTCTAACTAATTTAATCCCAATTTACAATAAAAAAACCGCCCCCCAGTCTTCTCCGATAATTAACGCCCGCATCCGAATCACTGGTTTGCGGTTAAATAGTTCTCTGCGTGTCTTCTTTCGGTAACCCAGCCTCCCGCTATGCGGGACTGTGGCTTTGCGCCCTCCGATTTCTCGGAGTTTGCCTTTTCGGAGAAGACAAGTTAACCTTATGAATTATATAGCTTCCAAAATGATTATATCACAGACTCCCTCTATTGTCAACCGCTTTCAGCATACTACAAAATTTTACAATTGATATGATCTATAGAATAATGTATAATTATTGTAAACACAGAAAACCATGCTTTGAATTACTTTTATCTTACTTTTAAAATGAAAATTTTACATCGCTATATTATTACTGAATTCATACCCCCTACCCTTCTTGCTCTTTTCATATTTACCTTTATCTTAATTATGGAAAGACTATTCGATTCTATAAACCTCCTGATTAGTAAGGGCGTGAGCTTATTATCAGTTCTGCAGCTTCTGGGATATGTATTACCCTCCATTCTGGTTTACACCATTCCCATGGCAATCCTGGCCGGTACCCTTATCTGTTTCGGCAGGCTCTCTTCAGATAATGAGATAACTGCCATACAGGCATCTGGCGTAAGTCTATATAGTATCTTCCTCCCTGTTATTATTCTGAGCCTTATTGTAAGTATATTCTTAGTCTCCTTCAACGAACAGATAGCGCCCCGGGCTTTTAATCGCTTCCGCCAACTATATTACCAGATAGCCCAAAGGAATCCCATACTTAAACTGGAAGAGCGCACCTTCCTGGAAATAGAGGATTACAGGCTCTACGTAGAAAAGGTTAAACAAAAAAAGGGGAAACTTTCGGGCATAATTATGTATCAAATGGAAGAGGACGGTTTTCCCACGCTAATCACAGCCCAGCGCGGAAATATGGTATCCAATGAGCAACAAGTACTTTTCCGGTTATTTGACGGAAGTATCCAGCAAAAAGATAAATATGACCCCAATAAGTACAGCATAACCTACTTTGAGAATTACGATATTTCACTCGACCTTAGCCAGACTCCTCCCCCCACGGCCAAACGCATCAGACAGATGGAAAAATCTGAACTTTTACGGGAGATAAGGAAATTAAAGAAAGATAATATCCCTACTCATTCATTAGAAGTAGAATACCACCAGCGTAGGTCCCTTGCTTTTGCTTCATTTGTTTTCTGTTTAATCGGAATTCCCCTGGGAATAAAAGCGCGCAAGAAGGGAAAATCGGTTGGCTTTAGCTTGAGCCTGGGCCTGTTTTTGTTATACTGGTTTCTCCTGGTGGAAGGGATTACTATGGGAGAGAAGGGAATAGCTCCTCCCCTCCTTGGCGTGTGGATACCAAATTTGATAATAGGGATAGCCGGCACCTGGATGATTTACAGAACGGCAAAGTGAAGTAGGTGCATTAAAAGATAGTTTGTTCATCATTAAGGAATTTATTAACGCCAAAAAACTTTGGACTCTGCAAGGCGCAAAAATAAACTCCACCGATAAATCGGTGTCAAACAGATTTTTGCTTGAAAGAGAAGTAGTCGTCCTCGTTTTTTGGCTAAAATTCCAAAAGATTTTCACAAACTATCTTTTGAATGCTAGCAAGAATAGGAATAGTTGAATGCGGATTTTAACTCGTTACATATTAAATGAATTCTTGAAACCATTTCTCCTGGGAGCGGTTGCTTTCGCTTCTCTACTTATCATTTCTGAATTATTTTACCAGCTTCACAAATGGATTGACCTGGGAACTCCCTTTCTGGTTTGCGCAGAATATCTCTTCTGGCGAACACCTGAATGGCTGGTTCAGACATTTCCCGTAGCGGTTCTTCTGGCCACTCTTTTCTCTCTGGGAGGACTTGCCCGCCATAATGAACTTACAGCTATGAAAGCATCCGGAATAAGCCTGTACAGAATTCTATCTCCTCTATTTGTTGTCTGCCTGTTCCTGGTCATGGGGTCTCTCGTGTTCAGTGAAGTCATTGTGCCTTATGCCAATCAAAGAGTAGATTACATCTACAATGTTAAAGTGAAGCATCGAAAGATAAGCAATTATCAACAGCAGGACAACCTGGTGATAGCAGGTGAAGAAGGAAGGATGTACACCATCAAGTATCTCGACGGAGAAAAGAAATTAATGGAAGAAGTATTGGTTGACCAATTCAATAAAAACGCTGCTCTAATAAATCAAATCTATGCCAAAAAAGCCGCGTGGAAAGGCAATTACTGGATATTTTACGACGGTGTCTTCCGCCAGTTTGACTATGACCAGGAAGCGACAATAAAAGAAACGAAGTTCAAGGAAAGAATCTTCCATTTGCCAGAGCGCTTAGACTATTTTTTCCGTAAACAGAAGAAGCCCAATGAAATGAACTTTTTCGAGCTGAGAAATTATATCACAAAGCTAACCAAAAATGGGATTCCCGCAATTAAAGAAAAAGTGGCGCTACACTCAAAATTATCTTTTCCTTTTTCCAATTTTATAATTATGCTTGTAGGCATTCCTTTTGCTCTCAAGACTTCAAAGAGTGGAAAAGTAAAGGGATTTGCTCTCAGTCTATTTATCTGTTTTTTCTACTGGCAGATGTTCTCGGTAGGTAAAGCAATCGGAGAGAACCGCATTCTATCGCCTGTCCTGGCTGCCTGGTTTGCCAATCTTATATTCGGAATTTTAGGACTGGCTTTAATCTCAAA
>WVXT01000065.1:0-278 GCA_011773355.1 bacterium
AGTTAGCATAATCATTATTATTGTCGTTGGAAGGGAAAAGAATAATATACCTATAGTCAGGAAGACCACAGTGGGAAGTAATGAAGATGCTAATCGGAGGGTAGTATCTCTTATTACAAAAGAGATGTCCATCAAACGATATGTAACTATAGCGTAGGCCGTAGTGAAAGCAAAAACGCAGATGAAAATAAAACCGACGGGATAAAATTCTATTCCGTAATTAACAACATAGTCCGATGCTGCAGGAATATATGCAATAAGTGCCAATAAGACATATT
>WVXT01000065.1:428-731 GCA_011773355.1 bacterium
CACAAAACCAAAATGAATATTGACCCTATAATATAGGAGAGAAAAACGAGCCATTTTTCCTTGCTAGCTTTTAGCAATGACGCAAAGAAATGAAAAAATGTGATAGGAATAAATACTATTCCAGAGTAACCAAGTTTTACTATGAAGTTAGCAAGCTTTTCATTTGTTGTATTAAATAATATAAACCATGAGAATTGCCAACAAATAGTTGCTATACACAGAAGGCCAAAAGTTAAATTAACAATCGATTTTCTGTTTTTAAAGAAGCAGAAGGCTCCTAGCAACAGAAAAACGACACTACTA
>WVXT01000065.1:796-1064 GCA_011773355.1 bacterium
CAGTTAGCAAAAGCTAATTTCTGCTTGCTTTCCGCTTTCTGGCCATGCCCTGCGACTCGAAATATCTGGTGAAGTAAGTACTACCTTTAGCTGTTCCAAAACTATAAAACAAAAAGCGCGGCAACCTCGCGTTAGAGATCACGCTTAAATACATCCTTATTCATCTGTCTCCATGACGTAGGTGCCGTCTTTCATAAGGGGCCCGTGAAAATGTCTGTTAGTGCGTCGAAACGGTTATAGAATTGAGGACCTGTCAGAGTCGGACCGT
>WVXT01000065.1:1201-7706 GCA_011773355.1 bacterium
AATAACCCCCTCACCTTTGTCCTCTCCCCCACGGGGAGAGGAATAATAGACCTTTTAGTGGGCAGGGCGGGACTTGAACCCGCACGGGTTTCCCCATACGCCCCTCAAACGTACGCGTATACCAATTCCGCCACCTGCCCAATATCAAAATCTTATAGAAAATAAGAATATAAGGAAAAAATATTATTTATTTAGGTTGGACTGGTTCTGGTAGTTGAGGTGTCTCAGGCTTGGCGGGTGGCGCTTCCGGAGCAGCTTTTTCAGCTTCCTCGGGCACTGCTCCTGGAACGGCTGGCTCTTTATAGATAATTGTGCTTAATGGTCTGCGGACTGAAATTATGGTTAACGTTAGAGAGGTGAATAAAAACAGGATGGCGAAGATGACGGTCAATCTTTTCATAAAAACGTCTCCCCCTCCGCCACCGAAAATCGCCTCGCCACCGCTTCCGCCTCCGAATAAGCCTGATAGACTGGCACCCTTTCCTACCTGCAACAGCACAATCAAAATCAAACATACGGAAACAACAATATGAATTACTAATATTAAAGTTATCATTTTATCTCCTCACTTATCTTTTAAAGCCACTATTCCCGGTAACTCCTTTCCTTCCAGAAACTCTAATGCCGCTCCACCGCCAGTAGAAATATGCGATACATTCTCCTGCAGTCCGCTTTTGGTCACAGCAGCAACGGAATCTCCTCCACCAACAATGGAGATACTACCTTTTTTGGTAGCTTCGGCAATTGCCTCAGCGATTGCTTTTGTGCCATTGCTGAACTTATCTATTTCAAAGATACCCATCGGCCCGTTCCAGAGTATGGTCCTGGAAGAACTGACTGCCGAAGAGAAGCGCTTAATAGAGAAGGAACCTATATCGACTCCTATCCAGCCTTGGGGAATGGTGACCTCTGAGATTTCTTTACTCTCGGCATCCTCAGAAACTTTATTAGTAATAACGTGGTCAATAGGTAATAGAACGGTTACTTTCTTTTTGGAAGCCTGTTTCAATATTTCCCCTGCAGTATCAATTTTGTCTTCTTCCACCATCGAATTGCCCGTTTCTATGTTCTCTGCTCTCAAGAAAGTGTAGGCCATAGCGCCGCCTAAAATCAACGAATCTACTTTAGGTAGTAAATTCTTTATAACTCCAATCTTGGTCGATATCTTAGCGCCTCCCAGGATAGCCAAAAAAGGTCTTTCCGGTTCTTCCAGGGCCTGTTTCAGATATTTTATCTCTTTTTGCAGTAGAAAACCGGCTCCAGAGGGTAAATGCCTGGGCACTCCTGACGTGGAAGCGTGCGCCCTGTGGACAGTACCGAAGGCATCCTGGACGAATACATCGGCCAGCGAAGCGAGTTGTTTTGCGAACGTCTCATCATTTTTCTCTTCTCCCGAATGGAAGCGCAAATTTTCCAAAAGAAGAACTTCTCCGCCTTTTAACTCCCCGGCCATCTTCTCCACCTCGGGACCGACGCAGTCAGGCGCCATAAGAACCTCAAGATTCAAAAGCTCTCCTAATCTTTGGGCAACCGGTTTCAAGCTCAATTTTGGATCTACTTTCCCTTTGGGTCGACCCATGTGGGACATCAGAATAACTGCACATTCTCTTCCCAGAGCGTACCTGATTGTGGGTAGAGCAGCCTGAATACGCGTATCATCCGTAATCCTTCCCTTATCATCTAAGGGAACATTGAAATCGCAGCGAATTAAGACCTTTTTACCTTCTATTTCCAAATCCGAAATTGTCAATTTTTCCATAACTTTTGCCTTTTTAAATATAGAGCTAAGGGCTCTGACCCCGAGGGTCCGAGCGGGCAATGTTTTTCTATTGAGTTGTCACTCTCTCTTTAGACCCGCTTTTAGCTCCTGACTTCACCATATAGTTAACCAGATCATTTACTCTACAGGAGTAAGCCCACTCATTGTCGTACCAGGCAAGGACTTTTATCATCTTGCCTTCTATTACTCTTGTGGATAGTCCATCTACTATAGCAGATTTATTGTTACCATAAAAATCGCGGGAGACCAATGGCTCCTCAGTATAATCAACGTACTTACTCAACTTCCCCTGAGAAGCTTCCTTGAACACTTTATTTACCTCGTCTACGGTCGTCTCTTTTTTCGCCTCAACGACCAAATCGACCAGAGAGACATTAGGAGTAGGCACGCGTATCGCCATGCCATCCATCTTGCCTTTTAGCTCGGGTAAGACCAATCCTATGGCTTTGGCTGCGCCGGTAGTGGTAGCTATCATAGAAAGAGTTGCTGCCCGGGCGCGACGCAAATCCTTATGGGGAAAGTCGAGAGTAACCTGGTCGTTAGTAATAGAATGGATAGTAGTCATCAATCCTCGCTCAATCCCGAACTTATCCAGAAGAACCTTGGCTACTGGCGCCAGGCAGTTTGTGGTGCAGGAAGCATTGGAAACAATATTGTGTTTGGAGCTGTCGTATTTATCTTCATTTACTCCCATAACCACAGTGAGAGCTTCCCCTTTCGCCGGGGCAGTAATCACTACTTTCTTCGCTCCTGCTGCTAAATGGGCTTTGNNGTTAAATGGGCTTTGGCTTTTTCCGGGTCGGTAAACCTGCCCGTCGACTCTATGACAATATCCACACCCAAATCTTTCCACGGTAATTGTGCTGGATCCTTCTGGGACAAGACCTTTATCTCTTTCCCATCTACAGAAATAGAATTGTCCTTTGCCTCTACCTTGCCTTTAAAAGTACCAAAAGTTGAATCGTACTTGAACAAGTGCGCCAGCGTTTTGGCGTTGGTCAAATCATTAACTGCCACAAAATCGAGCTCCTTTACGCCTTCAGCAAGGGCTGCCCTGAGCACCAGCCTTCCGATCCTTCCGAATCCGTTAATCCCTACCTTTGTTGCCATTTATCACTTACCTCCTTCTATTAATTTGCTCATCCAGTACAAGTTATTATATAAATTCACCCAATAAAGTCAAGATTTTTTTGAGATAGCCACAACTGTTAAACGCTCGGATGGATGGAAGGGACTATTTTGGTTCTACATTCCATGGGCTAGAACCAGCGCATAAATTTCACTAACCCCTGCTGTTCTCAGCGCTCTGGCGCATTCATCCAGGGTAGCGCCTGTAGTTGTTAGGTCATCCAAAAGTAGAATTTTCTTGCCTGCAATTGTAGGGATATCTTCTTCGCCTGTTTTCGAGATTTCAAAGGCCCCGGAAAGATTCTCAAACCTCTCTTCTCTGTTCAGTCCAAACTGGGGTTTGGTCTTCTTTCTTCTTTCCACTAAATCGGTCAATATTGGCTTATTCATTGCTTCTCCCAGAACCCGTGCTAAGAGTTCTGCCTGGTTGTAGCCCCTCTTCTTTTGCCTGGCTTTTTCCAGTGGTATGGGAACAATATAATCGAATCTTTCTTCTTTCAGGTACTCATCCACAAAATCGACCAAGAGTTTCCCCAAGGGACTGGCTAAATACTTCCTCTCTTTATACTTAAATTGATGAATCAACTCCTTCAAAACCCCCTCATATACTGCTACTGACCATATTCTCTCTAAAGATAGCTTAATATCGATTGGCCGGTTGAGGTAGATAATTCTGCTCCAGCAATCTCCACAAATGCGCTCTTTATTATCGGCCGCGAGTAACCTTCCGCAGATAACGCACTGTAGGGGAAAGAAAAAATTCAAAAGAAGTTCCCAGAAAGTAGCCAAAAACCTCTCCTTTTCAACCAAGAGCTCCGTCCCGATTCATCGGGACGGTTACAAGATGATATCTTTTTATTCTATTTTTTTCAAGAGTTTTTGCTTCTTGCCATATATAGAAAAAGACCGCTAATGGCATGGATAATTAGCGGTCTTTTCGTAAATTAACGAGTCGACCGAGTATTTAATCTCAATAGCTATTCTTAACGAGTTCTGCCCTGGCTATTTTTCCTGTCCTTGTTTTAGGGAGGCTTTCCCTGAACTCCACCTCCCTGGGAACTTTGTAGTTTGCCATCCTCTCCCGGCAATAAACGATTATCTCATCTTCCGTGGCTTCAATTCCATCTTTTAAGACTACGATGGCTCTCACTTTCTCACCCCGCTTCGGGTCAGGGGCACTCATCACAGCTACCTCTACTATCTTAGGATGCTCACGGAGAACATCCTCTACCTCAGAGACATAAACCATCAATCCTCCCACATTTATCCTGTCCTGTTTTCTTCCCACTATGTAGAAATAACCTTCCTCGTCTCTCTTTGCCAGGTCTCCTGTGTGCAGCCAGCCATTCCTTATTTTTTCGCGAGTGGCTTCGGGGTCGTTGTGATATCCTTTCATTATGTGAGGGCCGCGAGTAACTATCTCGCCAATCTTCCCCACGGAAACTTCATCACCATCTTCATCCACTATTTTCGTTTCCCTGCCGGGAAGTGGCTTGCCGATGTTTCCAAAGGGAGCATTGCTATCCAAAGGCTCGAAGGTAATCATAGGAGAAGTCTCGGTCAGTCCATAACCCTGGCAGCATCTTCTCAGTCCCAGTTTCTGTCCAATCTCCTTAACCAGCCCGGGCGCAGAATACGCGCCCATAAGAGCAACACCCCTTAAGCTTGATAAGTTGTACTTCTCAAACTCACCTAATTGAATCAATGCGTTAGCCATGGGGGGGACTAATTGAGTAGCTGTCACGTGGTTCTTTTCTATACTCTCCAGCCATTTCCTGGGACTGAAAGTTCCCAAAATTACAGAAGCAATGCCCATTGCCACTGTCTGATTGAAAACAATGGGTCCGCTTATATGGGATGCGGGCAATGCAATCATATATACATCGTTCTCTGTAGTATTCCAGAAAGCGTGCATATCTCTGGGGAACCAGTCAAGATTCCCGAAAGTTACCATTACTCCTTTTGGCTTTGCAGTAGTCCCTGAAGTGTAGATATAAAGGGCTACGTCATCATCCTCAACCTCTGCAGGAACAACCCGGGGAGAAGACCGACTTTTTATCTCATCAAAGGATACACAGCCCTCTCTCACCTCTTTTCCCACCACGATGACCCTGTTCATGACGGGAATTTCTGCTCTCATTGCCAGAAACATATCCTGAAATTGACCGGTGGTAATAATTATTACCGGTCTAGCGTCATCAAGGATTAACTTGACTTCATCCTCTTTCAGCCTGATATCGAGAGGAGCGTGAATAGCTCCAATTTTAAGGATAGCAAAGTAACTTAAGGCAAACTCCATTGAATCCGGCAGGAAAGTGGCCACACAATCACCCTTGTTCACGCCCTCCTTGATTAGCCCCGTGGAGAGATTATTTACCAGTCGGTCGAGTTGTGGAAAAGTGACCTTTTCGTTTTCGAATACCACGGCTACTTTTTCCCCAAACCTGGCGACACTTTCTTCGAGAATCTCCCCTACATTCATTTTGTTCTCCTCCATTACCCGAATACGATGGTAATTTATCAAAGGTGGCAACCCACAAAATGATACTAAATTCTATCTCCTCTTTTCAAGTACAATCGGACCTCAAACTCAAGAGTTTCTTCTCGCCAGTTCTCCCCTGGCTATCTTCCCTGTCCTTGTCTTTGGCAGAGCCTCCCTGAATTCCNNGCCATTCTCTCCCGACAATATTCTATTATCTCTTTCTCCGTAGCCTGCAGTCCTTCTTTCAGCACAATAATCGCTCTCACCTTTTCTCCTCTCTTTGGGTCGGGAGCACTAACAACAGCCACTTCTTTTATTTTGGGATGGTGGTGAAGAACATCCTCAACCTCAGAGACATAAACCATCAATCCTCCGACATTTATCCGGTCTTGTGTCCGTCCCACAATGTAGATGTAACCTTCTTCATCTCTCCGGGCCAAATCGCCTGTGTGTAACCATCCATCCTTGATTCTCTCCCGAGTGCCTTCAGGGTCGTTGTGATAACCTTTCATTACGTGTGAACCGCGGGTAACTATCTCACCAACATGTCCTACGGGAACTTCATCGCCGTCCTCATCAACTATCTTCACTTCTTTGCCCGGTAATGGCTTGCCAATGTTTCCAAAAGGAGCATTGCTCTCAATGGACTCAAGGGTAAGTAGAGGAGAAGTCTCAGTCAGCCCATAACCCTGACAACCTCTTCTTAATCCCAGTTTTTCTCCAATTTCTTTGACCAAGCCGGGAGTAGAATATGCCCCCATAAGAGCGAGGGCTCTTAAGCTGGACAAGTCGTACTTTTCAAATTGATTCAACTGTATCAATGCATTGGCCATCGGCGGCACGAAATGGATAATAGTCACGCCATTCTTCTCTACATTCTCCAGCCACTTCCTGGGATTGAATGCTCCCAGAATTGAAGTGGCCACCCCCATCACAATCGTCTGATTGAATAGAATCGGTCCACTTATGTGGGAAGCAGGTAATGAGAGCATATGGATATCATCCTCAGTAGTTTTCCAGACGTGGTGCATATCTTTAGGAAACCAATCCAGATTGCCAAAAGTTACCATTACTCCCTTTGGTCTAGCAGTCGTTCCAGAAGTATAGAGATAAAG
>WVXT01000064.1:0-420 GCA_011773355.1 bacterium
TATCCATGACGTAAATAAGAGTAATTGGGGGATACGAGGAGAACAAGCATCCAAGAATAAATAATACATTAAAAAATTAGTGAAACATTTTATTTGAATAAATGTGGATGTGAGAGGAAAACGTGAAACAATGAAGGAGAATGAGAGATCCGTACAGATAATAGATCTCCTGGTGAAAGAGTATCCGCATACACAATATTATCTCCACTTTAATACTCCATTAGAACTTCTTGTAGCAGCTATTCTCTCCGCTCAAGTAAGAGATGAAGTGGTCAACTCAACGACCCCCAAAATATTTACAAAATATAAAACTGCGGTCGACTACGCAAACGCCGATCTCCAGGAATTCATTAACGACATTAAACCCATATCTTTTCCAAGTAAGAAAGCAGAAAACATTATTGAAGCCTGTAAAGTTAT
>WVXT01000064.1:517-1123 GCA_011773355.1 bacterium
TAAGTAATGCATACGGTATTGTCGAAGGTATCTCCTGTGATACCCACTGCATCCGTCTCTCCCAAAGACTAGGGTTCAGTCAGAATAGAAATTCCGATAAGATAGAGAAGGATCTGATGACATTAGTCCCAAAGAACTACTGGGCTAAACTCCCCCACCTCCTGAAGGATCATGGAAAAGCCGTCTGTAAAGCACCAACCCCCCTCTGCAGTAGATGCATACTAACCCATTTATGCCCTAAAATTGGAGTGAAAAAACACCATTGACTCTAGACGAATACAAGGCAAAGAGACGGTTTACTAAAACGCCTGAACCTCCCGGAGAAGTAAAAAGACGAGGAAACAATCTTCTCTATGTGATACAGAAGCATCAGGCCCGGAAACTACATTGGGACCTGAGATTAGAACAAAACGGAGTTCTGAAAAGCTGGGCTATCCCCAAAGAACCTCCTACACACGAAGGCGTGAGAAGACTTGCGGTAGCAGTAGAAGATCACCCTGTCGACTATTCGACATTTGAAGGAACCATTCCCGAAGGCCTGTACGGTGCGGGAACCGTAGAGATCTGGGATAAAGGAAGGTATACACCCTTAAAATGGGAAGACGA
>WVXT01000064.1:1171-1412 GCA_011773355.1 bacterium
GGCAGAAAACCCAGAAAGATCAGATACTATAAACCGATCTACCTGTTATTTGTGGGAACGGTAAACATTTAAACCTTGAATTTAGGCAATTTTTAAGAGTCCTCTAGTGGGTGAAAAAAGATGAGGGTAGAAATCCCCTATGGAAAAGAAAGAGTGAAATTCAATATCGATGACGACCGAGTAATTAAGATTATCACTCCTTCTGATGTTTCTCCTTCACCAAATCCAGAGGGAGAAGTTG
>WVXT01000071.1:0-21546 GCA_011773355.1 bacterium
CAATAACTCTGTCTCCAATTCGCACGTCGAGCCTTTTTATCTCGTCAAAATTGTGCAGTGTGGCTCTGCTTATGGTAACTCCAGCACATTCAACTGGCTTGAGCATAGCCACGGGAGTGATGACACCTGTTCTACCGACCTGGAGGACGATGTCCTCAAGAGTAGTCGTCGCTTGTTGGGCAGGAAATTTATAGGCTATAGCCCAGCGGGGACTCTTCATCGTGTAACCCAATCTTTTCTGCTGGGGTAAGGAATTTACTTTAATAACCATTCCATCGATTTCGTAACCCAATTTTCCTCTCTTATTTTCCCAATTTTCGCAGTACCTAACCACTTCATTAATGTTCTTGCATAATTTAATCTCCGGGTTAACCCTCAGTCCCAGTCTCTTTGCAGATTGCAGAAACTCCCAGTGGGTCTTGTAAACTTTTCCTCCTTCCAGCGTGCCAAAGGAATGGATAAAACAATTCAACTTTCTTCCCGCAGTGAGCCGTGAATCGAGAAGTTTTAGAGAGCCTGCAGCAGCATTGCGGGGATTGGCGAAAAGAGCTTCACTTTTTTTCTTCTTTTCTGCGTTTAATTTCTCGAAGTCGTCCCTCTCCATGAATACTTCTCCTCGAACTTCAATCAAATCCGGTAATTGTGAACTATCGGTAGTGAGAAATCTCAATGGTATAGATTTTATAGTTTTGAGGTTTTGCGTAATATCATCACCAGTAACCCCATCGCCCCGCGTAGCACCCACAAGGAAAATACCTCTTTCGTATGTCAACGATACACCTACGCCGTCTATTTTCAATTCCACAATGTATTCTACCTTTCCCCCGGGCAATCCTTTGTGAACTCTCCTATCCCATTCTTCTATCTCTTGGGAAGAATAGGTATTATCGAGGGAAAGCATGGCAACACGGTGTCTAACTGTTTTGAAACCTATGAGTGGTTTCTCTCCTACTCTTTGGGTGGGTGAATCGGGTGTGATGAGCTGGGGATGCTTTTTCTCTAATTCTTCTAATTTTTTTACTAAATCATCATACTCTCTATCGGAAATCTCTGGTTGGTTAAGAACATAATAACGATAATCGTGGTGGCGAATTTCTTCTCTCAGTTTTTCTACTTTTCTTTTGACTTCCTCAAGTTTCGCCATAACTTCACTCCTTCAAATCTTTCACACTCCGGGATTCTCTTATCTTGTCTAAAATTCCGTTAACGAATTTCCCTGATTCTTCAGTAGAATATTTTTTCGCCAGTTCCACTGCTTCGTTAATTATCACATTGATTGGTATGTCGAGAAGATAGAGAATTTCGAAAGTAGCCTGGCGCAGAATGTTACGGTCAATTGAAGCCATCCTGTGTATGTCCCAGTTGCGCGCATACTTACTAATTAAAGAATCGATTTCGGGCAAATTCTTTAATGTCCCTTCCACCAAAGTTGTGGCAAACTCCAGAACTTTTTTGCCAGATTTGCGGTCTTTCCAGAAGGATTTCTGGGCGTCTTCTGATTCTAATTTACAAACATCTACAGCATACAAGATTTGCAGAGCATACTCTCTGGATAAACGACGTAGTCCCATATTTACCACCTTTAAATTGAATAGACCAACTTTGTACTACTATTCCATCATTGGCAGTAAATTCACCATTTCGATTGCACTCAATGCTGCCTGGGCACCTTTGTTGCCTGCCTTGGTTCCCGCCCTCTCGATAGCTTGTTCCAGATTATCGGCAGTGATTATGCCGAACAGAGTGGGCACACCCGTGGTGAGAGAAGTCTGGGCTATACCTTTAGCCACCTGGCTGGCAATGTAATCGAAATGTGGTGTATCGCCTCTGATAACTGCTCCCAAACACAATACCGCATCATACTTCTTGCTCGCTGCCATCCTCCTTGCTGCCCAAGGAATTTCAAAAGAACCCGGAACCCAGAAAATTTCAATCCGCTCTTCATCAGCGTCGTGCCTTCTTAGAGCGTCCAGAGCCCCGTCCAGTAGTTTCTGGCTGATGAACTCATTGAACCTGGAAACTACAATCCCAAAATTCTTTCCTTTCGCCACCATCTTTCCCGCATGCACTTTAGCCATCTTTCCCTCCTCCTCTGCTTTTTTAATACTTCTTTACAAAGTTATTCCTTTATTATTATATCTCCTCTCCCCTGGGGGAGAGGGAACTCCTCTAGTTCAAACTTCGAGCATGTGGCCTAATTTCCTTTTTTTGACCCGGAGATACTTCTTATTTATCCTGGTGGGCCTTATTTCCAGGGGAATTCTTCTGGTTACTTTCAATCCATGACCTTCTATTCCTACAATCTTGCGGGGATTATTGGTTAGAAGAGCTATGGTGGACAGTCCCAGGTCTGCAAGTATCTGAGCACCAATGCCATAATCTCTCAAATCTGGTTTGAAGCCTAAAACTTTGTTGGCTTCCACTGTATCTAAACCTTTGTCCTGAAGTTCGTATGCTTTTACTTTGTTCACCAACCCAATGCCCCTGCCTTCCTGATGCATATACAATATGACCCCTTGACCTTTCTTTTCAATTATTTCCATTGCTCGATGCAACTGGGAGCCACAATCGCAACGTAAAGAATGGAGAATATCACCGGTTAAACAGGAAGAGTGGACTCTCACCAGAACGTCCTTCTTGCCTTTTACTTCGCCTTTTACCAGAGCCAGATGATGTTCATTGTCCAGAAGAGACTTATACAGAATTATTCTAAATTCGCCAAATTCTGTAGGCAATCCGGCAGCGGCTATCCTTTTTATGAATTTCTCCGTTCGCCGGCGATACTCAATCAAGTCAGCAATGGTAATGATAGCCATCCTATGTTTTCTGGCAAAACGCAGAAGTTCGGGCGTCCTGGCCATCCTACCATTTTCGTGCATTATCTCACAAATTACCCCGGCGGGATATAAACCTGCCAGCTTCGTCAGGTCTACCGCTGCTTCAGTATGACCCGCGCGCACCAGTACGCCTCCCTCCTGATAGCGGAGAGGAAAGATATGTCCAGGACTGCAAAGGTCAGAAGGTTTGATTTTGGGATTGATTACTGCTTTTACCGTAGTTGCCCGGTCGTGAGCCGAAATTCCCGTAGTCGTCCCTTTCCTGGCATCAACAGAAACAGTGAATGCTG
Organism: bacterium; assembly: GCA_011773355.1. Taxonomy (GTDB): domain Bacteria; phylum UBA6262; class WVXT01; order WVXT01; family WVXT01; genus WVXT01. Next base: position 3,128 of record WVXT01000071.1, read on the forward strand.
CCTCACGTAATTCCACTCCATTAGCCACCATCGGTTTTATTCCCAGCTTATCCAGCCGTTCCCCGACAATCGCCAGACAAATTAGTCCCCGACCATATTTGGCCATAAAATTTATTGCCTCAGGAGTCACTTTCGATGCTGCCATCACCAGGTCGCCTTCGTTCTCCCGTTCCTTATCGTCAATAACGATGACCATTTTGCCTTTTCTAATATATTCTATCGCTTGCGAAATTGTGTTAAACTTCATAAAAATCCTTTTTCTAAGAGAAATTCCTTGGTTATACCAGATTTCTCTTTTTTCTTGTTAATTAGATTCTCGACATACCTTGCTAACATATCGACTTCAATATTTACTGAATCGTTCACTTTCAGAAGACCAAAAGTGGTAACTTTCTCGGTGTGAGGAATAATAGAGACAGAGAAACTTGTACCATTAATTACTTTTACTACAGTCAAACTGATTCCGTCTACGCCAATCGACCCTTTAGAAACAATATATTTAAGAATTTCTGGAGAAGTTGTGATCTGGAAAAGCTTTCCCTCTTTTTCTCTTGCAATTGCTTTCACCTTTCCCCGGCCATCCACATGGCCGCTGAGGAAATGTCCTCCCAACCGTTCTCCTAATTTCAATGCTCTCTCTAGATTTACTCTGCTTCCAATGTTTACACTGCCCAGCGTGGTGCTTTCCAGAGTCTCACGAGATAAGTCTGCAGTGAATCGTCCCAATGGTCCAAAATTCTCGCTCCCGGCAACTGTAAGACAGACACCGCTGGCAGAAATTGATTCGCCCACTTTTAAATCTTTCCATTCAGTTTCTATAGTAATTCTACTGTGGCTCTTCTCTACTACCGTTCCTATCTTTTCGATTATTCCAGTAAACATCCGCTTATCCTTGTATCCTAACTATCCCCTCTCTACCGGGGTAGAGGAAACTTTCTCACCTCTCAGATATATCCTTCAAATAGAATATCCTCGCCAAATCTCCTGACTTTGGTATCTTTCAATCTTATTGCCTGTCCAATCCTGTCTATGCCTTCACCTTCTACCGCAGTAATCGCATCTTCTCCACCAACAATTTTGGGAGCAATGAAGAAGAGAACCTTATCCACCAATCCCATCTCTAATGCCGAAGCATTGACTCTACCTCCGCCCTCGATGAGGATAGAAGTTACTCCTCTTTTAGCCAATTCTCTCATTAAAAATTTGAGGTCAAGACCTCTACGGGGATGTTTTTTCCATCGCGGTATCTGGAGGACTTCGATACCTCTGGCTTGCAAACGCTCTATCTTCTTCCTATCCACTCCCTTCCCGGTTGCTACTATGGTGGGAGCCCGGGAATTTAGGACCCGTGCATCCAAAGGGATTCGCAGGTGGCTATCCATTATTATTCTGATGGGCCTCTTTTGGGAACTGCTAGCAAGAAGCCCGGGATTATCCTTTATCACCGTATCTATTCCTACCAGGACGCCATCTACCTGACTACGTAGCGCTTTTGCGTATTTGCGGGATGCTTCGCTGGTAATCCATTTGGAGTCTCCCTTTTGCGTAGCTATTTTCCCGTCTAGAGACATTGCCGATTTCAGAATCACAAAAGGTATTCCCCGGGTGATATATTTTATGTATGGCTCGTTCAGTTTAGCGCACTCCTCTCTTAACACTCCTAGTTTTATCTTAATACCTTTGGCTCTCAGTTCCCTTAACCCTTTTCCTTTTACCAGAGGATTAGGGTCAACCATTCCTACAACGACCTTTTTAACTCCTGCCTTCAGGATTGCTTCCGTGCAGGGAGGTGTCTTGCCATAATGGCCACACGGCTCTAAATTAATAAACATCGTAGAGCCTCTGGCTCTCACCCCTGCCTCCCACAACGCATTAATCTCAGCATGTGCACCCCCGAAGTGCTCGTGCCTCCCCCGGGAAATAACCTTACCCTTCTTAACCAGAACACAGCCAACCTTAGGATTGGGGCTCACCCTGAATGAGCCTTCTCTGGCAAGGGCTATCGCCTTATGCATAAACTGTAATTCACTTTGAGGATTCATCCTCATCTTAATAAAAAAAACCCGAAGAATATTTCTTCGGGATATCTCGCTTCACTTAAGCGAGGGAGATTTTACATTATTTATTATTAGACTCCTTACTGGAATCTTCTCCCGTCCGGACTTTCACCGTCGGTACTGTAATTTCAACAGTTCAACCCTCGATTTTATCGGGGGGTCGTGGACTTTCACCACCGATTGGGAGTTTCACCCTATCCCGAAGACTCTTTTCTTACCTAAAAGTAACAAATCTTTTACTTCTTGTCAAGTAATTTTTCCCCTCACCCTTTGCCTCTCCCCTAAGGGGAGAGGGAATCTTCTAACTACCTGCCGTATCCCAGTCTGACAGCAAGAGGTGTGGGAAGCTTTGCACTCAAAATTTCTTCCTGGGTTTTAGCAACATCATAGTCTATTCTCTTTATCCTGAGAATATTTGTATCCGCATCATAAATCCCACAGCTTGCCCTGGGGTCACCATCCCTGGGTTGGCCAACACTTCCACAGTTTATAAGATACTTATATGATGGATTTATTTCCAGAACCGTTCCATCATCGAGCGGAATTCCCTCGATGTCTTGTGGAGTTTTGGCATAGAAACATAGAGGAACGTGAGTGTGTCCCACAAAACAGATATTCTTCTTTATTCTGGGAAGATTTGCCAGAAAAGTTCTTTCTTCAAAGATGTACTCATTAATAGGGTCCCTGGGACTTCCGTGAACCAATAGAAAATTACTTTGTTCTATCTGCGAAGCAAGTTTTTCAAGGTAATTTCGGTTATCTTTGGTTAAATGGCGGCCAGTCCATTCTACTGCTGCCAATGCAATGGGATTAAAGAAACTGGTGTCTTCTAAACCGATAGTTCCCCAATCATGATTGCCAGCGACCGTGTAGCAATTATCCAACTGTCGAATAATCTCTGTGCACTCATTTGGTTTCGCGCCATATCCAACGATGTCACCGCAACAGATAAATCGGTCTATCTTTTCCCTGCGTTTAAGGTAATCCAGGACTATATTCAATGCTTCCAGATTACTGTGAATATCAGAAATGATGCCATATTTCATATCCATAGATTACCTTCTCCATTTCTGTTTCATTATTTTCCAGACAAAACTTAATAATCCCGGCAGGCGAACAACCCGCCACGGTTCCTGGAGCACGCGGTAGGTCCATTCAAATCCTCCCTGGCGAAGCCATGCGGGTGCTCTCCTCAACCTTCCAGAAATCACATCCAGGCTACCGCCAATCCCCATACATACAGGAACGTTTAGTTGCTCCAGGTTCTGGTAAATCCACTTTTCTCCACGAGGTGTGCCCATTCCTACAAATAAAAAGTCGGGTTTGACATTCTTTATTTCTTTCAGGATTCTATGGCGATCACCATTTGTAAAATATCCATGGTGCATCCCCACAATTCTTAGCCCGGGAAATTCTTTCTTTAGATTTTCTCCTGCTTTCTTTAATACGGATTCACGCGCGCCTAATAAATATATTGAGTAATCTTTGGAAGCTGCCAGTTGACAAAACTTCAACATTAGTTCTATGCCCGGTATGCGCGCAAGTTTTCCGTAACCCAGAAACTCCGATGCCCAGACAATGCCCACGCTATCGGCAAGGACGAGGCCAGCGTTATGGAAAGCGCCCTTCAATTCGGGCTCTCTTGCCACATAATTCACCATCAAAGAATTGGCAGTAATTATCTGTTGTGCTTTTTGACTGCCAATGAACTTTCTTACGGCGTCTCTTATTCTATCCCATTCTAGATTGTCAATAAATATATCTGAAATCTTTACTCTGTCCATAATTCGCCAGTAATGTAACCCCTTATAACGTAATTTCTATGGGAACAAGCCATACGAACGTTTTTCAGAAGATTCTTCAGGCGGGGCTCGGCTTTTGGAATTTTACAGAGATGAGTTTGGAGATGCCAAATTCTTCCATAGTAATCCCGTAAAGAACGTCAGACATCTCCATAGTCTTCTTGTTGTGGGTTACAACGATGAATTGTGCTTTATTTACAAATTCTTTCAATAGCATAGTAAACCTCTGCAGGTTGGCATCATCCAGTGGAGCATCGACCTCATCAAGGACGCAAAAAGGCGAAGGTTTAACCATAAATAGAGCAAATAGAAGGGCGATGGCACACAGGGCTTTTTCTCCGCCTGATAAGAGAGAGATGTTTTGAAGTTTCTTGCCTGGCGGTTGGGCAACGATGTCCACTCCTGTTTCCAATAAATCCTCTTCATTTGTGAGCACCAGGTCAGCTTCTCCTCCTTCGAAGAGCTGGGTAAATACTTTCTGGAAATTATTCCGCACGCTGGTGAATGTTTTCTTGAAATTTGCACGGGTAGTTCCATCGATTTTGCTTATGACTTTGCGCAGGTCTTCCGACGACTTAATTAAGTCTTCCTCCTGGCTCTTAAGAAATTTGTAACGCTCATTTAGCGTCTCATACTCTTCGGGAGCAGCGAGATTAACCAGTCCCATTGTTTCAATCCTGTGTTTCAACTTCTCTATCTCCCTTCCATAATCCTCTGAAGTATCAACAGGAGCCTGGGAAACCGTGTTTAAAGCTTCTTCCAGGGAAAGACTGTATTCCTCTGTCAATCTTTCCTTAATTTGGCCGAGCTCTAGAGAGAAGCGGTTACTATCTATCTTTTCCTGGGTTAAATCACTTTCAATCCTTGATAGTTCACCCTTCTTTTGCCCCAGAATACTCTCTTCTTCTTGCAAACTTTGGTTAATCTTTTCTTTCTCTTCCTGTAATCTTTTCAGTTCTATTTCCAGTCTATTTTTGGATTCAGAAAGAGACGATATCTCTTTCTCTCCGGAAATCTTTATTTCCTCTATGCCGGTTACCTTGCCTTCCAGATTAGCCAACGCTTCCTTTCTCTGATCTATCAAATTCAACAGGCCTTCTCTCTCACTTTCCAGGTGCGACCTTTCAGATTGCAGATTGCGCTCTTTTTCCTCAAGTTGTGTCTTGAGTATTTTTAACCCTACGACTTTTTCTCTTTCCTCTTTCTCCTGTTCAGCCACGGAATGGTGGTCCTTCTCCAATCCGTCTATCATCTCCTGGATTTCCTCGTGAGATGTTTCTCCCGCTTTCTGGTCATTAGTTAATTGTTCAACGTCGCCAGCGCCGGTAGATATATCTTTGTCTATGATACTTTGTTCATCAATAAGCAGATTAATTTCAGAATCGAGCCTTTTCTTAAGTTCCTCCTTTTGCGAAATTATTTCTGCCAGCTGGGCAATACTAATCTGTGTATTCCTGGAGAGTTCTTTATTTTTCTCTATCTGTCTATTTACATCGGATATTTTCTCTTCTAATTTCGCCCTTTGTTCAATTATCTTATCCAGTTCCTTTTTTAATTGAGAGATTTCTCTCTCCAAGTCTTTAATCTTTTTATTGCGGATTGAAATATTCTCCTCCAGGAATTCCCGACTGCCACCAGAAAGAATCCCCGAAGAAGTTAAAATATCCCCTTCCTTTGTGAGAAAGATTATTTCCTTTTTGCTCTTTTCTTCCTGGCGATTTCTCGTTTCCGCGGGGTCGATTTGGTCGAGACTTTCCACCAAAAAAATGTTGCCCAGAAGGAACTCCATCACTTTCTGATACTTCTTTTCATACCCTAATTTCTCTAAAAGGGGTATCCCTACAACGTCCTGAGGGATTACCGGGCCAGGATTTGACACAGGTAATTCCTTAATGGGAAGAAAAGTAAGGTAACCCTTCTTTTCTCTTTTTAGATATTCTATTACTGCTAATGCGCTCTCAGTATCTTCGCAAACAAGGTATTGTAGTCGTTCGCCGAGAAGTTTCTCCAGAATCACTTCGTACTCGCGAGGAAAACTGACTAACCTAGCTACAGTCCCGTATACACCAGGAAATCCTCTGGCTAAAACTTCTTCCACTAAGGTTTCCTTTCCGCTCAACTCACTCGATGATTGAATAAGACCTAACCTGAGACTATATTTTTGTTGTATCTCGTCAGCCTTATTTATCGCCTGTTTAAGGCTTTCTAAGACGGAGTCTCTTTCTTTTACTAAAAGATTGTTCCTCTCGTCTATCTCCGCCAATTTCTCGTTTTCCTTATTCACTTGTTCCTGTTTGCCGGAGATTTCGCCCTGGAGAATTTCTTTGTCTTCCCTTCTGCGCTTTTCCTCGGCATTCAACTTCTCCTTCCTGGAAAGTAGACTCTTTCTGTCCAATTCCAAACTGATTAACCGATTCCGAGTCTGAGCTGTTCTATTCATCAGTTCCACCACAGCTTCTTTTCTTTCTTCAAGAGAAGTGCTTAAATGTACGAGTCTTTCTGTAAGGGAGCGAAGAATTTCTTCTTTGGAAGAGAAGGCCGAGTTGGTCTCCTCAAGTTGTTTGGCTAATTTTTCGTGTTCTTTTTCTGTTTGAGAAATTTTTTCATCCAGCAGAGAGATTTTACTCGTACCATCTTCTATCTGTCCCCTCAATTGTGCTCTTTCTCCTTCTATCTCTTCCTTTCTTTCTTTTCCCAGAAGAAGCCGGTCCTGGAATCGGCTAATTTCGCTGGACAGGGAAAACAGTTCTCTCTGAGTCCTCGTTAGTTCTTCTTCTTTTTCCCTTAATTGCCGCCGCAGCTGTAAAGTTGAATCTTCTTTTTGTTTACACTCATTATTTAACCTCTCCGCCTCAGAGTAAAGCGAACTTATTTTTTCTTCTCCCTGGGAGGACTCTTCTTTTATTCTTGCGTAATTTTTCATCAGCCGTCTTATTTCCAGAAGCTTCAGTTGTTCTCTATATTTTTGGTACTGCCGCGCTTTTCTTGCTTGATAATCGAGTGAGTTAATCTGTCTTTTCACTTCAGCTATTATGTCCGACAATCTCGTAAGATTTGCCTGCGTGCTCTCCAGCTTGCGAAGCGCCTCTTCTCTTCTCCATTTGTATTTCATTACTCCCGCTACTTCCTCAAAGATTGTTCGGCGCTCCTCGGGCTTACTGTTTAAAATGAAATTAATCTTCTTTTCTTCCATTAAGGAATAAGTATCCGTACCCATCCCTGTATCCAGGAATAACGCAGTTATGTCTTTGAGGCGGCAGGCAGTTTTGTTAATGTAGTATTCGGATTCTCCTGAGCGAAATAGGCGACGAGTAACAGTGACTTCTCGGTATTCAATCGGTAGGATATTTTGCGAGTTATCTAAACTGAGGGAGACTTCGGCCAATCCTAAAGGTTTACGCGTGCGAGAGCCGTTAAAAATAATATCTTCCATCTTACCAGCGCGAAGCTGTTTGGCGCTCTGTTCTCCCAGAACCCAGCGTATGGCATCAACAACATTGGTCTTTCCACAACCATTAGGACCAACGATACAGGTAATTCCTGGCTCAAAATTTACTGTAATCTTATCAGCAAAAGACTTAAACCCGAATATCTCCAGTTTTTTAAAATACAATCGAATCTCCAGTTTATGGGGACAGGTACTTTTTCACGGGCATAAAGCCCTGCACTGCATTTATTTTTTTGTTACTTTAAATATAACAAAATCGTCTTAAATTATCAAGAAAAAAATGGTGGGAAAAAAGGAGGGCAAATTTAGAGAATAGTTACTTCAGCCCAGAACCTCTTTCAACCTTTTGGTTAGAGCTGGAACAACCTCAAACAGGTCACCTTCAATACCATAGGTGGCAACTTTGAAGATGGGAGCATTAGGATCCTTATTAATTGCCACAATAATGTCCGAAGACTGCATGCCTACCAGATGCTGAATGGCTCCAGAAATTCCGCAAGCGATATATATTTTGGGGCAGACAGTGCGACCGGTCTGTCCTACTTGATGCGAGTAGGGTATCCAGCCAGCATCAACTGCCGCTCGACTGGCGCCAACAGCCCCTCCCAAAGTGCGGGCTAATTCTTCAATAATATTAAAATTTTCAGGTCCTCCCAATCCGCGTCCTCCGGACACAATGATATCGGCATCGGCGAGGTTCACCGTCTGGGTCAGGTCTTGAACCATATCTAAAAGTTTAGTCCTCAGGGAAAGGTTTTTCCCGTCCACACTCTCTTTTATAATTTCCCCCTGGTGATTCTCCTGTTTCACTGCCTTCTTAAACACTTTGTGCCTGACCGTAGCCATTTGGGGACGATTGTATGGAGTGGTAATAGTGGCCATAATGTTTCCTCCAAAGGCAGGTCTTGTTTGAAGAAGTTGCCTGGCTTTGAGGTCTATGGCCAGCTCGGTACAGTCGGCAGTAAGTCCTGTGCCTAACCTTGCTGCTACACGCGAGGCAAACGAACGGCCGATTACCGTAGCGCCCATCAAAACAATCTCTGGTTTTTCCTTCTGAATTAGATCGCTAAGGACATCAGTGTAGGGGTCATCCTGAAAATTTTTAAGGATAGAGCCTTCAATCTGGTAGACCCTATCTGCGCCATGGGCTATAAGTTCTTTAGCTGCCCCATCCATTCCCTCTCCTAACAATACGCAGGAGAGTTTCTCTCCCAACTCATCGGCTAACTTCCTTCCCTCGCCAAGAAGCTCATAGGCAACACCCTGAATCTCCCCTTTTTTCTGTTCCGCAAATACCCATACGCCTTTATACTGGGAGATATCGACTCGTGGTTTCTCTTCTTCCCTTTCAATCAATATGGCTTCTAAAGGACAGGGTTCAAGGCAAGCTCCACAAAGATTACATCCTTCTCCAATCACAGCAATTTTCTTATACTTGGGATGTGGCTTGCCTACTTCTTCCCTGGAGACTATTTTTATTAGACCGAAGGGACAAGATTTTACGCAGAGCGAACAACCTGTACATTTATCGTCGACAATCTTGATACCCAAATTTCCTCCGAACCCCCTCACCCTAACCCTCTCCCCTAAGGGAGAGGGAATTCTTTAAATTAGATTACTTTTGCCTGGCGCAGCTTATCCACCAATTTCTCAGCCTGTTCTTCAGGATCTCCCAATAGTACCTCCCCTCCTTTGCGGGGAGGGGGAGTAAATATCTTATTGACAATCGTGGGAGAACCAGCCTGTCCAATCTTGCTCTTTTCACATTCAATATCAGAGGCAGTCCACATATGAATTTCGGCTTTTCTCGCGCGCACCATTCCTTTCAAAGAAGGAAGCCTCGGTTCGTTAATCTCTTTTACTACCGTAATTAGAGCAGGAAGGTTTGTCTCAATTACCTCATATCCTTCTTCCATCATTCTCTCTACTTTTATGCGAGCTTGGTCTATTTCCTCTATCTTTTTTACGTAAGTAATTGCGGGAACGCCCAGTTTTTCTGCGATTCCCGGGCCGACCTGTGCTGTATCTCCGTCAATAGCCTGTTTACCGCAAATGACTAAATCGAATTCTCCTATCTTTTTAATCCCGCACGCCAGGGTATAGGAAGTGGCCAAGGTATCGCTTCCTGCAAAGGCGCGGTCAGTAAGAAGCACAGCTTCATCGCATCCCATAGATAAAGCTTCTCGCAGAGCCGATTCAGCCTGGGGAGGTCCCATGGAGATTACAGTTACCTTTCCCCCCATTCTCTCCTTCAGCCGCAGTCCTTCTTCAATGGCATAGCTATCGAACGGATTTACAATCGATTCCACACCTTCGCGAATCAAAGTGTTCGTTTTGGGGTCAATCTTTACATCTGTAGTTCCTGGGACCTGTTTGATGCAGACAATGAAATTCATTTCTTTGCTCTCGCTGCCTCCTTTATCAAAGCCAGCGCTATCTCATTTCTCATAACCTGGTTTGTCCCTTCGTAAATCTGGGTGATTTTGGCATCGCGCATTCGTTTTTCCATAGGATACTCGCGCATATATCCATACCCCCCATAAACCTGAACAGCGTCAGTGGTAACCTTCATAGCCACGTCGGAAGCAAAGAGTTTGCACATTGCCGCCTCTTTGGTAACTCTTATTTTCGGGTCTTTATCAATCATCCTGGCAGTAGTATAGATTAATGCTCGAGACGCTTCCACTTCCGTGGCCATATCGGCTAAAAGATGCTGGATTGCCTGAAAGGAAGAGATGGACTGTCCGAACTGGACTCTCTCCCGGGAATAATTAATCGCATCCTCCAGAGCACCGGCAGCAATCCCTAAAGCCTGCGCGGCCACTCCCGGACGGGAAACGTCGAAAGTTTTCAATGCAACTATAAATCCTTGACCCTCTCTACCTAAAAGGTTCTCTTTGGGAATTTTGCATTCGTTGAAAATCAGTTCTCTTGTCGCAGAACCGCGAATTCCCATCTTCTTCTCTTTCTTTCCAAAGGAGAATCCATGAGTATCTTTCTCCACGATGAACGCAGACGCTCCCCGGGAACCTTTTGTTTTGTCGGTCATGGCAATTACTATGTAAACTTGTGCTTCCCCTCCGTTAGTAATGAAGCATTTCGTGCCATTGAGGATATAGCTGTCTCCTTCTTTTTTGGCAGTGGTCTGAATTGCCGTGGCATCAGAACCAGCACCTGGCTCAGTGAGAGCAAAGGCTGCCAATTTCTTACCCGCGGCAATATCGGGGAGATATTTTTTCTTCTGTTCATCACTACCGAAAAGCATAATGGGAAAAGTAGCCAGGGCTGTGGCAGCTAATACCAGAGCGATTCCGCCATCAATTTTGCACAGTTCCTCCACGGCCAGACATAGCTCAAAAACCCCTCCGCCAGTTCCACCATATTCTTCAGGAATATACACCCCGCAAAGGTCTGCCTTAGCCAGCTCCTCCACAATTGGCCAGGGAAATTCTTCAGTCTCGTCATAATGCTCCCGTACCGGCTTGATTTTCTCTTCAGCAATCCTTCTAGCCAATTCGCAAATCATCTTCTGTTCTTCACTAAGAAAGTATTCCATATCGCCCTCCAAAAAATTCAAGACTGAAAACTATTCATTGCGTCTTCGTTTGTTTCTTGGTTTTAATCTTCCTCAGTGCTTTTTTAGCTGCTTCCTGTTCAGCTGTTTTTTTGTTCCATCCCGCGCCACGGCCAAAAATTCTGCTTTTCACTTTTACTTCGATTTCAAAAAATTTCTTGTGTGCCGGGCCCGACTCTGTCTTCACCCTGTACTCTGGCAAGATCCTATATCTCTTTTGGATCAACTCCTGAAGACGGCTCTTGTAATCCACCTTTCTTATACCTTTAAGCGTGGAAATCTGCCCCATAATGAACTTCTTTGCCTTTTCCCAGTCCTGGTCCTGGTAAATTGCGCCGATTATAGCTTCCAGAGCATTACTTAATAGAGAAGCTCTCTGGCGACCGCCTGCGGCCTCTTCCTCTTCACTTACTAGAAGATAGTCGCCCAGGGACAATTTCTTGGCCCAGAGTAGAAGAGACTTCCTGTTTACCAGGCTCGATTTAACTTTGGTCAACTTCCCCTCGTCGTATGTCGGGTAGCGGTGATAAAGGTACTCTGATACCACCAAATTCAGCACGCTGTCTCCCAGAAATTCCAGACGTTCATTATCTTCTTTTATACCGGACATGTGCGCATAAGATTTATGTGTCAGAGCCTGCTGAAGCAGTTTTTTGTTTTTAAAATTTATCTTCAACTTTTTCTCAAGATTTTTCAAGTTCATATTATCGTTTACACTCCTCCGATTCCGTCGGGGAACTCCAGCCTTTCGGGAAAAACTGGATTCAATCGCGGCACAGGAATGGTAGCATATATTATCTTTCTGGTCTATATTTTTTTACTACCAAGGTGGCATTATGTCCACCGAAACCTAAAGAGTTGGAAAGGGCCACATTGATTTTCTTGGGGCGTGCCTTATTGGGGACGTAGTCCAGGTCGCAGTCGGGGTCAGGAAATTCATAATTTATTGTTGGCGGGATCATTTCTCTCTCTATGCTGAGAATTGTGGCAATTAACTCTACCACTCCTGCTGCTCCCAGGAGGTGCCCGATCATAGACTTATTCGATGAAATGGGAATCTTGTAGGCGTAGTCTCCAAACACTTTCTTTATCGCCAGAGTTTCTGTCTTATCGTTTAAAGGAGTGGAAGTGCCGTGAGCGTTTATGTAGTCGACCTCTTCAGGTTTTACACCGCCATCGGCTAGGGCATTAGACATAGCCCGTGCAGCACTCTGCCCGTCAGGAGAGGGAGCAGTTACATGGTAAGCATCGTCCGTAGCTCCATAACCAATCAATTCCGCGCGAATAGTAGCTCCCCTGGAAAGGGCATGCTGTAAAGCTTCCAGAATCACGATTCCCGCTCCTTCTCCCATCACAAAACCATCTCTTTCCTTGTCGAAAGGGCGACTGGCATGTTCCGGGTCATCGTTTCGGGTAGACAGGGCTTTGGCTGAGCAGAAACCAGCAAGCCCCAGCGGAGTAACTGCCGCTTCTGAACCACCAGCAATGATTACATCTGCATCGCCGTAACGAATAAGACGCAGAGCATCTCCTACGGTATGGTTACTGGTAGCGCAGGCACTGGATAGTGAATAATTTGGCCCCTGGATATTGTAAGCAATGGCAATCTCTCCGGCAGCTATATTGGTTATTAGCATGGGAATCATAAAAGGACTTACCCGACGAGGCCCCTTTTCTAATAACACCCTGTGTTCCGCAGCAACGGTAGATAATCCTCCTATGCCAGAACCCACAATAACTCCCACTCTAAAGGGATCTTCCTTTTGCATATCAAGCTTTGCATTCTCCATGGCCATCTTGGCAGCAGCAAACGCAAGTTGACTGAAACGATCCATTTTCCTGATTTTCTTCTTATCGATATATTTTTCTGGCTCAAAATCCTTTACTTCAGCACAAATCTTGGTTGAGAATTGAGAGGCATCAAAGGACGACACTTTAGTTATGCCCGATTTTCCGCTAATCAGTGAATTCCAGAAATCATCTATTCCGATTCCAATTGGCGAAACGACTCCGTACCCTGTAATCACTACCCTGCGGTCCATTCTCCCTCCAAGAACTTAATCAAAAGAAAAAATAAAATATAAAACCGCTACCATGCCAAAAATTCCTGCTGTGTAGCGGTTCTTTTTTCCTTAGTTTAGGCCTAAGCTTTATGTTTATTAATGTAATCGATCGCTTTACCAACTGTATCTAATTTCTCTGCTTCCTCGTCTGGGATTTCAATATTAAATTCTTCTTCCAGTGCCATTACAAGCTCAACAGTATCCAAAGAATCCGCTCCCAAATCATTAACGAATGAAGCCTCCATAGTAACTTCTTCGGGATCTACTCCGAGTTGTTCAACAATGATTTCTTTTACCTTTTCGGCTACTGCCATTTTGTTTTTTCACCTCCACAAAAGAATTGTGTAACCAAATTGATACGGCAAATAGTTACACGTTTTAAGAGTTCTACATAGCCATGCCGCCATCTACTCTAACTACCTCTCCAGTAATGTAACTGGCTTTCTCAGATACTAAGAACAGGACTGCGCTAGCCACGTCTTCGGGCTTTCCTATTTCACCGAAAGGAATCTGAGAAGATAACTTTTCCTTTACCTGTGCGGGTAACCGCTCGGTCATGCTCGTTTGAATAAAACCCGGAGCAACAGCATTGACATTTATTCGGCGACTAGCCAGTTCTCTGGCACAGGTCTTGGTCAAAGCAATCAGTCCTGCTTTAGATGCTGAGTAGTTGGCTTGGCCAACGTTACCAATTATCCCCACAATTGAAGCAATATTAACAATCTTTCCAGACTTCTGCTTGACCATAATGGGGGAAACTGCCTTAATACAATTAAACGCGCCTTTGAGATTAATGTCCAAAACCAGGTCCCAATCCTCTTCTTTCATGCGCATTACCAGTGCATCTCGAGTTATTCCAGCATTGTTGACTAATATATCAATTCTGCCAAATTTGTCAAGAGTTTTTTTCACCATTTCTTCAACTGAAGAAAGACTGGAGACATCTACCTTAATAGAGATAGATTCATTTGCTTTTTGCGAAATTTCTTGCGCAGTAGATTTAGCTACTTCTTCCATGACATCTGCAATAACCACATTTGCTCCCACTTGAGCCAATTGACTAGCAATGGACTTTCCAATCCCCTGCGCTCCTCCGGTTACAATCGCTACCTTACCTTTTAAATCCAAAGCCTATCACCCCCAATATAACTAATTAGAAAGATAGTTTGTAAAGACTTTAGAAACTTCAGCCAAAAAACGAGGACAACCTACTTACTACCCCAAGGATGAAGCGATAGTTGTAGGAGCTTCAAATCCGTCAGGTTTCGCCCCAGCGCTGGCGGATTTAGAGCGAGGCTTTTCTGGCCGAGCGACTCCGATAACTATCCCCACCTCTTAACCCGAGGATGAAGGGATAGTTACAGGAGCTTTAATTCCGCCAGGTTTCGCGTGAGCGCTGGCGGAATTTGAGCGAGGTTTTGCTGACCGAGCGACTCCGATAACTATCCCTTCATCCCTTCTAATTTCTTAACAGTTTCCTGAAGACTTTTCTCGTCTTCCACATTTAGTCCGGAAGCCTCTTTGGTTATCCTATTTAAAAGTCCGGTTAATACTTTCCCCGGACCCACCTCAACAAAAATCTGCACGCCTTTTTTGAGCATCTCTTTCATACTGTCTTCCCATAATACGGGACTATCTATTTGGGAAACCAGCGCTTTTCTAATCTCTTCCCGGGAACTTGCCGANNGAATAGCAGGATCTCTCAACTTATAATTCTCCAACTCTCTGGCCAGACTATCCCCGGCATGAGCCATTAACGGAGAGTGGAAAGCTCCGCTAACTTTTAGAATAATAGCCCTCTTAGCTCCCTTTGCCTTGGCTCCTTCCACGGCTCTTTCAATCGCTTTCAATTCTCCGGCAATGACTATCTGGTGAGGAGAATTGAAATTTACAGCTTCCAGTACTTCTTCTCCTTTAACTTCCTTAATAACTTCTTGTAATTTTTCCTTGTCCAGTCCTATGATTGCCGCCATGGTTCCGGGCTTATCCCGCGAAGCTCCGTGAATAAATTCAGCTCTTTTCTGAACTACCGATAAGGCCTGGGGAAAATCGAAAACTCCCGCAGCAACTAAAGCAGTATATTCTCCCAGACTGTGGCCAGCTACAGTTTGCGGTCTTAAGATTTCTTTAGAAGAGTAACTTTCGGGTCTCTGGAGAACTTCCAGACAAGCGACACTTATAGTAAACACGGCGGGCTGAGTAATTAAAGTTTGTTGTAGCTCCTGTTCAGGGCCATAAAAAATCTTTTTTCTGAGGTCGTAACCTAAAATATCATTTGCCCGGTCAATAATCTTTCTTGCTGGCTGGTACCTTTCGTATAGTTCTCTCCCCATACCCACGTATTGTGAACCCTGACCAGGGAAGAGAAAAGCAACTTTTACCATTTAATCACACAGGAACCCCAAGTGAATCCAGCACCAAAGGCAACCAGTTCTATGATATCACCTTCTTTAATCCTGCCCTGGCGATTGGCCTCATCCAGAGCAATAGCTACAGTGGCTGCTGAAGTATTTGCACATTTGTCAATATTTACGAAAACCTTCTCTATAGGTATAGATAATCTCTTTGCCAGTGCCTTAATTATCCTGATATTTGCCTGATGTGGTATCAACAGAGCTATGTCCTCTATGTTGAGTCCACATCCTTCCAATCCTCGTTTAACAGATTTTGTCATTTCCGGTATGGCAATTCTGAAAGTCTCATTTCCCCTCATCTTCAGGTAATGGAGTCTGTTCTTGACTGTGGCTACAGTTGCCGGAATTCTCGAGCCACCACCTGGCATGTTTAACAAATCGCCATACTGACCATTGGCGTCTAAATAACAAGATAGAATTCCTGAATCCCCTTTCTGCTTTCTCAAAACCGCTGCTCCTGCGCCGTCTCCCAGAAGTACGCAAGTATTCCTGTCCTCCCAGTCAGTAATTTTAGAAAGAGTCTCCGTGGCAATGACCAACGCTGTTTTATATGTTCCAGTCTGCAAAAATTGCTGGGCAGTAGAAAGAGAGTAGATAAAGCCAGTGCAGGCAGCATTTAAATCAAAAACAGCAGCGTTCTTTATCCCTAACTTAGTCTGTATTATACAAGCTGTTGCCGGAAAGAACATATCGGGAGTAATTGTGGCCACAATAAGTAAATCGATATCTTCAACTCTAACATTAGCATCTGCCAGTGCTCTCCGGGCAGCTTTAATCCCCAGATCAGAAGCAGCCTCCTTATCGGAACATATCCTTCTCTCCTTGATTCCCGTACGACTTACAATCCACTCGTCGGACGTATCGACCAATTTCTCCAGATCCTTATTGGTCAAGACCTTCTCTGGCAGATATGACCCGGTTCCAATTATGCGCACACCCACTGTTTTTCAACTCCTATAAACTTTCTTTGATCTGTTGATTGATCCTCTTTTCCACAAACTCCCCTGCAACGCGGATGGCATTGGAAATTGCCTTAGCGCTGGAACTGCCATGGCAAATAATGGAACAGCCATCCACGCCTAAAAGAGGAGCTCCTCCATATTCAGCGTAATCGACTTTCTTCTTGATATCTTTAAAAGCGCCTCTTAATAATATAAGTGCCATTTTTCGGAAAGGATATTTGAGAATCTCATCTCTAAATAGACTAATGAATTCTTCAGCTATGCCCTCACTAAATTTCAGAAGAACATTGCCTACAAATCCATCACAAACGATAACATCAGCCTTTCCTTTCACAATGTTTCTGCCTTCTATATTGCCCACAAAATTTAATCCCGATTGGCGCAACAGACGATGAGCTTCCACAGTTACCTCGCCCCCCTTGACTTCCTCGGCCCCGATACTCAATAGTCCGATGCGGGGATTATCTTTATTCATAATTGTCTTCATATAGATGTTACCCATTACAGCGAACTGAAGCAAATCTTTTGCCGTAGAGTTGACGTTTGCGCCAACGTCGAGAAGAACGACAGAACCTTTTAAAGTAGGTATTAATACGGCAATGGCAGGCCGATCGACTTTGGGCAATCTCCCCAAAACCATCAATGCTGAGGCCATGACCGCACCCGAGTTTCCTGCAGAAACCATGGCGTCAGCCATACCTTCTTTGATTAATCGGGTGGCAACCATCACTGAGGAATCCTTCTTTTGCCGACAAGCTATTGCTGGCGACTCATCCATACCGATAACTTCCGAACAGTGGTGAATGGAAAGGGGCAGAGATGAACTTCGATATTTTCTCATCTCCTTTGCTAAGCGGCTTTTATCCCCCACCAAAATTATTCCGTAAGGGTTTTTTTTGGCCGCTTGCACTGCTCCTTCCACCACTACTCGGGGAGCATAGTCTCCACCCATAGCATCTACAGCAATTCGCATAAATAAGACCCCTGGTTAACTTTTTCCTTTTCTTTTCCTTTTTTCCTCTATCTCTTTCTTTGTCTCCATTATCTTTTCTTCATTATAATAGCCACAATTGAAGCAAGCAAAATGGGGAAGCTTAAATTCCTTACACATCGGGCAAATAGATAGAGTAGGCATATGTAGTTTCCAGTTTGCTCTACGTTTACCTCTTCTGGAAACAGAATGTCTTCTCTTGGGATTAGCCATAATATTTTCCTATCTTAAACAATAAATTTTAATAATACAACTTGAAAAAGGCTTTGTCAAGAAAAATCACGTGCCTTTATGGGAGGGCATCAGATATTGATGGATTGCCCTGGCACTACTCCTGCCAGAAGCCATAGCGGAAATTACTGTGGCTGCACCACTGACAATATCCCCTCCCGCCCAGACACCCTGTTTTGAGGTCTTTCCACTGGTTTCATCTATAATAATGTAGCCCCATTTGTTCAATTTCAAATCCGGGGTAGCAGAAGGAAGCAGAGGATTGGCACCCGCACCAATAGCCATTACTACTATATCTACCTTTATGGTAAATTCAGAACCCTTAATCGGTACTGGGCGGCGGCGTCCAGACTCATCAGGCTCCCCCAGTTCCATACTTATACATTCGATTCCATTAACCCAATTCTCTTTATTGCCCAGAATCCGCACGGGATTAGTCAAAAATTTAAATTCTACTCCCTCATCTCTGGCATTTTGCACTTCTTCTGCCCGCGCGGGCATCTCTTCTGGAGAACGGCGGTAAATATCAAAAACCTTCTGAGCCCCTAACCTCAGGGCTACCCGCGAGGCGTCCATGGCCACGTTTCCCCCTCCTATTACTGCAACTCTTTTGCCGATTTTTACGGGAGTATCGTACTCAGGAAATAAGTATGCCTTCATCAGATTGGTCCTGGTCAAAAACTCATTGGCCGAATATACACCATTGAGGTTCTCGCCGGGAATGTTCATAAATTTGGGAAGGCCAGCCCCGATGCCAATGAAAATAGCCTCATAACCCTGGGAGAAAAGTTCATCGAGAGTATAAATTTTGCCAATCACATAGCCAGTTCTTACTTCCACGCCAAGAGAGCGAATGTACTCAACTTCCCTTTGCACA
>WVXT01000071.1:21561-24036 GCA_011773355.1 bacterium
ACTGCCACGCGTTTTCCTGTGGGAGGTGGAAGCGGTGAGCTTTCCGGGTTTCCCTTCTGGAACTCCCAATCAGCAGCAAAGCGCTCCAGGCGTCCAATGGCCACCGGCTCGTACTTCTTACCCAGAGTACAGGCCTTTTCGCAAAGCCCCTCCTGGGGACATACTCTCCCGCACATGGCTGGCAAAAGGTTAGACTCCTTAATCTTACGGATAGCTCCTCGGTAATCCTTCTCCACAATCTTAGCTATGAAACTGGGAATATCTATTTCCACTGGACAACCCTTGATGCAGGGAGCGTTCTTGCACTGAAGACACCTTCTGGCTTCCTGTTGAGCCTGTTTTTCTGTATAGCCCAAAGCGACCTCATCAAAATTGGTTACCCTGACTTTGGGCTTTTGACGTGGCATTCTTACTTTTTTAGGTCGTATTTTCATTTGAGTTTACCATGCTTATGGAGCGAATTATAGCGTTGTAGAGCTTTCTTCTCTTCTTGTATGTAAATTCTCTGACGACTGAGGAGTTGGTTGAAATCTACCTGGTGAGCATCAAAATCCGGACCATCCACACAGACAAATTTCGTCTCACCCCCCACCGAAACCCGGCAAACACCGCACATTCCCGTAGCATCAACCATTATCGGATTAAGACTGACCATAGTTCTTATTTTATACGGCCTGGTCACTTCAGAAACAGCGCGCATCATAAGAGTGGGCCCCACGGCAAAGACCAGACCCAACTCCCGCCCTCCCTCAATTAACCTTTGCAACTCATTGGATACAAAACCTTTCCGGCCATAAGAACCGTCATCGGTAGTAACGTGAACTTCGTCCGATACAGAGGCTATTTTATCTTCCCAGATTACCAGTTCCCTGGTGCGCGCACCGATAATCGATATCACCCTGTTCCCGATTTCCCTCAAACCCCGGGCTAAAGGGTAGATGGGTGGTATTCCCACGCCACCGCCTACACAAACTACCGTACCTACATCTTGCATATGGGTGGGTCTACCTAAAGGTCCAATAACATCAGAGAGGGTATCCCCTGAATCTAACCTCCCCAAATGGTAAGTACTCTTTCCTGCTTCCTGAATTACAATAGTTATGGTTCCTTTATCTCTCTCATACTCGGCTATAGTTAGCGGAATCCTCTCTCCCCGTTCATCAATCCTCACCACCACGAACTGTCCCGGTTGAGCTTTTCTGGCAATCTCCGGCGAAGATATCAGAAATTCTTTTATAGAAGGAGCCAGATTTTGTTTTTTCAATATTTCATACATTATTTTTTGTAAATTCTTTCTTCCCAGTGGTGTATTTCGTTTTCAGAAAAGAAGAACTTAACCTCCCTCTCTGCTGATTCAAGTGAATCTGCTGCATGCACTATGTTATGGCGGTTATCCTGAGCATAGAGCTTTCTCAAAGTACCCTCTCCTGCTTTCTGAGGGTCTGTATTGCCGGCGATATCCCGAACCTTCTGAGCTATATTTTCTCCTTCCAGAACCATCACCACACAGGGATTCGATGACATAAAATTGACTAAAGGTTCATAAAATTCTTTTCCTTTATGTTCTGCATAAAACTCTTCTGCTTTCTCCCGGCTGAGAAGAACCATTTTGAAGGCAACAATTTTGAAACCCTCTTCTTCAAACGTGGTAATCACTTTTCCTACTATTTTCTTAGAGAGTGCATCTGGCTTAATAATTACTAACGTGCGTTCCAAGATTTTCTCCTTCCACAAATTACGACTCTTCTCCCGCCCTGTTCCGGGCTGAAGGTTAAGAATTTTTCTCCAATCTCATTTCAAATTTTTGATGATTGCCTTGGCCATCTGAGAAGTTTTAGCCGTTCCTCCCAGGTCATAGGTAACCGTCTCTCCTTTGGCAATTACCCGAGCTACACCATTCTCCAACCTCTCCGCCCTTTCTTCTTCTCCCAGATGCCTTAACATCAATACCCCTGATAGAATCATGGCTGTGGGATTTACTTTGTCCTTTCCTTTGTATTTCGGGGCACTGCCGTGAGTTGCTTCGAAGATAGCAATCTCTTCACCAATATTTGCTCCCGGGGCCACACCCAGCCCTCCCACCAAACCTGCGCATAAATCGGAGATTATGTCCCCATAGAGATTGGGCAGGACCAGGACATCGTAGAGTGCGGGCTTTTGCACTAATTGCATACACATATTATCCACGATTTTATCTTCGGCTTGGATATCCTGATAATCGCTGGCAACTTCGTGGAATACTTTTAAAAAGATCCCATCTGAATATTTCATTATATTTGCCTTATGTATCCCGGTGACTTTTTTCCGGTTATTCTTCCTTGCATACTCAAATGCAAAACGAATAATCCTTTCTGAAGCACGCCGGGAAATCGGCTTGATACTTATTCCAGAATCATCGGAAATCTTCACATTGCGGGAATTCTGAATAAAGTTGATAAGTTCACCGGTCTCGGACTTTCCTTCCTCAAATTCTAT
>WVXT01000100.1:0-3198 GCA_011773355.1 bacterium
CCACAATGCACAATTTTGACGAGATAAAAAGGCTCGACGTGCGAATTGGAGACAGAGTTATTGTGGAAAGAGCGGGAGAAGTAATTCCCAAAATTGTAAAAGTTGTAGAATCTGTAAGAAAAGGCAGAAGAGAAATTTTTAAGGTGCCGGAGAAGTGTCCTGAGTGCGGAGGAAGGATTACAAAAGAGAAAGAAGAGGAAGTCGCCTACCGTTGCATTAATCCTTCCTGCCCGGCACAATTAGAGAGAGGACTTGTCCACTTTGCTTCCCGGAATGCTATGGATATCGAAGGTTTTGGCGAATCGGTAGTGGAGCAGGTGGTAAGGAATGGGCTGGTAAAAGATTTTGCTGGCATCTATTCGCTCAGGAAAGAAGACTTCTTGAAGCTAGAACTATTTGCTGAAAAGAGAGCGCAGAATCTATTGGATGCCATAGAGAAGAGTAAGGAGAGACCTCTGGCCCGACTACTGTTCGCTTTAGGCATTCGTCACGTGGGAGAGAAAGCAGCGGAAACTCTTGCTGAAGAGTTTGGTTCTCTGGATGGGTTGATGGAGGCAACAGAAGAGGAACTGGAGAGGATTCCAGAAGTGGGACCTGCCCTGGCTGCAAGCGTGAGGGAGTTTTTTAAACAGAAAGAGATAAGGATACTTATCGATAAACTTAAGAAGGCAGGACTTAAGCTGGAACAGGAAAAGGTGAAAAAAGGTCCTCAAGTATTGGCCGGGAAAACATTCGTATTTACTGGAGAGCTAAAGGGATACTCGCGTTCAGAGGCGGAAGAGTTGGTAAAAGATTTAGGAGGAAAGGCAAGTTCTTCGGTGAGCAAGCAGACTTCTTACGTAGTTGTTGGTGAAAGTCCCGGCTCAAAGTATGGGAAAGCCAAAGCACTTGGCGTCCCCATTATTTCCGAAGAGCAGTTTGAGAAATTAATTAAAAAAGGAAAATAAGAAACCATTGTCTAAGGTATATTTCATCGATTTCAAATCCCCGCGCAAGTTTAAGAGGCTACTCCTCCAGGCTGGTTTAGATGAAGCAGTTTCAAAAAATGACATAGTGGCTATCAAACTCCACTTTGGAGAAAAAGGTAACAGGGGATATGTAAAGCCAGAATACGTTCACCCGATTGTCAAAGAGGTGGAAGCTTTAAAAGGCCGACCATTTTTAACCGATTCCAATACCATATATGTTGGAGAAAGGTCTGATGCCTTAAGACATCAAGCTATTGCCAGAACTCATGGTTTCAGTTTGGAAAATTGCGGAGCTCCTGTAGTAATCGCCGATGGCTTGAGAGGAAATAGCTTTGTGGAAGTAGAAATAGGTCAGAAACATTTTACAAAAGTAAAGGTTGCTGGCGCTATCTATGACGCTGATACTTTAATTTTTGTTACGCACTTTACGGGACATGATATGGGTGGTTTCGGAGGAGCGCTCAAGAATATTGGAATGGGCGGTGCTTCCCGCACCGGTAAATATGAGATACATGAAGCAGTGGTTCCCAAAATAAAACTGGGTAATTGCACCGGATGCGAAGTTTGCGTAAAATGGTGTCCCGCAGAAGCCATTAACATGGTAAGAAAGAAAGTTAAAATAGATAGTAAGAAATGCATAGGTTGCGGAGAATGTATCCTTTATTGCAATTTTGGCGCTCTCTCTATCGCATGGAGCGATTTAACAGAGAGTGAGCAGGAAAAACTGGTCGAGTACGCCTATGGAGTGTTAAAAAACAAGAAAGCTCTGTTCATTAACTTTCTTAATTTCATTACTGAGTTGTGCGACTGTTGCCCCACTACTGGAAGACCTGTTGTTCCGGACATTGGTATCCTGGCCTCTTCCGATCCGGTAGCAATTGATGAGGCATCGGTGAATCTGGTTAATGAAGCAGGTAAGAAAGATGTGTTTCGTCAGCTCTATCCCGGAACAGATTGGGAATTTCAGCTCAATTACGCCCAGAAATTAGGTATGGGAACCAGAAATTATGAGTTAGTGAGGATATAGGTGGAAAACGAGCCATGAAATTCTTGGTAGATTTTATGCTTGGCCGGCTTTGCAAATGGCTGAGGTTACTCGGTTACGATGCCTCATATTTTGTGTCTGATAAGAAGAGTGATTTGATATATCAAAGCCTGAAAGAGGGAAGAATAATACTGACCAGGGACCACCGATTGAGCAAGAAGAAAGCAATAAGATTAATCATAATTAATAGCGATTTGCTGGAAGAACAATTGGAACAGGTCTTTTCCGAACTGAATATTAAAGTAGACCCTGAAGAGATATTCACCAGGTGCCTGGTGTGCAATGAGATTCTTCAGGAAATAAAGAAAGAGAAAGTTAAGGATAGAGTTCCCAGTTACGTTTTTCAGACAAAGAATGATTTTTCTTTCTGTGCAAATTGTCAGAAGATATACTGGAAGGGAACCCACTGGGACCTGGCACATCAACTTCTCAAAAAACTAAAACGCGCGAAAGCGTAACGAACAGAATTCCCTCTCCCCTGGGGGAGAGGGTTAGAGTGAGGGGGAGAGGAAAAACTCATGGGATACGAAGCTGCTATTTCAAAGTCGTGGGCAGAATTGGAGAACCTTACCGGGGAGAAAAGTCATACTGTTCGCTTTCTCGACGATGAATATAACATTGATTTAGAGAAAAAAAGCATTTTGTCCATATCTAACAATGTTCCCCCAAAGTATCATATCACTATTTTGCTACTACACTATCTTTCCCGGAGATTAAAAGGCCTTCCTCAACCAACAGGAGAATGGATCTCCTTTAAACAATTAGACGGCGGTCAGTTTTATTATTCTGTTTTCAGGAAGCGTGTCCTGGAACCTATAATTAAAAAATATGGAAATAATCCTCAAGGCCTTATTTCTGAATTGACAAAGCGCTTTAAGGGCAAAGAAGTCAAAGAAGCAGATGCAAGCGTTGTTTTTGAAGTATTTGATGGCATACCAATATTTGTCAAATTGTGGCGGGGCGATGAAGAATTCGGCCCTGAAGCAAATCTTCTCTTTGACAGAAGCATTAGCCAAATCTTCTGCACAGAAGATGCAGTCATTACAGCGGAAGTTGTAGCCTCGACGATTTGAGGGGAAGTCCATATCCCTTGGGAAAGAGGGTAAGGGCGAGGGAGAATGAAAATCACTAAAATTGAAAAGCAGAAACGTCGACAGAATTTCTATTCCATATTTCTCGATGGAA
>WVXT01000100.1:3229-13539 GCA_011773355.1 bacterium
TTCTCCTCCTATCCTATCGTGCACGGAGCTGTCAGGAAATCACAGAGAGACTTCTTAGAAAAAAATATGAAAGAAAGATAATTAACGAGGTGGTTGAAGAATTAAAGCGTCTCCATTATCTGGATGACCGCGCTTTTGCCATAGAATGGGTGGAGATGAGATTGAGAGAGAAGCGGGGCAAGAGGCTAATACGCCAGGAACTTTTGAAAAAGGGAATAGAGAAGGAGATAATTGACGATTCCATAGCGGAGAGCTTGGAGAAGATTGCCACAAATGAGGATGAATTGGCCTGGCAAGCAATTGAAAGAAGGATTCCCCGGTATCAGAAACTGGAAAAGTTGAAGGCCTATCGCAGAATAAAAGATTTCTTAATTCGTCGGGGATTTTCTATTGAGACTACTGAGAATACCCTCAATAAATTTTTTCAGAACTACAGGAAAGATTCTGAATAGAGTCATAGTATGAAAAGGTTTATAAGCGGGCTGGGAATTAACGTCTTACTTCTGGGAATAATTAGTTTCTTGACCGATGTCTCCAGCNNCTCGGTGGAGCGGGAATAGCTATTGGTCTTATCGGTGGTATAGGTGACAGTGTAGCCTCCCTGCTTAAGGTCTTCTCCGGATACTGGTCGGATAGATTGGGAAAGAGGAAACCTTTCGCTTTCTTTGGCTACACCATCTCCTCGGTGGCAAAACTTTTCTTTCCTTTTGTCGCCAGCTGGACACAACTTTTAATCTTAAGGCCAATAGAAAGAGTGGGAAAGGGCGTACGCGATGCCCCTCGCGATGCCTTGATTGCTGCCTCGTCTAAAATAGAAGTTAGAGGAAAAGCATTCGGGTTCCATCGCGCCATGGATTCTTCTGGCGCTTTTTTAGGAGCTCTTTTCGCCTTTATTCTCTTCTGGTTTCTAAAATTTGAGTTTAAACCCATATTGCTTATTGCAGCTTTAGTCAGTTTTTTGGCTCTATTTCCTTTTGTCTGGGTGAAAGAAAAGCCATTTGCCAACCAGAACAGAAGGGAAGATTCATTCAGAATAAACCTCAAGAATCTCCCCGCGTCTTACAAAAGATACCTTATGGTCACTGTTGTTTTCGCTTTAGGAAACTTTACTTATATGTTTTTTGTGCTCAGAGCCAGGGATGTCTTTCAACCTCTTTTCCCTTCCAGGGTGGCTATTGCTATTCCCATCCTGCTATATTGCTGGTTCAACATCGTTTATGCTCTATTCTCTTTACCTGGAGGGATTCTCTCGGATAGAATTGGCCGCAGGAGAACATTGAGACTCGGTTATTTGGCGCATGTTCTCTCATGTCTGGGATTTGCGCTCTTGGGCACGCTGGCATCTTTCATTATTTTGTTTGCTGTCTATGGGTTCTCCTTTGCCTTGGTGGAGGGGAATCAGCGGGCATTCGCTTCTGTTTTTGTGGAGGAGAATCTACGAGGGACAGCCCTGGGTGCGTTCCATACGGCAATAGGCATCTCCACGCTCATAGCCAGCATTTTTGCCGGAATCTTATGGAACTTCGGTCCCAAACTGACATTTTTCTATGGGGCAGTGATGGGTCTGGTAGCAGCCATAAGCATTGGCTTTATTGAAAGGAAGATGTAGCGGGAAAGCGCAAGCTTTGCCTCGTTTGGCAGAGCTTCGCTCTGCAGCTACAACGTATTCTTAACTATTGGTTGAATTCCTCTTGCGAATTAGATATAATAGCATCAGAAGAGAAATGGAGGAAAATTTATGGCCAAAGTCTTAATTATTTATTATTCCCGCACGGGAAACACGGAGAAGATGGCAAATATAGTGGCAGAAGGAGTAAAAAAAGAGAACGTTGAAGTGGAGATAAAGA
Organism: bacterium; assembly: GCA_011773355.1. Taxonomy (GTDB): domain Bacteria; phylum UBA6262; class WVXT01; order WVXT01; family WVXT01; genus WVXT01. Next base: position 5,077 of record WVXT01000100.1, read on the forward strand.
AAGTTGAAGATGTAAAAGTTGACGAGCTAAAAGATGCAGATGGAATAATCATCGGGTCGCCAACCCATTATGGCTCGATGGCTTCCCAGATTAAACAACTTTTTGAAGAGAGTAGAAAATTGCAGAGACAATTGGTAGGCAAAGTGGGAGCAGCCTTCACTTCCAGCCATTGGACAGGAGGGGGAAACGAGACGACAATTATGGATATTCTCCGGGCATTCCTTATTCATGGAATGATTGTTCAGGGGGAAGCAACAGGCGACCACTATGGACCTGTTGCCCTTTATGAGCCTGATCAGCGAGCCAGTAACCAATGTGAAATATTAGGGCAGAAGGTGGCCAGGCTGGTTAAGAAACTGAAGGGGGAGAATAAATGAAGATTCTCTGGGCTCCCTGGAGGATAAAATACATATTGGGAAAAAAAGAAAGATGTATTTTCTGCGATAAATTGAGGGAAAACAAAGATAAAGAGAATTACGTACTTTTGCGTGGTAAAAATGGGTTCGTAATGCTCAATACTTTTCCTTACAATAATGGGCACCTTATGGTCGCTCCTTATAGGCATGTGCCCGATTTGGAAGGTCTGGAAAAAGATGTGCTTGCCGAACTGATGGGCCTCGTAAAGACCTCGACACAAATTCTTAAGAGAGCCTTGAAACCAGAAGGTTTCAATATCGGAATCAATCTGGGCAAAGTAGCCGGGGCTGGTGTTGAAGGACATATCCATATTCATATTGTTCCTCGCTGGGGAGGAGATACCAGCTTTATTTCTACCGTGGGAGATACAAAGATTATTCCCGAATCTCTGGATGATACTTATAAGAAGCTTCTGGCAGCTTTGTAAAGAACTCCCCAATAAATCCCCTCTACCCTGGGGCAGAGGAAAGGGTGAGGGGGATGCAAGAAATTTATTATCAGGAGAGAAAATGGTTAAAAAAAGACTTTTAGTATTTTGCGTTAGCGTATTCCTTGTCCTGCTTTTTTTCTCGAAGGGAATTGCTGGAACAGAGGCAGATGTCCATTTCGACAAAGGTGTAGATTACATCAATCAGGGAGATTATCAACAGGCAATTGAAGAGTTCAATCGGGTAATAAGTATTGATTCTGAATATGTCGACGCCTACTGCGGAATCGGCATAGCTTATCTGAACCAGAAAAAGTATAAGGAAGCAATAGAAGCCTTTGAGAAAGCAACTGTTCTGGATCCTGACGAACCGATTGCCTATTATCTTCTGGGTAGAGCCTACGAAGAGATAATGAATTATGATAAGGCAATTTCCGCGTGGAATAAATTCCTCGCTCTGAGGCCCAGGGGGAAACGCGCCAGGAGACTGAGGAAGCATATTAAAAGACTGGAGGAATTTAAATAATGAAACGTAACAGGATTATAAGCTGGCTATTACTCTTTATCGTTCTTTTCTCTTTTCTGGCTCTATTTTTCGGTTGCGTCCCCCGCACGGCAATAAAAAAAGGATACGATTTCAACAGAATCAATCGTATTGGCGTGCTGGAGTTCACCAGCTATAGAGAGCACATATACGCTGGAAATGCAGTGACCGATGAATTTATAAGGCAATTATTGTTTAGGGATATTGATGTTGTTGAACGAGAGAGATTGGAGAGCTTGCTCAGGGAACAACGTCTGGCCGGAAGCAACTACCTCGACCCTGAGACAGTGAAGCAAGTAGGCAAGATATTGGGGGTAGACGCATTGGTTACAGGGACGGTTACCAAATATATTGCTGAGGGCAGAGAGACTATCTATTTTAGAGACGAGGATGGAGATATTAAGACAGAGGTTTTCCTGAAAAGGGCNNTCCATTTTAAGGACGAAGATGGAAATATTAAGACAGAGGTTTTCCTGAAAAGGGCTGAAGTGGGAGTTAGCGCCCGTATGATTGACGTAGAGACAGGATTGATTGTCTGGGCAAGTTCCTATACATATGAATCTTTCGATATGGAAGGAGCAATTCGCGGGGTAGCATCCAGGCTGTTAAACTCGCTGAAAAAAGTGTGGCCCCGCATGAAATTATGAAATGTTGACCAGTAATGAAATAAGAAAAAGATTCTTAGAATATTTTGAACAAAGAGCTCACAAGGTTGTCCCCAGTATGAGCCTCATTCCCCAGGACCCCACACTCCTTTTCACCAGCGCGGGGATGGTGCAGTTTAAGAATATGTTTCTGGCAAAAAGCAAACTTGCTTTCCGTCGGGCAGCCTCCTCTCAAATCTGTTTTCGCACAACCGATATAGAAAAAGTAGGGAACACAGCCAGGCATCTGACTTTCTTTGAGATGCTGGGCAATTTCTCCTTTGGCGACTACTTCAAAAAGGAAGCTATTGAGTGGGCGTGGGATTTCCTGATTAAAGAGATGGGTCTTCCCCAGGAGAAACTCTATGCTTCAGTATATACGGAAGACGAAGAAGCTTACCAGCTGTGGAAGAGATTTTTGCCGGAAGAGAGAGTAGTTAAGCTGGGAAAAGAGGATAATTTCTGGGAGATGGGACCCACCGGGCCCTGCGGGCCCTGTTCGGAAGTGTTGATGGATATGGGAGAGGATGTGGGATGCGGCAAGCCGGATTGCGCTCCCGGGTGCGATTGTGACCGCTGGCTTGAGGTATGGAATCTCGTCTTCACCCAGTTCGATAAAGATGAAAAAGGTAACCTAAATCCCCTGCCCCAGAAGAATATTGATACAGGGATGGGATTAGAGCGACTGGCAGAAGTTGTTAATGGAAAGAGTAACTGTTTCGATATAGACTTATTAAGACCTATTATTGAACATACCTGTGAATTGACAGGCTTAGAATACGGTAATGACGAGAAAGTAGACGTCTCCCTGCGCATCATAGCCGACCATGTGAGGGCAATCACCTTCTTAATTTCTGAGGGAGTCTTGCCTTCCAATGAGGGGAGAGGATATGTGTTAAGAAGGATACTGCGCAGGATGGTTCGTCAGGAACGCCTTTTGGGTGTTAAAAAGACATTACTTTATAAATTAACAGGCAAAGTTGTGGAAATTATGGGAGATGCCTATCCAAATCTCCGCTCGCGGCGTGAACATATTGCCACTGTAACCAAAATGGAAGAAGAAAAGTTTCAGGAGACATTAGATGCAGGAATGAGAATACTCGACGGATTGATTAAGGATTTAGCCTATCAACGGAAAAAGAGAGTGATTCCTGGAGAAGAGGTGTTCCGGCTTTACGATACTTATGGATTCCCCTTGGATTTGACCAAAGAAATTGCTCAAGAGAGAGAATTCTCCCTCGATTTCCCGGGGTTTGAGAGGGAGATGGAAGCCCAGAAGAAGAGGGCAAGAGACGCCTGGAAAGGTTCCGGGGAGGTAGATATGGGATTTTATGAAGAGCTCAAAAAGGAGTTGGGTGAAACTATATTTCGCGGATACGATTTCAGTGAGTTGACCTCGCAAATACGGGCCATCTTGAGACGAGACAAGTCAACCAATAAAGTTACCAGGATAGAAGAAGCAAAAGAAGGGGAAGAGGTGGAAATTATCCTTACGGAAACGCCATTTTATGGAGAAGCAGGCGGCCAGGTGGGAGATGTGGGTAAGATAGTCAAGCCCTCCGGGAAATTGAAAGAGATAAAACTTCCAGAGTTAAAAGAAGAAGATATTGAAGCAAAAGTTGATGTCTTTGACGCCAAAAGACCTGTTGAGGGATTGGTCATCCACAATTGCAAAGTGGTCACAGATAATTTGAAGACAGGAGATGTGGTAGTAGCTTATGTTGATGTTTCCAGAAGGAAAGATATAGCCAGGCACCACACAGCCACTCACTTATTACAGACTGCACTGCGCCAGGTTTTGGGTAAACATGTGGAGCAGTCCGGCTCCCTTGTGGAGCCCGATAGGTTAAGATTTGACTATACCCATTCCAAACCCCTGACCAAGAGAGAAATTGACCGTATTGAAGAGATTGTAAATAGTGCCATATTAATGAACTTTCCCGTATTAACTTCAGAAAGTACTTTAACTCAAGCAAAGGAGATGGGAGCCCTGGCATTCTTTGGAGAAAAGTATGGCGAGAAAGTCAGGACAGTGATGGTCACCTCAGAAAGTCTGTCTGCGCCACAGCACGCTTACAGCTTTGAGTTATGTGGGGGAATCCATTGCCGCTCAACTGGCGAGATTGGACTGTTCAGGATAATTTCAGAGACAGGCATAGCAGCCGGGGTTCGCAGAATAGAAGCACTAGCTGGCAAGAGGGCTTATGAATATACCAAGGAAGAAGAGAAAATAATTGCAGGAATGGCGGAGGTGCTCAAGGTTCCCCAGAGTGAACTTGTTAGCCGTCTGGAAAAGATGGTTAAGGAAAATAGAGCTTTGGCAAAAGAGATAGAATCTCTAAGAGGCCAAACAGTCTCCTCCTCTGTGGAAAAATTGGTCAAGAAGGCAAAAACGGTTGGCAAAATAAAAGTCGTCTCTGCAAAAGTGGAAGCTATGAATAGAAATATCCTCCGCTCCTTTGGTGACCAGTTAAGAGACAAACTAAAATCTGGAGTCATAATCCTGGGAGCAATAATTGAGGGCAAAGTCGCTCTCCTTTCAGTAGTAACGCAAGACCTGGTAAAGAAAGGTTACCACGCAGGAAAAATCATAGGAGAAGTAGCCAAATTGGTTAATGGCTCTGGCGGAGGAAGACCGGATATGGCCCAGGCCGGAGGCAAATCGGTAAATAAATTGGACAGCGCCCTCGCCCGCGCTGAAAAAATAATTAAAGGAATAAAACCAAAATGATTTGGAGTCCTTGCGAAAGCAAGGTTTCCCATGGAAGCACCCAAAATGAAAAATACTATTCCTCTCTTAATCATATTCTCACTATCCACATTCGCCATCCCAAACAAATCGTTCGCCGAACGATTAATAAGCCTCAAAACGGAATATTTCGATTCCAGAAACGACAAATTCGAAGAGATTTATGGTTCTGGAGCAATCTTTGGAATAGGGGGAAGATTTGAAGGAGACTCCGGAATCTTCTGGGGTCTCGAACTGGAATACTTTTCCAGAAAAGGAAAACCGTTAGAGTTTCCAGCCAACAAATCCAAGAAAGGTCTATTGGTGGAAGGGCCTGATCTGGGTAATAAGACAGGTGTAGAGTGGAATATGGACGAGACTTCCACCAGGTTAACGGTTATTTCCGTCCTATCCACAATTATCTTTAAACCACTAAGAGGAAGCCCCATTTCCCCAAATTTTACTGTGAAAACAGGGTTCACCGGAGCAAAGGAAAAACTTTCCGGAGAATACGAGTACGAAAATAGCGATGGATGGGAAGAGTTTAAAGACGATAAAAGCGCCGTCGGCTTCCTGGTCGGTGGTTCGGGTGGAGTAGAATTTTTCCGAGGGCCCTTCCGCATTTTCCTCTTTTGCGGTTACAATTATGTCCCGTCTTGGTCAAATCTCGGTTACCAGGACCTCGGCGGTTTCATCGCCGGCGGCCAAATCCTCTTCACCCTCCACCTTTATTAATTGTATCCTCTCCCCTCAGGGGAGAGGGTCAGAGTGAGGGGTAGTAGGAAGTTTTCCTCTCCCCTCGGGGAGAGGATGAAGGTGAGGGGGATAAATTTTGCGCCTGTAGCTCAATGGATAGAGCAGCGGCCTCCGGAGCCGCGTGTGGAGGTTCGATTCCTCTCAGGCGCGCAATTTTCATTACAAGAAGTCTTGGATTGTTTTTGAAAGATTCCGTTTGCGTTCGGGTCAATAGGGGCTAAGTATGAAGGAGAAATATCATCAGGTTATTTCGGAAAGATATCAAGACAAAGAAAGTGACTTTAACGGAGCATTTGAAACTGTTTTGGTGGTTGGTGATGAAATAGGTTTGGAGAGGGCTTTGGGGTATTTGGAGAGATGTGTGATTGAGAAGAGGTTGGGGTGGTTGGATGACAAGCTGGATAAGATAGAGAAAACGGGAGATGTCGTTGAGGATGGATACAGGATTTTTTATGAAGAGTATTTGGGGATTTCGGTGCCAAAGGATGGGGAGGTGGTTGACAAAACGGATAAGAAAATGGTAATGAGGTGGTGGAATTATTGTCCTATTTTAGAGAGTTGTAAAAAGTTTGGTTTGGATACGAGAGTGGTTTGTAAGAAGGCGTATCATAAACCAGTGCAGATTTTTCTTTCCAGGATTGATTCGAGATTGAAATTTGATAGGAATTATGATAGTATAAGGCCTTACACACCCTACTGTGAAGAGATTATAACTTTAGAGAAATAATTTTAGAAAGGAGGGAGAATGGAACAGGAAAAGAGAGAGTTTATGCGGTTTGGTGTTGAGGAAGTTGTAGTGGAGATTGTGAGTGAGCCATTCGTGGTAAACACCTTTCGTGGATTTGCGCCGGTTGTAAATGTTAAAGTGGAAGGGGAAGAAGGGACAAAAAGTATGTATATCAGCGCTAAGTCACTTGCGGATGCATTGACCCCGCTGGTGGATGGGAATGGCGGTAAATTCACAGGGCTTAAGTTAAAAATTAAAAAGGAGTCACCGGATAATAGAGCTCCTTATGTAGTTGAAGAAGCGCAATGATTTAATAGTTAGAGTAAAGGGAGAGAAAAGATTGTGAATATTGTAGTTGGGTTGATACTTTTGTTGCTGGGTTTATTGTTTCTATTGAACAACATTAACGTAGTGGATGTGGATATATTGGAGATTATCAGGACTTACTGGCCGTTATTGTTGATTGCGTTGGGGATAGAAGTCATTCGCGTTTCCCGCAAAGTTCGTGGTAAGTTCCGTTGGTTAAAAGAAGAAGCGGAGCCGGAAGTGGAAGGGGGTGAGATAAGAATAAGTCGTAAGCTTGGCTCTTATGATTTTGACTTCAAGGGGAAGGAATTGGGTTCGGGTAAAATTGAGCTTGCGTTAGGGGAAGTGAAGATTGACATTCAAGACGCAATCATACGGGAAGGTAACAATATCCTGAAGATATCGTCTAAAATGGGCAGTGTGAAAATAAAAGCAAGTAAGAAACAGCCACTCATGGTCAAAGCAAGGGCTGTTATGGGTGAGGTGAAGATTTTTGAAAACCGAGAATCTGGTTTGTCTCCGGAAGTTGAGTATAAGTCTGATACTTTTGAAACATCGCCTTCCAAATTGACTTTGGTGATTAGACAGCTTATGGGAGAAGTAATTGTAAGTGATTAAGAAAGGGGGCAAGTATGTTGATTGGCTTACTGGTAATCGTTGTAGGGGTATTATTTTTATTAAAAAATTTAGGAGTGATTACCGGGAATTTCTGGGACGTTCTCTGGCCTTTGGTTATCGTAGTTGCTGGAATTTCTATGCTTTTTGGTCGGAAAAAATCTCATAGAGATTAGATAAAAGGAGTCAATAAGAAGATAAAAGTTTTATGAAAAAGAGAATATTTACTGTTCTATTTATCTCGGTATTTGCGGCAATGCTGGGACTGGGGATTATTGCTCCCCTGATGCCGATTTACGCAAGAAATTTGGGCGCAACCGGTATATGGCTGGGGATAATATTTTCCGGTTATTCCCTTACCCGGGCAATTTTTATGCCCATAATCGGAAAACTTTCTGATAAGAAAGGAAGAAAAGGATTTATAACTCTGGGATTGTTAATGTATTCTGTAATTTCCTTAGTGTACATTTTTGCTGCTAACGTTTATTATCTAACGTCTGTGAGGCTGATTCATGGACTTGCCTCAGCGATGGTCATTCCTGTGGCCATGGCGTATGTCGGGGAGATTGCTGAGGAAGGGAGAGAGGGCAGGTATATGGGGATGTTCAATATGTCGTTTCTTCTGGGCATGGGTTCCGGCCCTATTCTGGGTGGTGTTCTGAATGAGTCATTTGGAATTGCATCGGTATTTTACGCGATGGGAGGTCTAACGGCAATTGCATTTTTGATTACTTTAATGTTCTTGCCGGAAAAAAGATTTTCGGGAACAATTAAAACGGATAAGCCTATTCCGCTTAAAGAAATCATCAAAAATAGGGTTATGAAGGGACTCCTTCTTTATAGGGTTATTAGCGCGGTGGCAAGAGGGGGAATAATGGCTTTTCTGCCGATTTTTGCTTCGGGGATAAATATAACCTCTTCTCAGGTGGGAATAATAATTTCTTTTCATATATTTCTTGTTGCCTTATTGCAGGGTCCTTTTGGCAGGTTGGCGGATAGGTATAATAAGATATTTATGGTATTGACAGGTTCGATTGTGGCAGCGCTGGCATTGTTGCTGACGCCAGCTGCTCGTAACTTCTGGCAGTTATTATTCATAAGCTGTCTCATGGGGCTGGGTGGAGCAATAGGGATGCCTTCTGCGGCAGCTATAACAGTAGAAGTGGGTAAAAGATTAGGAATGGGAGTTTCCATGGGGTTATTCAATACAGCGATGAGCGCGGGTATGATAGCAGCCCCTTTAATAGGAGGCGCAGTTATGGATACTTTGGGGGTGAAATCTGTGTTCTTTGTGGCTGG
>WVXT01000032.1 GCA_011773355.1 bacterium
GAAATTGGCGCTATTTCAAGTTATGCCCTGGTTGCTTTCGGGGTGGAGCATGAGGAGTTAGAAGCTTCTTTCAAATATATGGTGATGGGAAGTTTAGCTTCCTCTTTTATACTCCTGGGCATTGCTTTATTATATAGTTATACCTCCAGTCTAAATATGGCAGATATTTCTCGCACTTTGGCAGAAAGAGGAGGGGGTCAGATAGTCCTTTTTGTCAGCGTTCTATTTCTCATGGGTTTCGGTTTAAAAGCAGCTCTAGTACCTTTTCATGCCTGGTTACCTGACGCCCATCCTTCGGCACCTGCTCCCATATCAGCGATGCTTTCCGGGGTATTGATTAAGGCTCTGGGTGTTTATGCGTTGGCCAGAATCTTTTTCAATGTTCTGGGAATGAGCGCTATTTCATCTTATATCCTGATGGTCCTGGGAACCATCTCTATGATTCTGGGTGGGCTTCTGGCTTTGGGACAGGAAGATATCAAGCGATTATTTGCCTATTCCAGTATCAGTCAGATAGGTTATGTGGTCTTGGGGATAGGTATGGGAACGACCCTGGGAATTTTAGCTGGACTATTCCATCTGTTCAATCATGCTACCTTTAAGTCTTTACTCTTCTTAAATTCAGGCTCAATAGAGTACGCTACCGGGACACGGGATTTAAGGAAGATGGGCGGTCTGACTTCTAAAATGCCAGTTACCGGATACTCTTCTCTGGTTGGTTCAATGTCTATTTCCGGTATACCACCTCTAAGCGGTTTCTGGTCCAAATTACTGATTATTCTGGCTGCAATTCAAGCTGAGCATTTTATCTTTGCTGCTATCGCTGTCCTGGTGAGTATATTAACATTAGCGTACTATTTGAAAGTACAGAGATTGGCGTTTTTTGGACAGTTAAAGAACTCATTGAAGGGAATAAGAGAAGTTCCTCTAACAATGAAATTATCGATGATTGCCTTGTCTATTATTTGCATATTTGGAGGATTACTATTAATCCCTGGGATACAGAAGAATTTTCTTAATTTAGCCACTGAGGTCTTAGTGAATGGTAATAATTACGCCCAGGTTATTTTCGGGAGTATACGATAGTGAAAAGTAGGATTGTCTTATTTTTTCTGGCGATATTAGTCTGGTTTGGCTTAACCTGGCCACCAGACTGGCAGCACGTTTCAATTGGAATTCTGGTGGCAATATTTGTTGCCTTTATGACCGGGGACATGTTTGTCAAGCGTCCATATCTTTTCAGACATCCCAAACGATATTTTTGGTTGCTCTATTATTTGCCCATTTTTATCTGGGAATGCATGAAAGCAAATTTTGATGTGGCCTATCGGGTAGGCCATCCAGATCTTCCAATTAATCCAGGAATAGTCAAAGTCAAGACAAGTCTAAAATCGGACACAGGTTTGACATTTCTGGCTAATTCCATCACGCTTACGCCCGGGACTTTAAGCGTAGATGTGGACCAGGAAGAAGGAGTCCTTTATGTCCACTGGATTGACGTGAAGGATAAGGATATAGAAAAAGCCACAGAATTGATTGTGGGTAGATTCGAACCCATTTTAAGGAGAATTTTCGAATAGATTCGGCACTATAAAGTATTTCCTCTCCCGTTAGGGGAAAGGGTAAGGGCGAGGGGGAAAGTGGTCGACCACTCTAGATACTAAAGGAGATGCAAAAATGAACAGAAGGTTGCGCTGGCTGATAGGGTTATTAATAATGGCTGCATTATTTTTGGGAATTATCCTCTATCCTCCCACTTCGCTCTTAGAGTGGCAGTCAGTTAGTCTTATGCGCTTTTTCTTTATCCTTTTCCTCTGCTGCATATTTTGTCTATATCGAATTTTGAGAGGTCCTACTCCAGCGGACAGGGTAGTTTCCATTGATATATTGGGAATATTAATTGTTGGTCTTTGTGCTGTTTTGGGCATTCCTACAGGAAGGCCCTGGTATATTGATATTGGTATTGCCTGGGCTTTGCAGAGTTTCATTGCTACTATTGCCTTAGCTAAATACCTTGAAGGAAAGGGGTTCGAGGAATGATATTAGAAATAATCGGGTACATATTTATCGCCGTGGGACTGATATTTGACCTTTTTGGCTGCATTGGTTTGGTGAGGCTTCCCGACGTGTACAATCGCCTTCAGGCTTCTACCAAATGTGTAACATTGGGGACCTGTAGTATTCTATTTGGGCTATTTCTATTCCGCGGATTTACTGCTAGTGGAATTAAAGCTTTACTTTGTATTGTCTTCTTAATATTGACCGCCCCAGTATCTGCACATGCCATTGCTCGGGGAGCACATATTTCGGGAGTAAAACTCTGGGATAAATCAGTCTGCGATAAGTATCAGGAGGGCAAACAAACAAGTTCTCGCCAGGAGCGCAGGGGATGAGGTATCCGAAATTACGGGAATTAAAGGAAGCAATTAAAGCAATTATAAAGGGTCCGTATACAACGAAATTTCCCTATGAGCCGCATGTGCCTCAGGAGAAGTTTCGGGGGAAGCCGGAATTTTATGAGAAAGATTGCGTCGGCTGCTGTGCCTGTGCAGAAGTTTGTCCAGCAAAGGTAATCGACGTCACAGATGATACTAAGGCAAAACCACCTATGCGTAGGTTAGTTTTGCATTTTGACATCTGTATTTTCTGCGGGCAGTGCCAGGCGAGTTGCATTACGGAAAAGGGAATAAAGCTCACCGCAGAGTATGATTTGGCTCTATTTAATAGAAATGAGGCGCAAGTTAAGGTAGAAAAGGAATTGCTGGTTTGTGAAGAGTGTGGCAAAGTGATTGGAGCCAAAGACCACCTTTACTTTTTGGCAAGAAAGCTAGGACCACTGGCATACGGTAACATGCCCTTACTAATCTCCGCATCCGGAGAGCTTAAATTAGTAAAACCCCCGCCGATAATAGGTCCTCCTTTGAGGAGGGCGCACATCTTTCGCCTCCTCTGTCCCCGCTGTCGGCGAGAGGTTCTGCTTGAAGACATCTGGGGTAAAAAGAATTCAGAAGAATAATTAACTAAGAATGGAACTGGCAAAACTCAAGAATAGACTCCAGGGCAAAGTATCGCTTGTGGGTATCGGGAATCCTTTACGTGGCGACGATGGGGTCGGTCCAGAGATAATAAGCAGAGTAAAGGATCTTCTGCCTTCTCTATTTTTGTTTGATGTCGGCGAAGCTCCTGAAAATTATTTAGGAAAGATTGTTAAACAGAAACCAGATACAATAGTTTTGATTGACGCGGTCGACTTCAATGCTCCTCCGGGAACGATAAAAATTATGGAAAAAGACGATATAAAGGATGAGTCTCTTTCCACGCATAAGGTGAGTTTGAATCTGGTAGCGAAATATTTATACAAAGAGACGTCTGCAGATGTATTTGTCTTGGGCATACAGCCGGAAACTACAGAATTTGGAAGAGAAATTTCCCGACCAGTAAGAGAAGGTTTGGAAAAAATTATTAGAATGTTGGAAAGAGTTTGAAAGTCTCCTCCGAGGTCTATATGCATGAATTGGGTATAGCTCAGGATTTATTCCGCATAGTAGAAGATAAGGCAAAAAAGAATAATCTGAAAGTAGTCACCAAGATTGTAATAATAGTTGGAGAAGCTTCGGGAATTGAAGAAGATCTTCTCAGGCATAGTTTAACGGACCACGTTACGCCCGGTACTATTGCCGAGAAAGCAGAATTAGAAATCAAAAAAGAACCGTTGCGGGCAAAATGCCTGGCTTGCGGAATAGAAATAGATTCGCTGCGAATTTCCTCTTCAGAATGTCCTAATTGCGGTGATGATGATTTAGAAATCATCAAGGGAAAAAATGTATACTTACAGACTATCGAAGGCGAGTAAAAAAATACTTGACATGAGTAAACAAATTGTGCTACATTTTTAGAAAAGGTAACATAGAGGTGCCTTGCCATGGCAGATCTAGCTCGTTTTGGTGTATCAGTAGAGAAAGAACTTTTGACCAAATTTGATAAACATATCAAAGACAAGAATTATCCCACTCGCTCTAAAGCGATCGGGGACTTAATTAGAGAGAGTTTGGTCAAGAAAGAGTGGATAGAGGGCAAAGAAGTGGTGGGAGCGATTACTTTAGTGTATAATCATCACAGGAGAGAATTAGTAAATAAATTGACTGATGTCGAGCACGATTTTCACCGGCTCATCATTTCCTCTCAGCATATTCATCTGGATGAAGACAATTGTCTGGAGATAGTGGTAGTGAAGGGTAAGCCCAGGGAAGTGGATGAATTGGCTTATAGTCTCAAGTCAACAAAAGGCGTCAAACACGGGTCGTTAACTATGGCTACGACCGGCAAGGAAATAGCATAGCGGTATTATTTTTTTCGTTATTCGTAACACGATTTCAAAAAATGTATCAAATAGTCGGGGGGAAGGAGCGGCTGCGAAAAGCGAAAAACGCGAGAGGAGCAAGGAGAGACCCTTTTTAGATGGTGAGGAAACACTATAAAATAGGGATATGAGTAATGAGAGAAAGGATTCCTCTTTTCTTATTTTTGGCCTTGTGCGTAACTACAGTACCTGTTTTTGCNNGAGAGGACACAGCCTTTGGTATGGGTCCGTTTGAGATTGACTTTGTCTCTGAATTTTCTGCAAAAGTCTCTTTTGAAGGTGCAGTTGTGGTGGAAGGAGAAGAGGTGGGTCTGGGTCAAACGCTGGTCGATTTCAAGTTGCTTGAAGAAGATAAATTGGGAATACAAGTCGGTTTACTGGACATGCCTTTTGGCGTCGATTATCAGGTCTTCGTCACCCCGGACAGAAAACTGGTCACGCCGCCACTTATTACTGAATTGATGATGGATGGTGGTTGGGGAGACGCAGGAGTAAATCTCCACGGCTCTGCACCCCGTCTAAATTGCAACGTGTATGTGGTGAATGGAATGGGAGAAGAGAGTGGTGCTCCTGTCAATCAAATAACCGATAACAACAACAGCAAAACAGTAGGTGGTCGTTTGGGGTTTTCGCCCATAAAAGACCTTGAGCTAGGCTTTTCCTATGTCCAGGGCCCTTATCTGGATGGCGCAGCTGATGAGGCGCTTTCAAGAATTGGAGGAGATGTTCAATTTGCTTATGAGCGATTGGAGATGAAAGGAGAATTTGTTAAAGGAGAAGAAGAAGTCTCTGGTGCCCGTAAAAATGAACACGAAGGTTTATACCTACAACTACTGGGTAAAGCAACAGAAAAAGCTTACGGAGTAGTCCGCTATGGTTATTGGAAACCCAAAGGAGGTGATAGAGTAACTAGAATCACTATAGGATTGGGATATGACCTCATAGAAAATGTCTCTCTGAGGGGTGAATACCAGGTAAATGATGAGACACCAAGTGTGGACAATAATCTATTTTCTATGTAGGCGGTATTAAGTTTCTAAAAATTCTTCCAGGCTGACTTTGAGAAGGGGGCTTGTGCTATCAAAAATTAATACTTGAGTTAGTTCAGTAAAGGAGGTATAATAACGATGAAAAGATCAAAAGCAATGCTTTTTAGAACCCTGATTTTCACAATTTTATTTCTGATCGGTAATTTTGGTATCCTGGGGGCCCATTTTGGGATGGTAATTCCATCTGATGATATGGTTACCAAAGCCGACAACAAGAACATAACTTTGAAAGTTATGTTCATACATCCGATGGAAGGCCATTATATGAGCATGGAGAAACCAGCTCGGTTCGGGGTAATGGCTATGGGCAAGAGAGAGGATTTGTTGGCCACTCTTAAGGAGAAAAAAGTAAAAGGGTTTTCCACCTGGGAGACCACTTATAAAATTAAACGTCCAGGGGACCACATATTTTACGTGGAGCCTAAACCTTACTGGGAACCAGCAGAAGATTGTTTTATTGTTCACTATACCAAAGTAATTTTAAATTCACTGAGTATGGAGGAAGGCTGGGACGAAGAAGTTGGCTTAAAAACAGAAATCATTCCTTTAACCAGGCCTTACGGACTCTGGGCGGGAAATGTTTTTCAAGGGATTGTAAAAGTCAACGGGAAACCCGTTCCCGATGCAGAGGTTGAAGTTGAGTACTACAACCAGAAGGGTAAGGTCAAGTGGCCTGCTGACCCGATGATTACGCAAGTCGTAAAAGCCGATAAGAGTGGCGTGTTTACCTACGCTATGCCGAAGGCCGGCTGGTGGGGATTTGCTGCTCTCAATGAAGATAAGAAGAAAATAAAGTATAAAGGTGAAGACAAATCGGTGGAAATAGGAGCTGTGCTCTGGATTAAGACACATGAAATGAAATAAAAAACAGGGTCTCTTTCCGGGGCTTGGCTATTACAAAGGATAATTTATGCATATTTCAGAAGGTGTGCTTTCTGCTCCTGTCCTGCTAACCGGTGTGATACTAAGTGCTGGTGGGGTTTCACTGGGACTTAAGAAAATGGATTATGAAAGAATTCCTGAGGTAGCGGTTTTAACTTCCGCTTTTTTTGTAGCCTCGCTCATCCACGTCCCTATTGGCCCCTCGAGCGCCCACCTTGTCTTAAATGGTCTTGTAGGTTTGTTGCTCGGCTGGCCCGCCTTTTCGGCAATTCTCGTGGGACTGAGCCTGCAGGCGCTACTTTTCCAGTTCGGTGGAATTACGTCCCTGGGAGTCAATACTTTCAACATTGCGCTACCGGCAGTAGTCAGTTTTTACCTTTTCAGGCTTTTCACAATTAAGCATAACCCTTATATACTTCTGTTTTCTGCCTTCCTTTGCGGTGTGGTCGGTATTCTGGGAAGTGCCTTATTAGTAGCCCTGAGTCTGGTGACTACGGGAGAAGCATTCCTGACAGTAGCAAAATTAGTAGTGATTGCTCATTTGCCAGTTATGGTTATCGAGGGGCTGATAACTGCCACAGCAGTGGTTTCTCTGAAAAAAATAAGGCCAGAACTTTTGACTGGAAAGGCCAAGATCTAAGGGAGGAACAGTTATGGACGTTTTTAAGAAAGTCTCAATCGGGTTAATACTGTTACTACTAGTTGGCAGCAATGGACTGGCCCATAAAGTAAACATCTTTGCTTATGCTGAAAGGGGCGTGGTCTACACGGAGAGTTATTTCAATGACGGAAGAAAGGTAATCGATTCCACAGTAGAGGTCTTTGATGCCAAAAATAACAAACTGCTTCTTATAGGTAGAACTGATAAGAACGGTGAATTTTCCTTCAAAATACCTCAAGCCACTGGCCTGCGCATAGTGCTTAATGCCAGTATGGGCCACAAGAATGAATACTTGCTCAGCGAAGATGAGGTAAGGGAGGCCATGGGCACAGCAAAGGTGCCAGGAAAGTCGCCCCCGGAGAGGGTCAAAACAGAGAAAATGGAGGCAATGCCCGAAACAGCAACTAAAGTTTATGGTGAACCGCTGGAAGCCCTCATGGAGAGGATAGTAGAAGAGAAAACCGCTACCATTATGAATAAACTCTTAAAAATTGAAGAGCAGATGCAAAAACCATCTGTTCGAGATATCATCGGCGGCCTGGGCTACATACTCGGGCTTATGGGCGTAGGAATCTATTTCAGATATAGAAGTAAACATTGAGAGCTTCGGAGGAAAAGTAGTATGCATCTTGAAGAATTTTCGGAAGGAAAATCGCTGATTCATTCCCTGGATCCAAGAATCAAACTGATAAGTCTTGTTCCTTTTATCGTCATAGTGGCGATAGCCAAAGGATTGACTGTGCCTTCTATTTCGCTTGTGGCAAGCGTCGTTCTTATCTTATTTGCCCGACTCAATGTAAGGCCACTTTTGGAAAGGCTCCTGGCAGTTAACTTGTTCATTCTTTTTCTCTGGCTTATATTGCCATTCAGCGTTGAAGGTAAGAGTATCTTCACCATCGGGCCTTTGACGGCAACCTCGGAAGGGATCTCTTACGCGCTCACTATAACGCTCAAAGCCAACGCCATTGTACTTTCCACAATAGCTCTGGTTGCAACATTACCTATTTTTCGGCTGGTGCACGCTCTCAGGCATTTGAAGGTTCCTGAAAAACTGGTAAGTCTTTTCTTTTTCTGTTATCGTTACATAAGCGTCTTACATGAAGACTATTCTGCGTTACATAACGCAATGAAAATGAGGGCATTTAGGCCGGCTACCAATGTTCATACTTATCGCAGTTATGCTTACCTGGTAGGCATGCTTGTACTGAAGAGTTACGAGCATTCGGAAAAAGTCTATCAGGCTATGCTTTGTCGAGGTTTTACGGGGAAGTTTCCTTTGCTTCAACATTTCACTCATTTGACCAGGAAGGATCTTATCTTCCTTGTTTCTATGATCCTTGTAGCCGCGGGCCTGGTGACACTGGAACTAGGTAATAATTTCTGGAGGTTGCCATGATAAAAATACAAAAACTTGGATTTGCTTATCCCGGGGATAAGTTGGTGTTTAATGACCTTGATTTTCTATATGAAAAGGGCCAGAAAGTAGGCATTGTTGGGCCGAACGGTTCGGGCAAGACGACACTTTTTTATCTTATTATGGGTTTATTAAAACGCCAGGAAGGTGAAATTGAAATTTTTAATAAAGTTCGCCAAACGGAGAAAGATTTTGAAGATGTGAGAAGAAGGATAGGTTTCCTTTTCCAGAATCCTGACCACCAGTTGTTTTGTCCCACGGTGGCCGAGGACATTGCTTTTGGACCGCTAAATCTGGGAAAAACACACAAGGAGGCCAGGGAAATAGTTAGCAGAATATCCGACTTGTTAGGCCTGGAAAAATATATAGATAGGGCTTCCTATAAGCTATCCTGGGGAGAGAAACGGCTTGTCTGCCTGGCTACAGTGCTGGCTATGGAGCCGGAGATTCTTCTTCTGGATGAACCCACAGCGGGACTGGATGAACGTTCCACTCACAAGGTGCTCGACTATCTCAAAAATAATGGTCCCTCGTTCATAATCGCATCCCATGATATGAATTTTTTGAAAACGCTTACCGATAAAATTTACCTCCTAAATGGCGGAAAAATTCTCTATTAAGAAAGTAGCCTGTCCCTTTTTCCTATCCTCTCATTTTAAAAATTACTTGATATTTTAACCATTTTTTATTATTATTGTTTAAAAAGTTTCTCTCCTCTCAGGAAACCTCGTTTTTCTCTTTTTCTGACCCTGTATCTGCCGATACTATATTTTCATGTGGCGGATTGTGTACCCGTCTGGCTTTCTGTATTCGTCCGATTATTAACTGAATATTTGAGGTATAAATTATGGAAACTAGAGCGAAAATAACGGTTAAGGGCGTTGTTCAAGGAGTTGGTTTCCGTCCCTTTGTTCATAGATTAGCCGAAGAGTTCGGGCTTAGAGGCTGGGTGAAAAATACCACAGCCGGCGTGGTGATGGAAGTAGAAGGAGATAAAAGGAAGGTAAGGAAATTTTATGACGAAATTACTTTACGCAAACCCGCTCCAGCTGAGATAAAAGAGAAAAGGATAACCTATCGCCCTCCTCACGGTTCTCAATCTTTCTCTATCAAGGAAAGCACTTCCCGTCAGAGAAAGGAAGTACTCATCTCCCCGGATATAGCCTTTTGCCAGGAGTGCCTCAAGGAATTGAAAGACCGTTCCGACCGTCGGCACTATTATCCTTTCATTAATTGTACGAATTGCGGGCCGAGATTTACCATAATTAAGGATTTGCCTTACGACCGTACTTTTACCACGATGAAAAAATTCCGTATGTGCTCTATATGTCAGAATGAGTACGAGGATATACTATGGAGACGGTACCATGCAGAGCCCAATGCCTGTCCCCGATGCGGTCCAGAAATACAGCTCGTAAGAAGTAAAAAAGCTGAAAGGAAGTCGCTGGGCTACGAATCTATCTTTAAAGGGCTGGGGGCACTTGAAGCTACTATTAAACTTCTAAAAAAAGGAAAGATTGTGGCAATCAAAGGACTGGGTGGGTTCCATTTGGCTTGCGACGCTACAAACAGTGTTGCCGTAGGAAGTCTTCGAAAAAGAAAAGGACGCCCATATAAACCTTTTGCTATTATGGTTGCAGACATAGAGACAGCAAAGAAACATTGTTTAGTCTCTCGACAAGCGGAGGAGTTGCTTTCTGACTGGCAGAAGCCGATTATTCTTCTTAAGAAAAGAGAAGGCGCAAAAATTTCCGATTTGGTGGCTCCCAATAATAACTATCTGGGAGTGATGCTTCCCTATACTCCATTACACTATCTACTGTTGCGTAGCTTCTATCCTTCTCCTTGGGCTCTGGTGATGACCAGCGGTAATCTCTCAGACCAGCCAATCGAAATTAGTAACCAGGAGGCAATCGATAACCTTTCCCATATTGCAGATTACTTCCTTATCCACAATCGGGATATCTACAATAGGTGCGATGATTCGATTGTAGAAATATTTTCAAAAGGGCCCATTCTCATCCGTAGGGCCAGGGGCTATGTTCCTTCTCCGCTGGAATTGGACTCAAAAGTAGCCTCTATACTGGCATGTGGCGCTGAATTGAAAAATACTTTCTGTTTGACCAAAGAGAATTATGCATTTGTCAGTCAGTATATAGGGGACCTAAAAGATCATAAAACTCTCCAGTCCTATGAACGGATGCTTCAGCGGTTTGAGAAACTGTTTGACATTACCCCAGAAATAGTTGCTCATGACCTCCATCCAGATTATCTTTCTACTCAATACGCCCTGGACATTGCCCGCCGAAGTCCCAAAGTTATGCGCATTGCAGTTCAACACCACCACGCGCACATCGTTAGCTGTTTAGTAGAAAACAGAGTGAAACAGCAAGTTATCGGCGTGGCCTTTGACGGAATTGGCTATGGTGCGGATGGGAATATCTGGGGAGGAGAGTTCTTAGTTGCCGATTGCAGGGATTTTCTGAGAATTGGTCAATTGAAGTATCTTCCCTTACCCGGAGGAGACAGGGCGGTTGATGAGCCATGGAGAATGGCAGTAAGTCTTCTGGTGGATGCTTTTGGTAACAGATTTCCCCGCATAGATTTTACAGACAGATGGAAAAAGAAAATACCGATTATTCTGAGAATGATAGACAAGAGAATAAATTCTCCTTTAACTTCAAGTGTGGGGAGATTTTTTGACGCAGTTTCTTCTCTTCTGGGAATATGCGACGTTAATACTTACGAAGGTCAGGCGGCGATGGAACTGGAAAGTGCGGCTCACCAGCTGCCCGATTCTTGGGGAAATTTGCCAACTCAAAAGTACAGATATGAAATACAAGAGGAGAAAGGCAGATTCATCGTTTACCCGGCGGGGATTATTAGAGGGATTGTTGACGATTTACAAAAGAGTGTCCCTAAATCGGTTATTGCTGCTAAATTCCATAATTCGATTGCTGATATAATAAAGGATGTTAGTTCAAAAATTGAGGAAAAGACAGGTATCAATAGAGTAGCCTTCTCGGGCGGCGTCTTTCAGAATAGATTACTTTTAGGCCTTGCCCTCAAGAAATTGACAGAGCGAGGATTCATATGTTATTATCAAAAACAGATACCCCCTAACGACGGAGGAGTTTCACTCGGTCAGGCGATAATAGCTAACGAAATAGTTAAGAATAAGATTGAAAGATAATTTGCTCATCGCTTTAGGAATTTCTTAACGCCAAAAAGTGACTCGGGATTTGGTTCGCTCGCTGAGAATTTTTTGCTCTGCGAGCACCGCCAAAAATCTCAGGAGTTTACCGAAATTCCCTTCGGTCAGTTTCGGCTAAACTCTAATCTTCGATTTTTGGCTAAAAATTCTAATGTTCGCTACACCAAATCCCCTCGCATTTGTAAGGAGTAACGGAACGAGGATGGGGAAATGTGTTTGGCTATTCCAGCGAAAATATTAAAAATAGAGGATAATCTGGCTCAGGTGGATATGGCGGGAGTAAGAAGACAGGCCGACGTGCGCATGGTGAATAACGTAAGAGTTGGTGAATACGTTCTAATCCATGCGGGATTTGCTATTGAGAAGATTGGAGAGAAAGAAGCAGAAGAGACTCTAAAGCTTTTAAGGGAGATGGCATGAAGTTCGTTGATGAGTTCAGAGACAGAACTATAGCGGAAAGGATAATTAAAAAGATAGAGAGATTCGACTCCTTAAAAGTCAACCTTATGGAAGTCTGTGGTACCCATACAATGGTGATATTCAAGCAAGGATTGAAGGGAATGCTTCCCAAGAATGTAAATCTCCTGTCCGGTCCCGGTTGTCCGGTTTGCGTAACATCCCAGGAAGACATTGATAAGGCGATTGAATTAGCCAGGGATAGGAGGATGATAATTACCACTTTTGGGGATATGGTAAGAGTCCCGGGGACAAACTCCAGCCTGGAGAAGGAGAAAGCGAATGGTGCTGACGTGAGGATTATTTATAGTCCCAGCGAAGCTTTAAGGATTGCCCGGGAGAATCCTGATAAGAAAGTTGTCTTTTTGGCTATTGGCTTTGAGACTACCTCGCCCCTTATCGCTGCCTCTGTGATGGATGCACAGAAAGAGAAAATTGATAACTTTTTTATCTTCTCTACGCACAAGTTGATTCCTCCAGCAATGGAGGCTTTGTCGAAGTCAAAAGAACTGAACATAGAAGGTTTTATATGCCCGGGGCACGTGAGTGTTACCATAGGGAGTGACGCGTACAGATTCATAGCCCAGAAATATAACGTTCCCTGCGTAATTGGGGGATTTGAAGCGCTGGACGTTCTGCAGTCTATATATATGCTACTGAGGCAAATAAAAGAGAACAGAGCCGAAGTGGAAATTGAATATTTTCGTGCCGTTCATCCGCAAGGGAATATAATTGCTCAGCAGTTGATATCCGAAGTGTTTGAAGTAACCGATGTTAGATGGCGGGGGCTGGGAATTATCCCCAGGAGTGGTCTCAGGCTGAGAAAGAAATTTTATGACTATGACGCGGAAAGAGAGTTCCAGCCAAAAGTAAAGAAAGGTAAGGAGAATCCGGATTGTGCCTGTGGACAGGTGCTGCGGGGAGTAAAGAAGCCAACACAGTGCAAATTATATAAGAGAATCTGTACTCCCGAAAATCCTTATGGACCCTGCATGGTCTCTTCCGAAGGGACATGTGCAGCCTATTACAAATATGGTTAAAAAATTTGAAGACGATGCAAAGAGAATTTTGCTGGCGCACGGAAGCGGGGGAAAGCTTAGCCATCAACTAATCAAGAGCTTTGTGAAGAAATTTAGAAATCTGCCTCTGGCGAAGCTCGACGATAGTGCCGTACTAAAGTTCAAGGGCAAACTTGCATTTACTACGGATTCCTACGTGGTCGATCCCATATATTTTCCCGGGGGAGATATAGGCAAACTGGCGGTCAACGGTACTGTTAATGACCTGGCTATGGTAGGGGCAAGACCTCTATATCTGAGTGCATCAGCAATTATTGAAGAAGGATTTTCCCTGAACGAGCTGGAAGGGATTGTCGATTCAATGAACAGGGCTGCCAGGGCAGCTGGCGTAAAAATAGTTGCTGGTGATACCAAAGTTGTGGGAAAGGGCGGCGCTGATAAAGTATTCATAAACACTTCAGGCATAGGATTGGTGGATTCAGGCGTGGACATCTCCTCGAAAAATGCACGCCTTGGCGATAAGATAATCTTAAGCGGCACAATTGGCGACCATGGAATTGCCATTTTGAACGCAAGAGAAGGTTTTGATTTTCGAACAAAGGTAAAGAGCGACTGTCAGCCGTTAAACGGGATGGTTTCGGAAATCCTGAAGGTGAGCAAGAATGTTCACGTTCTTCGCGATCCTACAAGGGGTGGATTGGCCACTTCCCTGAATGAGATAGCCAAACAGTCGGGAGTGGGGATAGAGATTGAAGAGGAGAAGATTCCTGTCAAGGAAGAGGTTAAAGCTGTCTGTGAAATGTTAGGTTTCGATCCCTTATATATTGCCAATGAAGGGAAATTGGTAGCTTTCGTTCCCCAAAAGGATTGCGCAAAAATTCTGAATGCTATCAAGAAGAATAAACAGGGAAAAGACGCGCAAATAATTGGAGCCGTAGTCTCCAGGCACAAAGGGAGAGTGGTGGTAAAGACGAGCGTGGGAGGAGAAAGAGTCTTGGATATGCTTACGGGTGAACAGCTTCCGCGCATCTGTTGAAATTTTTCTGGACTATTTGAGGCGAAATGGGTGGTGTTTATGTTCTGTTAATCTGGGTTGAAAGAAAACGGAAGATTAGAATAGGTAAATTGGGGCCTGTGGAATTTGCAAGAGGCTTCTATTTTTATGTGGGCAGGGCATTGAATGGGCTGGAGAAAAGAATTAACAGGCATTTCAGGAAAAGTAAGAGAAATTTCTGGCATATCGATTATTTACTTGAATACTCAGAGATTTTGGGTATAATATATTCATTGACATCACAGGGAAAAATTGAGTGTAAGACTGCTCTTTATCTAGGGAAAAGGTTCGGGTCGGTTAGGAATTTTGGCTCAAGCGATTGTAGATGCCCGAGCCATCTAATGTTTAAGACAATTTAGATTAAACAGGAGAAAAAGAATGGAACTGGTGATTCCAGTTATGACTTTGCAGGATGCCCGGGCGGCAGTTGAAGCCGGGGCCAGATTGATTAGTGTAAAAAATCTTCATGAAGGTTCTATGGGCGCTAATCTCCCTTATACGATAAAGACCGTGCGGAAAAAAATCCCCAGGAGAATTCGCCTGGGAGCTACTGTGGGAAATTTTCCTGGCTATATGACATGCACAGCAGCACAGGCAGCGCTGGGAGCAGCTGTGTCGGGAGCAAGAGACCATGTTACTGTGGGACTGTACAAGGTGCCTTCCTACAGGGAAGCAGCGAAAATGGTTAAAGCAGTTGGTGACACGATAAAAAGGTTTGATAAGAGGATTGGTGTGGCAGTATGCAGTTTCGCCGATTATAAAGAGATTGGCTCCATCTCTCCCCGAGAAACTCTGGATATTCTCGTCGATTCTCAAGCAGATATAGCGGTTATAGATGTTGCCCAGAAGGGGGGCAAACATCTTTTCGATTATATGTCGATTGAAGAACTCAGGACTTTTGTGGAGGGAGCCCATAGTCACGGGCTGTGGACGCTTTTTCTTGGCTCCCTGGGAAAAGATGATGTCTCAGCACTGCTTCAGACGGGAGTAGATATAATGGGAGCTCGTAGTACCGTATGTCGTGAAGGAAAATGGTACTATGAGGTGGAGAAGGAAAAAGTCAGGGAACTAGTTAAGATGATTGATGAAGCGGAAGGGAAAAGCTGGATAGAACGCTGGTGGGAGAGGAGGCAGAAGAAGAAGAAAAGGCTGAGGGGCAAGACCTGCGGTCCAGAACATATGATTGAGACTTCAAAGTCTAAAGGGTAAAGTCTATCATAATATGTCCCTGATACTATTCCTGTTTAGCGTAATACTGATTAGCCTCTCGGGAATTATGATGCCCGGTCCCGTATTTGCCGTGACCTTATCTAAAGGTTATGAATCTCCGCTGGCAGGCATAGGGATTGCTTTGGGGCATGGACTGATTGAACTTCCTCTGGTAGCTATTATCTACTTCGGCTTTGCCAGATTTTTCCATTTGGAATTGGTCAAAACTATCGTGGGTATTGCTGGAGGGTCGATCCTTATATATATGGGTTCTGGTATGTTCAGAATCCGCCATGAAATAGATGAAAAAGTCCACAGTTTTTCTCAAGGTTCGATTACTGCCGGCTTCCTCACCAGCACTTCTAATCCCTACTTTTTTCTCTGGTGGGCAACAATTGGTGCAGCACTTATGACTAAGGCGATAACATTCGGGGTCGTAGGGATTATTCTTTTCGTTGTGGTCCACTGGCTGTCTGATTTATCCTGGTATTCCCTGGTATCTCTGGTAGTTTACAGGAGTAAACACTTGTGGAGCAAGAAGTTACGCCGGATTCTATTCGGTTCATGTGGTGCGATACTGATTGGCTTTGGTGGCTGGTTCATAATTTCTGCAGTTATATAGGAATGGTGTCAGAAAGTGAAGGGCTAAAATGAAAGTTATCGGGATAGTAGGATATAAGGGGAGTGGTAAGACACATCTGGGCATCAACCTGTCGCAAGAATTAAGAAGGAGAGGCTATACCGTAGCCATTGTCAAACACGCGCAAGGACCACTCGACCTTGCTGATAAAGATACTGGTTTATACAGAGGACATTGCGACCAACTTATAGCTATCTCTAAGGAGGGAAGAACGGAATTCTTTGAAGGTAAAGTCAATTTTGGAGAACTGCTCCAGTCCCTGGATACCGATTTTGCAATTGTGGAAGGTTTTAAAGAGAAAAAGAATTTCCCCAAAATTGTATGTTTAAGAAGGAGAAACGAGAAGAAAGAACTTTCTCTTGGCCTGGAGATCTCCTTTGTGGGTGATGGAGGTCTCCATCCTGATAAAGACATTTCCAAAATAGCCGACCTGGTGGTAGAGAAAGCATTCAAGTTGCCCGACCTCGACTGTGGTGATTGTGGATTTGCTACTTGCTACCAGCTGGCAAAAGAGATGGTGAAAGGCAAAAAAAGAGTGCGTGACTGTACTCGTCTGAGTGGAGATGTAGAAGTAGAGGTAGCTGGTGTGCGAATGGAACTGAATCCTTTTGTATCTGACATTTTGCGAAAAACGATAAAGGGATTTCTCTCTGGATTAAAAGGTTTCAAGCAAGGAAAAATTAGAATCAAAATTAGGGATGGAAAAGAACGATGAAGACAAAAGAGATTACCAGATATATATATGGCCCAGTGCCCTCCTGGCGATTGGGGAGGTCGTTGGGTGTTGATATTGTGCCTTTCAAGACGTGCAGTTTCAATTGTATCTATTGTGAAACCGGCAGGACAACTAACTTGACTTTAGAGAGAAAAGAGTATGTCCCTAAGGCTTCTGTTATTGAAGAATTGAGAACTTTCTTATCCAAAAGGAAGAATATTGACTATATTACTTTCTCCGGTTCGGGTGAACCCACCTTAAATTCCAGGATTGGTGAAATGATAAGGGAAGTAAAAAAACTCACAAACATTCCTGTAGCCATAGTGACTAACAGCTCTCTTCTTAATAAAGAAAAAGTGCGTGGTGAGTTAAGGGAGGCAGATGTCGTTCTTCCTTCCCTGGATGTAGTAAGCCAGTCTCTTTTTGAATCTCTTAATCGGCCACATCCATCTTTGAAGATAGAAGAAATTATTGAAGGATTAATTGAGTTTCGGAAAGAATTTAAGAATAAGATATGGTTAGAAGTATTGCTGGTTAAAGGAATTAACGATAATCCAGAAGAGATTCATAAATTGGCAGAAGTTATAAAAAAGATTAAACCGGACAAGGTGCAACTGAATACTGTACTTCGTCCGCCAGTGGAAGAAGAAGTTTTTGCCCTAAATCAAAAAGAGCTCTCCTCTATCCAGAAGCAACTGCCGGGGAAAGTGGAGGTAGTCAGAAAATTTAAGAAAGTCCTAAAGGGAGGACATATAGGAAAGCTGGAAATGGATATAAAAAATCTGCTCCAGAGAAGACCCTGCACGCTTAGCGATATTTCGCACGCCCTGAGAGTTAATCCCAGAGAGGTAATGAAGAACCTGACCATTCTGAAAGGGCGTGCGGAGATAAGAGCGGAACTCCATAATAAAAAGAGATACTATATTTCGACTAAACGAAGCTACGGGTGAAAGAAAACATTCTAAGAAAGACAAACCGGGATGATAGGCATTGCAGGTCTTTATGCCTGTCCCGATTTATCGGGAGCCCATAAGGAACTATACTACGGCATTATCGAGGTAAATCTTGCCTAAACAAGAGAGGGAAGTTGTATCCAGTACTTTTTAAATTGGGGCCTTTTACTATTTATAGTTATGGATTAATGGTGGCAATTGGGTGTCTTGTAGGCTTCTTTTACGTTCGGGGAGAGGCGAAGAGAATAGGCTTCGATATAGACAAGATAATGAGTCTATTTCTCTGGGTGTTAATCTCTGGCTTTGCGGGAGGTAGGATACTATATATTATTGTGGAATGGAACCGTTTTCTTAATGAACCTCTGAGAACCATTTTTGGCCGAGGAGGTTTCGTTTTCTATGGCGGGTTTATTTTAGCTTTTGGAATTGGCGTCTGGCAAATCAGAAGAAAGAATTTAAATATCTGGAAAACCGTAGATATCTTTGCGCCAGCGGTAGCTGTAGCCTACGCCATAGGTCGAGTAGGATGCTTCCTAAATGGTTGCTGTTACGGCCGTTATACTGATTCCTGGCTGGGGGTCTCCTTTCCTCCAGAGAGTCCGGCAGGGTCTCTGGGAGAGCCCCTAATTCCCATACAACTATTTTCTTCGTTGAATCTATTTGTCATTTTTGGCGTTCTACTCACTTTAAGGCGCTACAAAAAATTCGATGGTCAATTATTCTGGATCTATGTCCTTCTCTATGGAGTGAGTCGTTCTATAATCGAAATCTTTCGTGGTGACCCCCGAGGTCATATCTGGATGTTCTCCACTTCCCAATTCATAGGCATAGTTTTTGCCATTTTAGCACTCATCATGCTGGGAAAATTGGGAAGAGAGAAAAAACATAGTCTATAGATTGTATCTGAGGAGATATTATGGCTCAACAAGTTTCCCTGGTTATGGCCTTTTTGGCTGGACTTTTTACATTTCTTTCCCCCTGTATCTTGCCACTGATACCTGCCTACATTTCCTTTATTACCGGTGTTTCCATTGATGATCTGGTTAGTAGCAGTGAACAGAAGAATAAGTTGACCGGGAGAATTTTCTTGGAGATGGTTCTATTCATTATTGGCTTCTCTTTAGTTTTCATCCTGCTGGGAGCTTCCGCTTCCTATTTTGGGAAATTTGTGCTCTCGCACCTTAAACTTTTGAGAATTGTCGGCGGAATTTTGGTCATCGTGTTTGGTTTGTATATTGCCGGGTTATTCAAAATAAGATTTTTGGGATATGAGAGAAAAATTCATCTAAAGATGAAACCTACGAATATTTTAGGTTCTTTTATCGTGGGAATAGTTTTTGCTCTGGGCTGGACTCCCTGCGTTGGTCCTATTCTGGGAACAATACTTACTTATGCCTCCACTCGAGAGACTGTCAGAGAAGGAATCTTTCTTTTGGGTTCCTACTCTCTTGGGTTGGCCATTCCCTTCCTGATTTCCGGCCTGGCAGTTAACTTCTTTGTGAGGGGATTTCGGAAAATAAGGAAATACTCAAGGCTGATATCAGTAGTAACCGGAGGATTGTTGATTCTATTCGGGATTCTGATTCTAACCGGCAAATTTCAGTTCATAATGTAATTAATAGATAAAAAACCTTTGCGGAAAAGGGTCGGGACTCCTTGGGAGCCCATTCACATAAGGGGGGAGAATGGAAATAGTCTTGAATGATGATAATTTTGAGGAGGAAGTTCTTAATTCAGAATTACCTGTCCTGGTAGATTTCTGGGCTGAATGGTGCGCACCTTGTTTAATGGTTGCCCCAGCTATCGAAGAGATTTCCCAGAAGTACACAGGTCGCCTGAAAGTAGGAAAACTTAACGTAGATGAAAATCCTCTCACCAGTGCGAAATATGGAATTCAAAGCATTCCTACCTTCATAATCTTCAAGAATGGAAAAGTGCTCGGCCAGACTGCCGGGGCTATGCCTAAAGAAGCTTTGGAAACGAAAATTGGAGAAATTCTGAATGAGCAAATATGATGTTATTATTATTGGCGGTGGACCGGCAGGTTTGACCGCTGCGCTTTACACAGGTCGCGCCAGGTTGAAAACTTTGCTTCTGGAAAAGATAGTTCCTGGAGGTCAGGCAGCAGTCGCCTGGGCAATAGAGAACTATCCTGGATTTCCTGAAGGGATTGGCGGGCCTGAATTGATGGAGAGGATGAGGAAACAAACTGAAAAATATGGAGTGGAGATTAAAAGCGGAGAAGTGGTAAGGGTCAAGCTCTCTTCAGAAAATATATACTCCAAAAGGGAAAGGGAGAAAATAATTAACACAGAGAACGAGGAGTACAAAACCACAGCTTTAATTGTGGCCACAGGGACCAGACCGAGGAAATTGGCAGTCCCAGGAGAAGAGAGATTGATTGGTAAAGGAGTATCCTATTGTGCTACTTGCGACGGACCATTATTCAAAAATCGGAAGGTTGTTGTAGTAGGCGGTGGAAATACTGCAGTAAAAGAAGCACTATTCCTATCTAAGTTTGCAGAGAAAGTCACTTTAATTCATCGTCGGGACGAACTCAGGGCAGGCAAAATTAGCGAGGAGAGGGCGATTTCCAATCCAAAAATAGAATTTCTCTGGAAATCAGTGGTGACTGAAATTCTTGGAGAAACTGAAGTGAAAGGTGTCAAAGTAAGAAATCTGGATACAGGAAAAGATTTGACATTAGAAGTAAAAGGTGTATTCGTCCACGTAGGTAGCGTGCCTAACAGCAGGTTCCTTAAGGGCGTAGTGGAGATGGACCAGGCAGGATTTATTATCACAGATGAAAATATGGAAACTTCGGTTAAAGGAATATATGCCTGCGGAGATGTGCGGAAAAAATTGTTGAGGCAGGTAGTGACCGCCTGTGGTGAGGGGGCTACTGCGGGTTTTGTTGCTGGGCAATACGTTGGAAAATATAAGAAGGAAATGTAAAATGTGGCTGCAGAGCGATAGCTCTGGTTCGATGTAGGTAGAGTAAGGGGCTTGTGCCCGCCCCGATAATCGGGGCGCCCATAAAGGGCTGCACTGCCCGTTTTGTCGCTACGAGTTTCAGAATGGGAGGAGATATGAACAAAGCACTGTATAAAAGCTGGATAATTTTTTTGTTTTTGGTCATCTGGGCTTGGGGATGTGGGGTGGAGAGGGAAAGGGAGGAAATGGGAGAACCGGAAGAGGTGGTGAGTATTGAAAAGAAATGGGGAGATGCGCCGGATTTCACTCTTCCAGACCTTGAGGGAAATAGTTTGACCCTTTCGGATTTCAAGGGAAAAGTAATTATTCTCAACTTCTGGGCTACCTGGTGTCCTCCCTGTAGAGAGGAAATTCCAGATTTTGTAGAGCTCTATGAAGAATATAAAGACGAAGGCTTAGTTATTATCGGGGTTAATCTTGACCGAGGAGATAGCCGTACAGTTAAGCAATTTTCAAAAAATTACAAGATTAATTACCCTATAGTCACCGGTAATGTTAGTGTAACCCAAGATTACGGAGGAATTAGAGGGATTCCCACTACTTTTATCATCGACAGAAAAGGCAATATCAAAGAGAAGTATTTGGGTTACCGATCTAAAGCCACTTTCGAAGAGGCGGTTAAGAGATTACTGTAAATCCCTTGACTGGCGCGGGAATAAGTTTAGTGTAATTGTGATGAAAATTCTGATAAAGGGCTTGATTGAAACTTCGTTGATCGATTGGGATGGAAAGATCGTTTCCACTCTATATACGCCGTATTGCAATTTCAGATGTCCTTACTGTCAAAACGCAGGATTGATACTTAGTCCTGATCAGTATGAGACAATCCCCTTTGAAGTAATCTCCAATCTTCTAACAAGCCATCAAAATTGGATTGATGGAATATGTCTTACCGGAGGAGAACCCTGTTTCTTTGAAGATTTACCGGAATTTCTGGGAAAAATTCGCAATTTGGCTATGAAAATAAAGCTCGACACCAATGGCACCTTTCCAGAAATGTTAAGAAGAGTGATAGATAGAGGGTTGGTCGATTATGTGGCTATGGACATTAAAGCGCCCTTAAATTTTAATGCCTATGAGAGATCGACGAGGATAAAGAGTAAAGAATTATTTGAAAAGGTTAGGGAAAGTGTTAATTTAATAGTCCACTCTGGGGTCGATTACGAATTCAGAACCACGGTGGTTCCCGGTCTCCATAATGATGAGGACATCCTGGAAATCGCGCGAGAAATTAAAGGAGCAAGGAAATACGCTTTGCAAAACTTTTCCAACCGGGAAACAATGGACCCCGAATTCCAAAAAATAGCTCCCTACAAAATTGAAGAATTAGAAAATATGCGCAAAAACAGTCTTCAGTATGTTAGCTGCTGTGTGGTGCGGGGAAAGTAGAACTTAAATGGGAAAAATTAGGATCATTTCCATAAACAGAAGTGATAAGAAAGGCACTGTTAAAAAACCCATGCGACAGGCAATTCTGAGGAGAAATTGGGGATTGGTGGGAGATGCACATGGTGGTTTATCCCGTCGTCAAGTGAGTCTTTTGGGAATAGAAAATATTAGAAAGTTTATGGTGCGAATAGCAAAGCTCAAACGTTGTAAAAGTGCGAAGTTCAAGATTGGTCCAGGAGATTTTGCCGAAAATATTACCACTGGGGGCTTTGACCTTAATAGTCTGCCCATGGGCACAAAACTGAAGTTGGGAAATAGGGCGGTAATCGAGATTACCCAGCGGGGCAAAGCGTGCCACACCAAATGTGAAATAAGGAAATTAGTGGGTAATTGCATTATGCCCAAAGAAGGTCTATTTGCAAGAGTAATCTCGGGAGGGAAAATAAAGGTGGGAGACCCCATAGAAATTGAGAGGGAGAGTTTATGAACACCTTGCCGATTAAAGAGAAGATGAACAGGGGGGAATTTGTTGTCGGTCCTTTTATGAAATCTCGCGATCCAGCAATGGTGGAAATAGTGGGCCTAGCGGGATTCGATTTTGCTATTTTGGATATGGAGCATAGCGCACTGTCCATTGAGAGTGTGGAAGATTTGATAAGAATGGCAGAAGTTAGAGGCATCGACTCCATAGTCAGGGTTCCCGAGATATCGGAATCTGCAATTTCGGGACCGCTGGATGCAGGAGCAAGTGGCGTTTTAGTTCCTCACGTAGACACCAGAAAACAAGCAGAAGAAGTAGTATATCTATCCAAATTTTCCCCTTTAGGAGAAAGGGGAATGGACGTATTTGCTCGTGCCGCCGACTATTCTCACCTCCCCAAGGAGAAATACCTTGAGCAGGCGAATAGAAAAACTCTTTTGATTGTCCAGATTGAGGGGAAGAAGGGAGTAGAAAATCTCGACGATATACTGCGGGTTAAGGGTGTGGATACTATATTTATCGGACCTTACGACCTTTCTCAGTCGCTGGGGGTTCCTGGTGAGATAGACCACCCCAAGGTTACGGAAAAGATAAAACAGGTGGTGGGAAAGGTGAGAAAGGCAGGTCTCTCTCTGGGAATATATGTAGATGATGTGCAAACGGCAAGAAAATGGATAGATTTGGGCGTACAATTTATAGCTCTTCTTGTAGATTCAGTGATATTTTTCCAAGCCTGCCAGGCACTGGTCGCCCCTTTAAGAAAATCTAAGAGATAATACACGAAAGATAGTTTGTTCATCGCCGAGGAATTTTTCGACGCCAAAAAACTTCGGACACTGCAAAGCGCAAAAATAAACTCCCCCGATTTCATCGTGGGTCGAACCCCGATTTATCGGGGCTTTGGAACAAAATGAGTCGTCCTCGTTTATTGGCTAAAATTTCCAGTGCTCTTCACAAACTATCTTTCAGAAAGATATAGGGGTTAATTGTGGGTGAAATACTATTAGGGATTGATATAGGGACGACTTCCTGTAAGGTTGGTGCATACGATTTGAAAGGTAATATGGTCGCCCAGGCTTTCAACAGTTACCCTACTTACCAGGCAGCTTCCCGGGAGATAGAGCAGAATCCCGAGGAGTGGTGGAAAGCGGTGGAGATAGCAATCGGGCAGCTCAAGGAGAGAGCGAAGGTAAAAATGTCTTCGATTGTAGGTATAGGCTTGAGCGGTCAGACTCCCACTCAGGTCTTTGTGGATAAAGAAGGCAAAATTTTGAGACGGGCAATTATCTGGAGAGATACAAGGAGCGTTGTAGAGGCTCGCTGGATCCGAAAAAAAATAGGAAAGAGAAAAATGGAGAAATTTCTGGGTATGGACCTACCCATACAGCCCAATTGGCCTCCTGCCAGACTTTTGTGGCTGAAGAGACACGAGCCCCAGGTTTTACAAAAGACATTCAAGATTCTTCAGGCCAAGGATTTTATTGGCTACAGACTTACAGGCTGTTTCTTTTCAGACAGGTGGTGTTCCAAGGGAATGGTTAATTTGAAGACCGGCAGAGTTGCCGGTGAATTGTTCAAAGTTCTGGGAATTTCCGAAGAAATAGTTCCTAAAATCTATAAACCGTATGAGGTAGCTGGGAGAGTAAGAAAGGAGATAGGGAATCGCCTAGGGATTTCTAGGAGTATTCCTGTAGTTGCCGGATGGAGCGACGCCCTGTGTGGAATGCTTGCTACGGGTTCGCTGTCTGCGTCGGGTAAGGCTTTTAACATTACCGGCACTTCAGAGATAGTGGGGCTTACGAGTCTTTCTGTCCCCAAATTGACTTACGGTCTTATGTCGATTCCCTCAAACATAACTGAGACCGTTTCTGTTCTTTACGGGCCGACTCAATCTGGCGGCGATTCTCTGAAATGGGCAGGGGAAGCGCTTATGGGCCTGGAAGAAACAATTGGTAACGAGGGTCTCTCTCTTACGGGATTGGATTCGCTGTTGAGTGAGGCAGGGTTGGTAGTTCCTGGAAGTAAAGGGATGATTTTTCTACCTTATCTTCACGGGGAAAGAGCGCCGATTTGGGATGCACACGCCAGAGGAGTTTTTATTGGGATAACCAGGACGCATAAGAGAGCTCACTTTATCAGGTCTATTCTTGAGGGTGTGGCTTACAGCGTGAGGCACTTGCTGGAAATTGCTGAGAAATCCGTGGGAAGAAAGGTTGATAGAATCAGAATAGCAGGCGGAGGAGCGAAGATTGACCTGTGGAACCAAATTAGAGCAGACGTCACTGGTAGGTGTATAGAGAAGTTGCGGGTGGTAGAGACGGGAACACTGGGTGCAGCCATGCTGGCAGGTCTGGGCATTGGCTTATGTAAGAATGTAAATGAAATTAGTAAACAAATGGTCCACGTGGCCAGTCTGGTGGAGCCAGTTAAAGAACACCAGAAACAATACGATAAATTGTTTAAAATTTATAAGAAACTATATCCTCTCCTGAAACCGGTTTTCCACGAACTCTAACTGTAGTAGCGAAGCAAAGCTTGGCGATTATTACTCAGAGTTAGTGCTCCGCTACGCCTTTTAATCGCGGGTTCGATGAATCAAACCCCTACAGAATCGATAGGAGGCGCCGATTGGGAACAGAAAGATTAAGACGGTTGGCAAGTGATAACCAGAAAAGTCTGGTCAATTTTTTGAGAGATATGGTGAGGATTCCCAGTCTTTCCGGTCGAGAGAATAAGATGGCTATTAGGGTAAAAAAAGAGATGGAAAAGACTGGATTTGAAGAAGTGTTCATAGATGGCATTGGGAATGTAATAGGAAGAATCGGTTCGGGGAAAGTCAGGATCCTATACGATGCCCATATGGATACTGTGGATATTGGTGATAGAAAAAACTGGAAGCATAATCCTTTCGGAGCGGAGTATAGAAGGGGGACTATTTATGGAAGGGGAGCGTGCGACGATAAAGCGGGAGTGGCTTCAGCTATATATGGTGGGAAGTTAATGGTAGCTCTCGGTATAAGAGGAGATTATACGCTATACGTTGCTTGCAGTGTGCAAGAGGAATCGGCCGGGGGTAAAGGCATCGAATATTTAATAAAAAAAGACAGAATTAACCCACATTTTGTTATTCTCGCAGAACCGAGCAGTCTCAATATCATTCGGGGACACAAAGGAAGGGTAGGTTTTAAAATTTCCATGAAAGGCAAATCGGCACACGCAGGGACGCCCTGGAAGGGGAAAAATGCCATCTATAGAATGGCGCCATTAATTCAGAAGATAGAAAGACTGAACAGTAGACTTTCCTCCATTCCTCCTCTGGGGAAAGGGACAATAGCTGTTACCAAGATTGACTGCGAGAAGGCTTCCTTAAATGCCATCCCTGACAATTGCGCCATCTACCTGGACAGGAGGACGAATACGAAAGAGAGTGAACAGGGTGTAAAACGCGAATTGAGAACTATTATGGGAAGGGGTGGAAAACTGGAGATTTTGCAAAAATTCTTTACTGCCTGGGAATTGCCTCGGAAACACCCTCTGGTCGTCTCTTGTGCAGAGACTTATAAAGCCCTTTTTAGAAGGAATCCCAAGATACTCCTATGGCCATTCTGTAGTAATGGAAGTTACACTATGGGTGAGAAAGGGATACCTACCGTTGTTTTTGGCCCAGGAGAAGAAAGATTTGCCCACTCGGCTGACGAGCAAGTGAAAGTCGAACAGCTTGTCCAGGCAGCAATGTTTTATGCGACATTGCCTGGAATAATAGCGAAAAGATATGGGAAAATCTGAACTTTTAGCTGTAAACGGTGGGAGCGCGAAGGGATATGGGTCATATTTATTTTCAAATAATTTTGTGCTTGACAAGGGATATGCACTTTAGTAGAATTTAGTTAGTTTTTACCAATCGTAAGCAATTCTTAATTCATCTCACAACTCTTGGCAATAAGTTTATCACTTCTAAGTTAACCATCCTTGGCCGGTAATTAATTTCGTTAAGCCGGAGTTTTACTGTGCAACCTGATCAGCAGTTACTACCCTCTTGCATGCCGATAGAAATTCAGAGATATACCAGCCAAAGCAATTTCTGCAATTTTAATTTCACAATGTTTCGGAGGTGATGCCTATAGAAGCGATACGATAAGAATAGGGAAAGTTTTCATTGCGAAAGAGCGAAGCGAAAGGAGGGGAAATAATGAAAATAGTCGATGTTCACTTGCATTTGGGGCCATGCAAAGTGTTTGACTTAGATACTTCGGAAGAAGCGTTGATGGGTGCCATAGAAAAGAACAAAATTGATGCGGGACTTGTTGAACCTTACCCGGGCTGCCCTGACGCCAAGAAAGTACATAATGACATAGCCAAACTTATGAAGAAGTATCCCAAGAAGATTTTTGGAGTTGCAAATGTCAATCCCCACCAGGGCGAAAAAGAATATAATGCAGAAGTAGATAGACTCATAAAAGATGAAGGATTCGTCGGCATAAAACTGCACACCATTGGCCATGCGATAAGTCCCCTGGCTACTGATGCAAAGAAAGTCTTTGATGCAGCGAAAAGGCATAAAGTTCCGTTAATGATACATACGGGAGCGGGAATTCCATTTGCTTTACCTTCACTTACTATACCTATGGCACAGGCTTATCCCGATTTGCCGATAATCCTTTTTCATTCTGGTATGGCCCATATCTATTCAACAGAGGCTTATATTGCTGCAAAACTTTGCAAGAATATTTATTTAGAGGGCTCTTGGATATCTATTAATGAAAAGATGTGGTTTGTGAATGATCTCGGCTCGGAGAGAATAGTTTTAGGAACCGACCTGCCGGAAAATACGGCAGTAGAAATCTTCCAGTATAGATCCGCGGGTCTAAGTGATAAAGATCTGGCAAATGTT